>JASHPZ010000022.1 GCA_030037815.1 Thermoplasmata archaeon | reverse complement strand
GGTGCGGCCTCGGCGGCCGGCGCCGGCGCGGCCGGCGGCTCGGTCGGCTCCGCCTTCTTCGCGCGACGCGCCTTCGGCGCCGCCTTCGCCCGCGCGGGCTTCTTGGTCGCCTTCTCCTTCTTCGCGCGGGTGGGGCACTCGGGGTTGATGCAGAGCGTCCACGGGGGACGCCCGGCCTCGATCGCGGTGACGACCGGCGCCCGGCAGACGGGGCACGGCGGCTGGTCCTTCTCGAGCTTGCCCCGTTGCGGCAGGGGGTACGTGACCCGGCAGGTCGGGTACCCCGAACAGCCGACGAACCGGTTCCCGCGGAACGAGTAGCGGATGTGGAGCGGGCTCCCGCAGTTCGGGCAGACCCCGATGCGGAACGCCCGGTGGTGCTCCGCGCACTCCGGGTTGATGCAGTACAGCTCCGGTCGCTGCCCCCGGAAGACGATCTTGACGCGCGGCACCTTGCAGGTCGCGCAGAGGAACTCGGGCGCCGGCTCGATGAACCCGGCCGCCGGCAGCGCGTAGGTCGCGGTGCACGACTCGGGGTTGTTGACGCACTGCACCCAGCGCGCGCCGCGCGGGCTGCGGGTCAGGCGGAGCGCGCCGCCGCACTTGACGCACGGACCGACAAAATGCTGGGCGTCGAGCGCGCCCGTCAGCGTCTCGCGCACGCCGTGCGCGTTCGCCGCGAGCAGCGCGTACGCCTCGCGGAGCATCTCGCGCGACTCGGCGAGGACCTCCGACTTGGGCTTCTTCGACTCCGCGACCTGCTCCATGTCGTCCTCGAGCCGGTGCGTCATCTCCGGACGGGTGATCAGGGGGGCGTGCGCCCGCAGCGCTTCCGTGACCGCGATGCCGGTCGACGTCGGCTCGAGCTGCCGTTGGTTCACGTAGTGCCGGTCGAACAGCTTCTGGACGACGTCGTGGCGCGTGCTCTTCGTCCCGAGCCCGAGCCGCTCCATCTCCTGGATGAGCGAACCCTGCGTGTACCGCCGCGGCGGCTTCGTCTGGTCCTCGCGGAGGTCGACCGCCGAGATCGCGACCGTCTCCCCGACCGTCAGCGGCGGCATCGCGACCTCCTCCGGCTGCGAGTACGGGTACACGCTGTACCACCCGGCGTCCAGGAGGTGCTGACCCTTCCCCTCGAACCGTTCGCCGCGGATCTCGACCGCGACCGTGCGGCTGCGCCCGATCGCGTCGGGAGCGAGGGTCGCGAGGAATCGGCGCACGACCAGCTCGTAGACCCGCGCGTGGTCCGGTTTCAGCTTCTTCAGGTCGACCACCGCGGTCGGGTAGATCGGCGGGTGGTCGGTCGTCTCCGTGCGTCCGCGCGTCGGGCGGAACGACGCCTGCTGGAGGACGAACTCCGCCGCGGCGGCGAACGGGCCCTCGCGGAACTTCTCGGCGAGGGTCCGGAGGCCGAGCCCGCGCGGGTAGACGGTGTTGTCCGTGCGGGGGTAGCTGATCAGTCCCTGCGTGTAGAGGTCCTCCGCGATCCGCATCGCCGTCGCCGCCCCGAGTCCCATCCGGGTCGCCTCGGCGACGAACAACGTGGTCGAGAACGGGATCGGCGGGCGACGGCGGGTCTCCTCCTCCGCGAACTCCCGGACGGTGCCGGTCGTGGCGCCCTGCACGCGCGCGTGGACCCGTTCGGCGTCCGCCTTCGACTCGAAGATCCCGTGCGCGTGGTGGAGCCGGAACTCCTCCCCGCCCTTCGCGCCGGTGGCGAACAGCTCCCAGTACGGGGACGGGACGAACTCCTTGATCGCCTGGTCCCGTTCGACCAGGAGGGCGAGCGTCGGGGTCTGCACGCGCCCGACCGAGAGGAACCCGCGGCCGCGCTGGCCGGCCGTCAGCGAGAGGTACCGCGTGAGGAGGGCGCCCCAGACGAGGTCGATCTCCTGGCGCGCCTCGGCCGCCTCCGCGAGCGCGTGGTCGAGTTCCTGCAGGTTCGCGAAGCTGTCGGAGATCGCCTCGCGGGTGAGCGCGCTGTACCGCGCGCGCTTCACCTCGATCGTCGGGTGGACCTTCAGGAGGAGCTCGAGGCACTCGAGCCCGATCAGTTCCCCTTCGCGGTCGAAGTCGGTGGCGATGATGACGCGGTCGTACTGCCGGACGATGGACTGGAGCGCCCCGACGATCCCGCCCTCGGTCACCCGCTTCTCGGGGACCGTCTCGAGGAGCCGCGGCAGCCCCTCGAGGCTCCACTCGCGGAGCTCGTTCGGGTAGTCGAGCTCGACGATATGGCCGCGGAGCCCGGCGACCGCATACGGCCCCTCGGGCCGCTCGAACTCGAAGACGTTCGTCCCGGCGATGCGGCTCCGCTTCATCCGGCCGTCGGAGAGGACGACCGCGATGCGGAGCGCCGTGTTGAACTTCTCGGCCACGACGAGCGTGCGGGTCACGGGACCCCTCCGAGGCGGCGGGCCCTAGATAAAACTCCCGGGCGGCGCGGGCGTTCGGACCGCCGAGAACGTGGGCGCGCGCGTTCGGCCGGGCGCGTCGGCCCTCCACACTTTATACGGGCCCGACGGTCGGGCGGGCGACGCCGCGGTAACTCAGTTTGGGAGAGTGCAAGACTGAAGATCTTGAAGCCGCCGGTTCAAGCCCGGCCCGCGGCATCCCCCGCATGAACGCGCGTACCGGCCGATGAGCGCCCCTCCGCCCTCCCGGCCCCGGCGGTTCGCGCGCCTCGCGCTCGAGCCGGGCGGCGGCCGCTCGCCGCTCCCGGACGACGGGATGTGCCTCAACGCGTTCCTCGTCCTGCGCCCCGCCGGCCACGCCGGCCGGGTGCTGATGGGCCGGATCGACCCGAAGGCGCCGTGGGAGGAGATCGGCGGGCTGGACGCGGAGCGGGTCGGACGGATCGGCGAGCGCTGGATGTTGCCGTCGAGTCAGCTCCTCCTGTTCGAGTCGCCGGCCGACGCGGCGCGGCGAATCGTCCGCGAGCAGCTCGGCACGTCCGTCTCCGACCTGCGCGGGCCGGCGGTGTTCAGCGACCCGTACGCCCGACCGGAGTCCGGGAAGACGGACCCGCACTGGGACCTCCACTTCGTGTTCGAGGGCCGGTGGCCGGAGGAGAGGTTTCCCCCGTCGCGCGCGTTCGTCGAGCTCGCCTTCGTCGACGTCGCCCGCACGGCGCGCGCGCAGATCGCGCGGGCCCAGGCGGACGTGCTCGAGCTCGTCGGACTCAGTCCGGCGCCGTAGGCCCCGCGCCCGCTACTTCTTCGGGACGAACCAGACGTCCGTGATCGAGTACTTCGGCTTCGGGTCGTACCGCGCGACCACCGGCATCCCGACAAAGAGGTCCTTCTCGACGGCGTCCTTCAGGCGGACGAGGAGCAGGCTCCCGACGCCGTCGAACTCGACCATCGCCAGGTTGTACGGCGTCTCCTTCAGGAACGCCTCGCTGCCGAAGTGGCAGGTCGTCCAGGAGTGGACGCGCCCCTCGTTGGGGAGGTCGACCCACTCGGTCGGCGAGCCGCAGACCATGCAGTGCGAGCGCGGCGTCGCGAAGACGAACGCGCACCCCTTCTTCGTGCAACGCGAGCCCTTGAGCTTCCCCTCGGCGAGGGCGAGGAAGAACGGCGAATCCTCCGCGTAGCTGTGGATGTAATTGATCGAGTACGGGTACCGGATGATCAGGCTCTCGACGCCCTCGGCGTCGCGGAAGATCGCCGCGCCGTTCTTCTCGAGCTCCGCCTGAGCGTCCCGGAACTTCGAGTACGTCGGGGGGCGCGCGCGCATCAGAACCCCCGCTCGAGGATCGAGACGGTCACGGACGATCCCGTCCCGGCGTGGCTGTGGATCGCGCCGCGCTTCGGGTGGTCGAGCTGGAGCGCGGGGTCGCGGAAGTGCGTGGGGATCGTGCCCTGCAGCTGCCAGAAAGCGAAGACGCCCTGCATCAGCCCGGTCGCGCCGACGGGGTGGCCGCACGCGATCAGGCCGCCCGACGGGTTGACCGGGATCGCGCCCGCCTGGGGCGTCGGGAACCCGTAGTCGACGCCCTTCAGGAACGGGTCGCCCCGCTCGACGAACGAGTACCCCTCGCCGTACCGGCAGAGGCCGAGGTCCTCGTACGTCTGGATCTCGCTCGAGGCGTACGCGTCATGAAGCTCGATGAAGTCGAGGTCGCGGTTCGGGTTCTCGATGCCGGCCATCCGGTACGCCTCGAGCCCGGCGGCGCGACCGGCGCGGAACGAGTGGACGCCCGGGTAGCGGAGGTGCTCGTAGTCGGCCGCCTTCTCGTGCGCCATCAACGGCACCTTCCCGAACGGGCGGTCGGCCAGCCGCATCGTGTCGGTCCCGCAGCCGACCCCGATCACGCGGACCGGATTGTCGGTGAGCTCGCGCGCGGTCGACTCGTCGCACAGGATGACCGCCGCGGCGCCGTCCGACATCGTGCAGATCTGCTCGCGCGTCACCGGGTAGCTGATCATCTCCGACCGGAGCACCTGGTCGACGGTGAGCCGCTTCGGGTACTGCGCGTACGGATTGTGGAGCGCGTTCAGGTGGTTCTTCACCGAAACCATGCTCATGATCCGGCTCCCCTCCGCGATCGCGAGCCGCTGCGCCTCGCGCTCGTCCTTGACGTGCGCGAACTTGCCGAGCCGCAGGTACTCGTAGATGTGGCGGACGACCATCAGGGCGTAGTAGCCCGTGTAGAACCCGCCGAGCGGGAAGTCGAAGTTCGTGTCGGACGCGAGGGCGATGAACTCGTTCCCCTTCCACGTCGCGACCCGGCTCATCGTCTCGTAGCCGGCGGCGAGGCAGACGTCCATCCGTCCGCTCGCGACGGCCTCGTAGCCGGCCTGGAAGCACTCGCCGCCGGTCGCGCCGCCCCACTCGATCCGGACCGAGCCCTTCGGGTTCATCCCGAGGTAGTCCTGGACCATGCTCGCGGCCTTCAACTGGCGCGAGAAGTGGTCGGAGAAGTAGGAGATGCGCGTCCCGTCGATCCGGTCCGGCGTCAGGTTCGGGACCTCCTGCATCGCCGCGTCGTACGCGCGCTTCACCATCAGGCGGAAGTCCATCGACGGGTGGGCCTTCGCGAACTTTGTCACGCCGCCCGCCACCATGTAGACCTTCCGTCCCCCCGTGCGCGCCTTCGGTCGGGGCGCCGCATCGTCGGAGGGGGTCTTCGCCGTCGACTTCGTTCGTGCCGGCATCCAGCTTCCTCGGGCGCGGCCAGCGCGGTCGCGTTGATAACGTGCGCTCAGGCGGACGCGGGCGCGCGCAGTTGTTTTGGCCGACGGACCGATGACGTCGCCCATGGGCCCGACCCCGGCGAAGCGCGACGTGCTCTCGGTGACCGACCTCGCGGACGACCTCCCCCACCTCCTCGCGCGTGCGCGGGAGTTGAAGGCGGCCCGCCGCCGCGGCCGGCGCGAGCCGCTGCTCGCCGGTGCGAACGTGGCGATGATCTTCGAGAAGCCGTCCACGCGCACGCGCACGTCGTTCGAGGTCGGGGTGAACGACCTCGGGGGCCACGCGCTCTACCTGTCGCCGAAGGACCTCCAGCTCGGCCGCGGGGAGACGATCGCCGACACGGCGCGGGTGCTCTCCCGGTACGTCGACGGGATCGTCTACCGCGCGTTCCGGCACGCGGACGTGGTGGAACTCGCGCGCCACGCGAGCGTGCCCGTCGTCAACGCGCTCGACGACCTCGAGCACCCGTGCCAGATCGCCGCCGACCTCCTGACGCTCCACGAACAGTGGGACGGCGACTTCTCCGGCCGCCGGCTCGCCTGGGTCGGGGACGGGAACAACGTCCTCCACTCGCTGCTCCTCGGGGCGGCCGCCGTCGGCCTCGACCTCGTCGCGGCGACCCCGGCCGCGTACCGGCCCCGGCCGGAGGTGGTCGAGGCGGCGCAGGCGCTCGCACGGCGGACGGGCGCGAATCTCGCGTTCACCGACCGACCGGCCGACGCTGCGCGAGGCGCGGACGCCCTCTACACCGACGTCTGGGTGTCGATGGGGGACGAGGCGGAGGCGGCCGCGCGCGAGGCCGCGTTCCGCGGCTTCTGCCTCGACGACGCGCTGGTCGCGCGGGCGAAACCGACCGCGGTCGTCCTGCACGACCTCCCGGCGCACCGCGGCCAGGAGATCACCGACTCGGTGATGGACGGGCCGCACTCCGTCGTCTGGGACCAGGCGGAGAACCGGCTCCACGCCCAGAAGGCGATCCTCGAACTCCTGCTCGGCGGCCGCCCTCGGGGACGGCGCGGGCGGCGCTGACCGCGGGGTCCGTCGATGCCCCGGGTCGAGACGTACTCGCACCGGGACCGCCGCGCGCACCGCGACATCGACCGGGCGGCCGTCGGGATGCTGGTCGCGGTCGTCGGCCTGAGCGCGCTCGCGCTCGTCGCGGGGGACGCCGACCTCTCGCTCGCGGCGATCGCCGCCCTCGCGGCCCTCGGCGGGGCGTACGCGCTGTGGGGGAACTCCCTCCTCGCCCTCTACCGGGACGACCTTCGCGTCGCCGCGGACCCGGAGGGGCCTGCCGCGTTCGCGCGCGCGGAGGTCGGCAGTTCGGTCGGCCTGACGACGCCCCACCGCGCCCCGCCGTCCCCGCACCACCGGCGGGTCGGCCGACGCCCGGACTCCCGGCGCCCGGACCGGTGAAGCGGGATCAGCCGGACGGCATCGACTCCGGGTCGGCCCGGAGCCGGACCTTCAGCAGGCGCTCGAGCTTCCGCACGAGCGCGTCCGGCGGGTGAAAGTTGCCGCTCTCGATCTTGAGCACGACCGACTTCTTCTCGTTCAGCTTCTGGCCGAGCTGGTCCGGCGTCCACCCGAGCGCGTCCCGCGCCGTGCGGACGCGCTTCGGCCAGTCCGGCGCGAGCTCGAGCTCGCCGATGTCCGTGTAGAGGTCGCGCTCCTCGAGTCGGCGTCCCGGTCCGCCCGGCCGCGTGGCGGTCCCCCCGGGGCGCATCGCGCCGCCGCCCCCCGCGCCGGCCGGTTTCGGCGGGTCGAGGAGGGTCCCGAACCGCGCGCAGTCGGAGCAGAGCGACAGCACCGAGGCCTCGACCCGCACCCGGCTCACCACGTCGACGTCCTTCCCGCACATCTCGCACAGCATCGTTCGTCTCCTAGTTCGGTCGGCGGGACCGTCGCCGGCCCTCCGCGCGCCGCTCCCCCTCGGCGAACCGGGTCCGCTCCTCGTCGGACTCGAGCGCGAGCGGGGGGACCGGTGCCGGCCGTCCGTCGGCGTCCAGCGCGACCATCGTGATGAACGCCTCGGCGACGCGGCGGGAGGTCCCTCCCGTCGCGGGCTCGGCGTGGACCTGGACCCAGACCTCCATCGAGGTGCGCCCGACCCACGTCACCTGGGCATCGAACCCGACCACCTCGCCGACGTGCACCGGCGCGAGGAAGTCGACCCGGTCGAACGACGCGGTGACGACTTGCAAGCGGGCGTGGCGCGTGGCGGTGATGTACGCGACCCGGTCCACCTCGGCGAGGATCTCGCCGCCGAACACGTTCCCGGTGAAGTTCGCGTCCGTCGGGACCATCAGGCGGACGACCGACGCGCGGCTCTGCGACACGGTCGACGGGGGCGAGGTGGAGGCCGGCACAGCGCGCAAAAGGAGGACGGAGTCGGGACCGTGGGCGGCCTAAAAGCGCTTGCTCCGACGCGGGGCGTTTCAGCACCCTACCGGGAGGGTTGAAGGGACCCCGGGACGGTTCCCGGCCGAGGAATCCATGCCCGCCAAGAAGAAGCCGGCCGCGGCGCGCGCCGCGGCCGCGAAGCCGATCGTGTCGAGCGTCGCCGTCGTCGTCGCCGACCGCGAGAACGCCACGAAGTGGTACACGGAGAAGCTCGGGCTCGACGTCATCGACCGGATGGAGCACTGGGTGACGGTCGGGCGGAAGGGCCGTCCCGGGGTCCTCCACCTCTGCCAGACGACCGAGTTCGACCCGAACGGGAAGCTCGAGCCCGGCAACACCGGGATCGCGCTCCTCCTGCCCGGCAAGGACTTCGTCGCCGCGTGCGACGCGTTGAAGGCGCAGGGCGTCGAGTTCGTCACCGAGCCCGAGAAGGCCGACTGGGGCTGGTGGGCGTCGATCCGCGACCCGGACGGGAACGAGTTCACGGTCGGGCCCGCGAGCTGAACGGTCCGGTGCCCCCGGCGTCGACCCGAACCCCTTCCGCCCGACGGGCGCGGCCGCTCTCGGCGGCCCGGCGCACGAACGCCTAAATAGGGGCACCTTTTGGCCGCGCCCGGAGAAAGACTCCGCTATGGCGCAGAAGCCCCACCTCAACATCGTGTTCATCGGACACGTGGACCACGGAAAGTCGACGACCGTCGGCCGCCTCCTGCTCGATACCGGCTACATCCGCCAGGAAGAGATCGACAAGTTCCGCGCCGAGGCGGAGTCGAAGGGAAAGGCGACGTTCGAGTTCGCCTGGGTGATGGACGACTTGAAGGAGGAGCGCGAGCGCGGCGTCACGATCGACATCGCGCACCGCCGCTTTGACACGCAGAAGTACTACTTCACCATCATCGACGCGCCCGGCCACCGCGACTTCGTCAAGAACATGATCACGGGGACGAGCCAGGCCGACGCGGCCGTGCTCGTCTGTTCGGCCGCGGAGGGGATCCAGGAGCAGACCCGCGAGCACATCTTCCTCTCGCGGACGCTCGGCGTGACGCAGCTGATCTGCGCGGTCAACAAGATGGACCGGCAGGAGGTCGCGTACTCCGAGGCGAAGTTCAACGACCTGAAGGAGGAGCTGACGAAGCTCCTCAAGAACGTCGGCTTCAAGGTCGCGGAGCAGGTCGTCTTCGTCCCCATCTCGGCGTTCAAGGACGACAACATCAACAAGGCGAGCCCGAACATGCCGTGGTTCAAGGGCCCGACGCTCCTCCAGGCGCTCGACAACCTGAAGGTCCCCGAGAAGCCGACGGGAAAGCCGCTCCGGCTCCCGATCCAGGACGTCTACACAATCACCGGGATCGGCACCGTGCCGGTCGGCCGGGTCGAGACCGGGACGCTCAAGATCGGCGACAAGATCACCTTCCTCCCGAGCGGGAAGTCGGGCGAAGTGAAGTCGATCGAGATGCACCACGAGTCAGTGACCGAGGCGATCCCCGGCGACAACGTCGGGTTCAACGTCCGCGGCATCGACAAGAACGACATCCGCCGCGGCGACGTCGCGGGCCCCACGTCCGCGCCGCCGACGGTGGTCGAGAGCTTCATCGCGAACATCCAGGTCTTGAACCACCCGAGCGTCATCACGGTCGGGTACACGCCGGTGTTCCACTGCCACACCGCCCAGGTCGCCTGCGAGTTCACGGAGCTCCAGAAGCGCCTCGACCCGAAGACCGGGCAGGTCGCCGAGGAGAACCCGCAGACGCTCAAGACCGGGGACGCGGCGGTCGTGAAGATCACGCCGAAGCGGCCGCTCGTCATCGAGAAGTACAAAGAGTTCCCGCAGCTCGGGCGGTTCGCCGTCCGCGACATGGGACAGACGGTCGCGGCGGGCGTCGTCGTCGAGGTCAAGAAGCGCGAGTAATCGCGCCGAACGGGATCCGCGGTCGACCGAGGGGAGGGGCTATCGATGGTGCAGAAGGCGCGGATCTCGCTGTCGGGCACCGACTCCCGCAAGGTCGACACGATCTGCAAGCAGATCCGCGACATCTCCTCCAAGACGGGCGTCGCGATCGCCGGCCCGATCCCGCTCCCGACGAAGAAGCTCAAGGTGCCGGTCCGCAAGGGGCCGGACGGCGGCGGGACGAGCACGATCGACCACTGGGAGATGCGGATCCACAAGCGCCTCATCGACATCGACGCCGACGAGCGGGCGCTGCGCCAGGTGATGCGCATCCAGGTGCCCGACGGCGTCAACATCGAGATCGTCCTGACCGGTTAGGCGCGTGTTCGCCCCCGGGGCGGGCCGTTTCTTGGGCCCGGTCGCCGCGGTGCTCGTCCTGTTCGCGGCGCTCGTCGCCGGCGGCTGGGTCGAGCGCGTCCCCGGCCTCGTCGTGGTCGCGCTCCTCCTCGCGCTGTTCGCGTTCCTCGCGGTGTTCTTCCGGGACCCGGAGCGACCGGTCGGTCCCGGGGTCGTCTCCGCCGCGGACGGGCGGGTCCGTTCCGTCGAGCAGGTCGACGGCCGCCTGGTCGTCTCGGTGTTCATGAACGTCACCAACGTCCACGTGAACCGGACCCCGGTGGACGCGCGGGTCGACGCGACCCGGGTCGCGGGGGCCGGCCACCGGGCCGCGTACCGACCGGACGCGGGCGAGAACGTCCGCCGCCACTACGCGCTCGCGACCGAGTACGGGCCGGTCGAGGTCGTCCAGATCACGGGAGTCCTCGCGCGGAGGCTCGTCCCGTTCGTCGGCCCGGGTCGGATCCTCCGGAAGGGGGAGCGGTTCGGCATGATCATCCTCGGCTCGCGGGTGGACGTCCACCTGCCGGCGGACCGCTTCCGGCCCGTCGTGAACGTCGGGGACCGCGTCCGGGCCGGGGCGACCTCGATCGCCGTGGAGCGATCGTGACGGACCGGTTCCGCGTCGCGGCCAACCTCGCCACGCTCGCGAACGGGCTCCTCGGCGTCGGCGCCGTCCTCTACACGCTCGCCGGCAACAAGGTGTGGGCGATGTTGCTCGTGGTGATCGCCATCGGGTTCGACGGGCTGGACGGGCTCCTCTCCCGCAAGAGCCCGCTGCCGCCGAGCGCCTTCGGGCGGGTCGCCGACTCGGTCGCGGACGCGACGACGTTCGGGGTCGCGCCGGCGGTGATGATCGCGGTCCACACGACGAACGTCGCCGCCTGGCAGCCGTACGCCACCGTGTTCCTCCTCCTGGGGGCCGCCTACCTCGCGGCCGCGCTCGCCCGGCTCGTCTACTTCACCGCCCGCGCCCACGCCTTGCCCTACTTCCTCGGCGTGCCGACGCCCGAGAGCGCTCTCGCGCTCGTGGTCGCGCTGCTCTTCCACGACACGCCCGCGTTCCAGACCGTGCAGCCGATCGGCCTCGGGGTCGGCGTGGTCGTCCTCGCCGGGATGATGGTCGTCCCGGTGCCGTACCCGAAGGTCCGTCGCGGGTCGAAGCTCCGGTGGGCGATGGCCGCGACCGCCGTCTTCGCCGCCGTCGCGCTCGTGCCGCTCCAGTTCCGACCGCCGACCGGCTCCGCGCTCTACCTCGTCGCGGACGTCGCCGCGCTGGGGATGCTGGTCGGGGTCGCGGCCTACTACTTGGTCGGGCCGTTCACCGTCGACCGACGCCCGGCCGCGTCGAGGGCCCCGTGACGACCCGTCCCGTCCACCGCGCGCGCCTCACGACCCGCGAGGCGCTCCTGTTCGAGGCGGGCATCAAGCTCGGCGGGGTGTTCCACCAGTACGTCGGGACGCCCGTCGCGGCCCGGACCGCGCCGGCGCTCGCCCGCGCGATCGAGGCCGCGGTCGCGCTCCAGCCGTTCGTCCGCGCGGTGCGGGTCCGGATCGACCTCGGGAGGGGGGCGCCCGCCGGGCGCGGGGAGTTCGCCTACCGGTACTTGACCGCCGAGATGCTGGACGTGACGGTCCGCCTCGCCGACCGCGGCACGGAGGTGGTCGCGCGGCTCGCCCACCGGCCCGACCTCCGTTACGTGCTGATGCACGTCGAGCGGGTCTCGTCCCCGCGCGGTCGGGGCCGGATCTAGCTGCGCTGCCCGACCGGCACGTACGTGAGGTCGATCGCCCCGACGTACTTCGCGGTCGGACGGATCAGGCGAAGGTCCTGGTACTCCTCGAGCACGTGCGCCGTCCAGCCGGCGACCCGGCTGGCGGCGAAGATCGGGGTGAACAGGTCGGGCGGGATCCCGAGCAGGGAGTAGACCGAACCCGAGTAGAGGTCGACGTTCGGGTAGAGGCCCTTCTCGCGGTGGACGACCTCCTCCACCTTGCGGAGCAGTTCGTAGTAGTGGAGGTTCCCCTCCTCCTCGCCCATCCGGCGCGACCACTCGCGAAGGATGGTGGCGCGCGGGTCCTCGACCTTGTAGACGCGGTGGCCGAACCCCATGATCCGCTCGTGGCGGGCGAGCTTCCCCTTCACGACCTCCTCGACCCGGTCGACCGACTGGATCTCGGCGAGCAGCTCCATCACCCGCTCGTTCGCACCGCCGTGGAGCGGGCCCTTGAGCGTCCCGATCGCGCTCGTCACGGCGCTGTAGAGGTCGCTCAGGGTCGACGCGGTGACCCGGGCCGCGAACGTCGAGGCGTTCAACTCGTGGTCGGCGTGGAGGATCAGGCAGACGTCCACGACCTTCGCCTCGAGCTCGGTCGGCTCGCGGTCGAGGAGCGCGTAGACCAGGTACGCCGCCGCGGAGAGCTCGGGCCGCGGGCGCAGGGCGGGCTTCCCCGCGCGACGCCGGTGGAAATGGCCCAGGATCGTGGGGAGCACGGCGGTCAGCCGCTGAGCGCCACCGATCGAGCTCGCGCCCGGCTTCGTCTCCTCCGGCTCGAGGAGCGCGAGGGCGCTGACGGCGGTCCGGAGGATGTCCATCGGGGTCGCGTCCGCCGGCAGCGCGTCGATCTGGCGCGCGAGCGGGTCGGGGAGGGCGCGCAGCTCGCTCAGGCGGCTCTTCAAGTCGGCGAGCTGCTGCGCGCTCGGAAGCCGGCCGTACCAGAGCAGGTAGGCGACCTCCTCGAACGTCGAGCGCGCGGCGAGGTCCCGGATGTCGTACCCCTGGTAGATCAACCGTCCCTGGCGGCCGTCGATGAAGCAGATGCGCGACTCGAGCGCGACCACGTCTTCGAGGCCCCGCTGCACATCGGACGCCTCGGGCATGGTCCCTTCGCGCCCGAGGACGGGCCCGAGGTTATGGGGTTTTCGCGGCCGCTGACGCCTCTCCGAGCGCGCTCGGGGCCGAGGACGGTGCGGCGGGCGGGGTCGGCTGCGGCCGACCGTGACGGCGGCGGTGGTAGGCGACCGACGCCGCGGTCCAGATCGGGAGCGAGACGAGGAGCGCCCCGCCCGACACGAGGAAGACGAGCCGGAAGCTCCCGAACACCGCGAGGATCCCCGCGAGCCCCGCGCCCGCGACCGCCGCTCCGCCGCCGAGCGCGCTGTTGACGCCGAGGAGGCTCCCCGCGTCGCGCCCCTCGAGGCCGCGGAACAGCATCAGCGAGCTGGCGGTCGTGTAGACGGCGATCGCGCCGCCGAGCACCGCGTAGATCGCGAGGTTGGACGAGTAGACGCCGTTCCGCGCGAGGACCGCGAACGTCAGCCCGGCCGTCGCGAGGTAGCCGACCGCGCGCAGGTAGGTGGCGTGCTGGACCAAGCGGTCCGGGCCGAACCGGCGGGAGAGCCCTCCGGTTAGCGGGAAGACGAGAGTCTGGACGAAGTTGTTCGACAGGTTGACGAGGAAGATCGAGGCCGTGGCGAGGCCCGCCGAGTACAGGTAGGGCGTGTACGAGATGTTGTAGAGGTTGGACGCGAGGTTGAACAGGAACCCGGCGACGAACACGAGCGGCAGTTCGTGCCGCATCTCCTCGCGGGCCCAGGTGCGGAGCCGCCGGAGGGAGTCGCGCGTGACCGGCGGGCGGTGCGGGAAGAACGGCACCGCGATCCGCGTCTCCGTGAACGTGCGGATCCGCGAGAAGAGGCTCTCGGGGTGCCGGGCGACGCTCGCGGTCGTGAGCTGCCGGGGCGCCTCGCGAATCCCGAACCAGAGCGCGACCGCGCTCGCGAGCGCGAGGGCTCCCAGCAGGTATAGCAGGGTGAGCAGCGCGTCGTCCCGGAGCGTCCAGAAGTAGCCGATCAGCAGGCCGACGAGGGAGCCGACCATGCTCATCTCCTGGAACGACGCGAACGCGTTCGGGCGCTCCTCCTCGGTGAACTTCTCGAGGATGAGGAGGTTCGACGCGCTCGCGCCGGCGGGCGCCAGCACCCCGATGACGAGGTAGATCGCGTACAGCTCGGCGACCGTGTGGATCTGGGTGAGCAGCGCGTAGAGCATGCCGTAGCCGCCGAAGTTCACGACGAGGAACGTGCGGCGGTGGCGGTACCGGTCGGAGAGGTGCCCCCAGACGACCGACATCAGGATGACGGCCGAGTTGTAGATCGTCGCGGCGACCGCGACCTCGGCCCACGACCCCCTGAGCGTGATCAGGATCAGCAGCGGCAGGACGACGCCGAACCCCGCCGTCGCGGCGTTGATCGGCACGAACCCGAGCAGCCACGGGCGGGCGACGAGGCGACGGGGCCAGGTCCGGACCGCGAACGCCATGCGAATCGGGCGCTACGGGCGCGTTACTTAAGTCGCATCGATTCGACTGGCAACCGGACCGCCGGGACGGCGTTCGCTCGCCGGTGGCGCGCCCGCGTCCTCGACACGCTTATTAAGGGGGCCACTTCTGGCCGCCCTTCGAGGGAGTGCTCGGCGTGGCCATTGGGTTCGTCCTCATCAGTACAGCCCCCGCGAAGGAGCACGAAGTCTACACCGAACTCCTGCGCGTGAAGGGAATCGTCGAGCTGCACCCCCTGTTCGGAGAGTACGACCTGATCGCGAAGGTCGAGGCCGAGGACTTCAACGCCCTGGGCCAGCTGGTCGTCGACAAGATCCGGTCCGTCGCGGGCGTCATCGACACGAAGACGCTGACGGGCATCAAGTTCTGAATCACGGAGCACACAAACATGCTAGGCATCGCGGAGATGGCGTCGGTGGACTACGCGCAGTGGTACAACTTCGTCACGGTCCTGCTCTTGGTGTTCTCGCTGTTCCTGATCCTCGCGGGCATCTTCACGGCGTACTTCGGCAGCGGCAAGAGCCGCACGATCGGCGTCGTGCTCCTCGTGGTCGGCCTCGTCGTCGGGATCCTGATCGGGTTCCTCTACCACGACGGCCACTTCGGGGCGAAGTCGAACGAGCTCGGCGGCCTCATCTGGCAGACGTTCCTCGTCATCGTCGCGGCGGTCATCGGCGCCCTGGTCGCGGTCGGGATCTTCCTGGTCGCGATCATGAAGTCGTAGGCGGCCCGTCCGCGGAAGGTCCGTGGCGCCGCGGGCGCGGCGGCCGCGTCTCGTCACCCTGACGAGCGACGTCGGGAGCGCGTACGCCGCCCAGATGAAGGGGGTGCTCCTCCGCACGCTGCCGCCGGGCCACGTGGTCGATCTCACGCACGATTTGCCTCCTCACGCCGTCTCGGAGGCGGCGTTCGTCGTCCGGACGATGGCGGCGGCGTTCCCGGCGGGGACCGTTCACGTCGTGATCGTCGACCCCGGGGTCGGGAGCGCCCGTGCCCCGATCGCGGTGGGCTGCCGCGACGGCTCGGTCCTGGTCGGCCCGGACAACGGCGTCCTGCTCCCGCTTGCCCGCGAGCTCGGGTTCGGGTCGGCCCACCGCATCGACCCGGGACGGCTGCGCTCCCGTCCCCGCGTCGGTCGCACGTTCGACGGGCGGGACTTGTTCGCACCGGCCGCCGCCGAGGTGGCGGCCGGCCGCCCGGTCTCCCAGCTCGGACCGACGATCCGTCCGGTTGACCTCGTCCTTCCCGAGCCCCGACGACGGGCCGCCGGAGCGGACGGGGCGGTCGTCCACGTCGACCGGTTCGGGAACCTGATCTCCAACATCCCCTCGGAGTGGGTCCCGGGGACGGCCCGGCACGTCCGGGTGGCCGGACGACGGGGCGCGGTCCCGTGGGTGGACCATTATGCCGCCCTCGGTCTCGCTCGACTCGGAGCGCTCGGCTCGAGCTTCGGCACGGTCGAGTTGGCCGTCCGCGAGGGTTCGGCCGAACGCCGCCTGGAGTGGGCGGTCGGAGACCCGGTCGCGCTCCGTTGGCGACCCGGTCGCGTCCGCGCCACTAGGACGGTAAATAGCGACCGACCTAGGCGGCGCTAGTTCCTCGGGCCCGGTGCTCCATCGATGGCGAAGCGGGACTACTACGACGTCTTGGGCCTCCCCAAGACCGCGTCGGCCGACGACATCAAGTCGGCGTACCGACGCCTGGTGCGCCAGTACCACCCCGACGTCGCGAAGGAGAACCCGAAGGCGGCCGAGGAGAAGTTCAAGGAGGTCAGCGAGGCGTACGAGGTCCTCGCGGACCCCGAGAAGCGCCGCCGGTACGACCAGATGGGGTTCCAGGGGGTCGAGACCGACTTCGGCCCCGGCGGATTCAGCTGGCAGAACTTCACGCACGCGGGCGACCTCGAGGACCTGATCGGCCAGTCGCCGCTCTTCGAGCAGCTGTTCGCGAACTTCGGCATGCCGTTCGCGGGCGGCCGCAGCGCCGGCCGGGGGCGGGACGTCGAGGTCGGCGTGCGGCTCCCGATCGCGGCGGCGCTCCACGGGGCGCGCCCGACGGTCGAGGTGCCGCAGACCACGCCGTGCCCGGACTGCCGCGGCACCGGGGCCCGGGGCGGGACCGCGTTCGAGACGTGCCCCGACTGCAACGGCTCGGGCCGCGTCCGGCGCGTCCAGAACCGCGGCTACAGCCAGTTCATCACGGTCGGCGCCTGCCCGCGCTGCAACGGCACCGGCCGCCGCATCCTCGACCGGTGCCCGACCTGCGCCGGGTCCGGGCTCCGGCGGACGGTCGAGCGGATCGAGATCACCGTGCCGCCGGGCGTGGAGGACGGGGCGGTGTTCCGCGTCCCCGGCCACGGGGCGCTCGAGCGCGCGGGCGGTCGGCCCGGCGACCTGTTCGTCCAGGTCCTCCTCGAGATGCCGCCCGAGTTCCGCCGCGACGGGACCGACGTCTTCTCCGAGGCGACGATCGCGCTGCCGATCGCGCTCCTCGGCGGCGAGGTCACGATCCCGACCCTGGACGGCCACGCCAGCCTGAAGGTCCCGGCGGGCACTCAACCCGAGACGCAGTTCCGCCTCAAGGGGAACGGCTTCCCGCGGCTCGGACGGTCCGGCCGGGGGGACCTCCTAGTCACCGTGCACGTCGAGATCCCCCGCGCGCTCTCGGGGCACGAGAAGGACCTCGTCCGCGAGGCGCTCGGCACGGGGGCCAAGGGCGCGGCGACCCGCCGCGAGTCCCTGTTCCGCCGGCGAGGGTAGCGCCGGCGATGGACGAGGAGTCGCTCGCTCCCGACCAGTACTTCGCGGAGCGTCCCCGCGCGCGCTCGGCTCCGCGGTCGCTCCGTTTTCTCTACCGGGGCGAGCTCCTCACGTTCAAGGTCGACGCGGGCGTCTTCGCGGCCCACGGCCTCGACCCGGGAACGGCGCTCCTGATCGAGAATCTCGCGCTGGGACGGAGCGACCGCGTCCTCGACCTGGGGTGCGGGTGGGGGCCGGTCGGCGCCGCCGCGGCGAAGGCGGCCGACCGCGGCCACGTCGTGCTCACCGAGGTCAACCGGCGCGCGGCGCGCCTCGCCCGCGAGAACCTCGGTCGGAACGGGATCACGAACGCGGAGGTCCGCGTCGGGAAGCTGTTCGAGCCCGTCGCCCGGGAGACGTTCGACGTGATCGCGACCAACCCGCCGTTCCGCGCGGGCCGTGCGACCGTCCTCGAGATCCTGGGCGGCGCCAGTCCCCACCTCGCACCGGCCGGCCGCCTCGTCCTCGTCGGGAAGGGGAGCCAGGGGATCCGGTACTACCAGACGTGGCTCGAGGAGCACTGGGACGGCCCGGTGTCGGTCCTCGGCCGCGCGTCGGGGTACCGGGTCGTCGAGGCGCGCCGCGGCGGGACCGCGGTCCGAAGCGCTTAAAAAGTGGGGGTGGCTCGGCGCCCGCACCCTCGGTGCGGGGGTCGTTGCGCGGGCGTCCGCTCGCCGTCGACCGCCGCGAGGGTACCACCTCAGAGGGGAGTGAGTCCCGCGCCCAAGGAAGCGAAGGAGCCGAAGACGCCCGAAGCCGCGCCGGCGGCCGCCGCCGAGCCGGAGGCCTCGACCGAGAAGGGGGCCAAGAAGGAGAAGGGCGCGAAGGGCTCCAAGGACGCGAAGGAACCGAAGGAGACGAAGGGCAAGGCGAAGGCCGGTGCCCCGGCGAAGGCCGCGAAGTACGTCTCGAAGAACCCCAACTTCCGCTACATCGTCCGTCTCGCCAACACGGACCTCGACGGGACCCGACCGGCCGCGCTCGCGCTGACGGGCGTGCGGGGCGTCGGGCTCCGCATCGCCGAGGCGACGCTCCGCCTCGCGAACGTCGACCCGTCCGAACGGATCGGCGAGCTCCCCGAGGCCTCGGTCGAGGGGATCGAGACGACGCTCGCCTCGCTCCCGACCAAGCTGCCGGGGTGGATGGTCAACCACGTGCGCGAGCCGATGCTCGGCGAGTCGCCGCACTACTTCGGGCCGGACCTGGAGACGCGCCGGCGCGACGACGTGAACCAGATGAAGATGATCCGGAGCTACCGCGGCGTCCGCCACGAACGCGGACAGAAGGTCCGCGGGCAGCGCACGCGCTCGAACGGCCGGACGGGCATGGCCGCGGGCGTGCTGAAGAAGACCGCCAAGGAAGCGGCCGCGGCGGCCGGCAAGGAAGAGAGTGCCCCGGCGCCCGCGGCCGCCCCGGCGGCGCCGGCGGCCCCCGCGAAGCCGGCGGCGAAGTAGGAGCGGTCGAACGATGGGCGATCCGAAGTTCCTCCGCCGCACCTACGACACGCCGAAGCACCCGTGGGAGGCGAGCCGGATGGAGGAGGAGCGCAAGCTCCTCGACAAGTACGGCCTGAAGAACAAGCGGGAGCTGTGGAAGGCGCAGTCGATCCTCCGCGGGTTCCGCGGCCAGGCGCGCGAGCTCCAGGCCCGGCTGCGGGCCGGCGAGCCGCAGGCGCGCCGCGAGACCGACCAGCTCCTCGGGCGGCTGACGCGGCTCGGGGTCCTACCGACGGGCACGCCCACGCTGGACGACGTCCTCGCGCTGACGACGGAGGAGATCCTCCGCCGGCGGTTCGAATGGATCGTCTTCACGAAGGGACTCGCGCCGACGGCGTTCGGCGCCCGCCAGTGGATCGTCCACGGCCACTTCGCGATCGGAGACCACCGCGTGACGCGGCCGGGGTACCTCGTCCCGTCCGCGGACGAGGTGCGCATCGCCTACTCGCCCACGAGCCCGCTCTCGGACGACGCCCACTCGATGCGCGTCGCGCTCCGCGAGCGGCTCGAGGCGAAGCCGGCCCCGGTCGAGGCCGCCCCGGCGGCGGACGAGGGGGCGTGAGGCCGAGATGACGAAGATCGGCATCGCGCACATCTTCGCGAGCTACAACAACATCCACATCACCGTCACCGACATCACCGGCGCGGAGACGCTCGCGAAGGCGACCGGCGGCATGGTCGTCAAGGCGGCGCGGGACGAGTCGAGCCCGTACGCCGCGATGAAGGCCGCCGACCAGATCGCCGCGACCCTGAAGGAGAAGGGGTACGCGACGCTCCACGTCCGGGTCCGCGCCCCGGGCGGGAACCGCTCGCGCTCCCCCGGGCCGGGCGCGCAGGCCGCGATCCGCGCGCTCGCGCGGGCCGGCGTCAAGATCCAGCGCATCGAGGACGTCACCCCGATCCCGCACGACGGCACGAAGCCGAAGGGCGGGCGGCGCGGGCGGAGGGTGTAGCGTGGGCGTCTCGCTCGCCGAACTGAAGCCGCGCTCGGTCCTCCTCGAGGTGGACGGGGCGACCGCCTCTCAGGTGAACGCGATCCGCCGCGTGCTGCTCTCGGACGTCCCGAAGCTCGCGATCGAGGACGTCGAGTTCCACCTGGGTCCGATCCGGGACGAGGCGACCGGGAAGGACTACGACTCCTCCACCAGCATGTTCGACGAGGCGATCGCGCTGCGGCTCGGGCTCCTCCCGATCCCGACGGACCTCTCGCAGTTCCGTCGGAAGGCGGAATGCGAGTGCGGCGGCGCGGGGTGCCCGCACTGCCAGGTGATGTACTCGATCGACAAGAAGGGCCCCTGCACGGTCTACGCGAAGGACGTCGTTCCCCTCGGGGACGCGGGGCTGGCGACCCTCGAACCGGACGTGCCGATCGTGCGTCTCGGCGCCCGCCAGGCGCTCCTCACCTACGCGACCGCGGTCGTCGGCTCCGCCCGCGAGCACGCGAAGTGGCAGGTCGCGCACGGGGTCGGGATGTTCCCGCGCCCCCACGTGCGGATCGCGAAGAAGGAAGGGTGCTCGGACGCCTGCCTGAAGCGCACCGCCGGCGTCTGTCCGGTCAACATCCTCGAGTTCGGCGGGGGGAAGCTCACCGTCACGGACGAGGTGAAGTGCATCTACTGCGGCGCGTGCGAGACGAGCTGCCCGCACGGGTCGGTCAAGGTCGAGGAGGACCCCGACCACTTCTTCCTCCGATTCGAGACCGACGGCTCGCTCTCCGCGCGCGAGGCGCTCCGGTTCGCCCTCAAGGACCTGAAGCGTCGGTACGAGGAACTGCGCGAGGCGATCCAGGCGATCGCGTAGCGCGGGTCGGACTGACCCAGTCGTACCGCAGGATCGCGCCGACGCCCCCCAGCGCGGCCAGCCGGGCCCCCGCCTCTCCTTCGTCGCGCACCACGAACACGGCGAGCCGCGCGGCGCGCGCGGCTTCGAGGGTCGGTTCGACGGCCGGGTCGACCAAGCGACTTTCCGAGACGAGCAGCGTCTCGACCGCGCCGGCCTCGACCGCTTCCGCCGCCTCGGCCGGGCCGACCGCGGCCCGCACGCCGCCCGCGAGCGCGCGGACGAGCCGCTCGACGACCGCGGCCTCCTCGGCCGCGACGTTCCCCCGGAGCGCCTCGGTCGCGCGGCCGCTCTTCAGGATCTCGTTCACGCCGACGCGGCCGGATTCCGACGCGGGGTAGACGCGGGTCTTCCCGGCGAGCGGCGGGTCGACCTCGGCGAGCTGGCGGAGGAGCTGCTCCTTGAGGAACCCCGGTCCGGCGAGGACGACCGCCGCGGCGCCCGCGCCCTCGCGCCGAAGGACGGTGACGAGCTCCTCGAGGTAGGTGCGTCGGTCCTTCTCCGCCTGGGCGACCGCGTACTGCTTCCCGGCGATCGTGCGGCGGAGGTCGACCACCGGCTCGACCGACCGGCCGCGCAGGCGGACGACGGACGAGTCCCCCCAGTCGACGGCGGCCAGGAGGACCGTCGGCTCCCCCTCGCGGCGGAGCCCCTCCTCGAGGATTGTCCGGTCCGCGGCGGTGAGCCGCGCCTTCGTGACCGCCACGTCGTCGCCCTCCGTCAGGTCGAGCGTGTGGTGGCGACCGATGTCGAACGGTCCTTCGACGATCGGTCCCGTGAGGCGGACGTGCTTCGAGAAGCCGTGGAACTCGACCTGCTCGACCCGGACGGTGAGGAACACCCGCCGGCGGCTGCGCTCGGCGCCGGCGACGTCCTCGGGGGCCTCGGGGTCGCGCCGCGTGGTGGACGCGCCGGCGCGGTCGCCCGGCCGGACGAACCGCGCGATCCGCCAGAGGTCGCTCGGGGTCTCGAGGCGGAGCTTGAGGAGCCCCGTCGCGTCGTCCCGGTGGATCACGCGCACGGAACGCGGTGAGGTCGGGCCCGGTTAATAATCCGGGGGCCGCATCGCCCGTCCGGCGCCCCGGGCCACGCGAGGCTTAATCCCCCTCCCGGCGCTCCCGCGGCGTTCGGGGGTGTTGAACCCTGAGTCGGTATGGCGAACTGTTCGCCGCCCGGTCGTTTCCCGCCCTCCTGACGGCCGGCGCCCTCCAGTTCGCCGCCCCCTCGACGGTCCTGGCCGTCCTCCTCTTCTCGGTCGTCTTCGCCTACCCGCACGCCGACCAGTCGACGTACGGCGCGCTCTCGCTCACGTTCCTCGGACTCTCCTCCGCGGTGCCAACCCTCGCCTGCGCGTTCTTCGCGGGCGCGATCGCGGACCGCCACGACCGCGCCGCGCTGATGCGGGTCGTCAACCTGGTCGCGCTGGTCGCGGTCGCCCTGCTCGCGGTCGACGTCTACTACGTGCCGTCCACCCACGTCCCGGTGCCCGGCGTCGCGGGGTTCTACCTCCCGATGTGGGTGCTCCTCCTCTATCCGATGTGGGCGCTCGTCACGGTGACGTCCACCCTCTTCCGCCCGGCGTTCAACACCTCGGTGCCGCGGCTGGTCGACCGCGCGCTCCTCGGGCGGGCGAACGGGCTGATCTACGCGGCCGCCGCGCTCGCGAGCGCGGCCGGCACGGTCGCGGTCGGCGTCGTGCTGACGTACCGGCCGCTGGTCGAGGCGCTCGCGATCCCGTTCGTCCTGTTCTTCGCGACCCAGGTCGCGCTCGTCCGGATGGACGCCGACCTCGCCGTCCGCCGCTCGGGGCCGCCCCGCGCCCTCGGGGCGGAGGCGCGGGAGGGGTTCCGGTTCCTCGTCCGGCGGAAGGCGCTGCTCGAGATCACCGTCGGGGCGCTCGTCATCAACTTCCTCTCCGCGGTCGCGCTGGTCGAGCTCGCCCTCTACGTCGCGACCTGGCTCAACCTCGCTCAGGGGTTCTGGTACGGGGCGGTGATCGCGACGTCGACGGTCGGCGGGGCCGTCGGGTTCCTCTCGATCGCCCGGTGGAAGTTCGAGCACCGGGCGGGCCGGGTGATCATCCTCCTGATCGTCGTGATGGGGCTCTCGCTGCTCGCGCTCGGACTCGTCCGCTCGGTCTGGCTCGCGCTGCCGATCGTGTTCGTCTACGGGATGATGCCCGGCATGGTCACGACCGTGTTCCTGTCGACCGTCCAGGCGACCGTCCCGGACGAGATGATGGGCCGCGTCTTCGCCGCGGACGAGGTCGGGAGCTACGCGCTCGTGCCGGTCGGCCAGTACACGGGCGGGCTGCTGACGCTGATCCTCGGCGTCCAGGGCGTCTTCCTGACGGCCGGCGGGTCGATCCTCGTCCTCGGGGTCGTGATGGCGGTCGGGTTCGGCGCGCTCCGCCAGCTCGGCTACTCGACCGACCGCGGCGCGGAATCGCGCGAGGCCGCCGAGGGCTCGTAGCCGGCGCCCGGCCGCGTCGGGATGAGCGAACGGTCGAACCACTCGCGGCTCGGTCCGATGGTCGCGCGGAACCCGAGCGACCGGTAGAGGCCGAGCGCCGGGTCGTTGCCGACGGTGACGTTCAGGACGGCGACGCGCTCGCCGAGTCGGCCGAGCCGGTCGAGCGCGCCGAGGACCACGGCGCGTCCCACCCCGTGTCCCCGCGCAGCCGGGTCGACCATCACGTCCACGATTAGCGGGCCGTACGGCCGGCGGACGACCAGGCAGGCGCCGTCCAGCCGGCCGTCCCGGTCGACCACCGCGGACGCCTCGGGCAGGAAGTCGCCGTGCACTCCGCTGAACACCTCGCGGAGCTGGATCTCGGCGTCGCGGGCCGGATCCGGGTCGGCGTAGAAGAGATACCGGTCGAACTGCCCGAAGTACGCCGCCGCGTGGAGCCGCGCAAGGGCGGGCTCGTCGTTCGGACGGGGGGTACGCACGACCGCGCCGGCGGGAGCCGGGACGGCGTCGACCTCGCCGTCGAGCGCTCGGCGCATCTCGAGCCGTCCGAACGGCGCGTACCCGAACGACGCGAGCAGCGCGTCCTCCTCCCGTGGAGTGAGGCCGGCGAGTCCGCCGGGAAGGAACGGCACCGGGCCGAGCAGGGCGCGGCACCGCTCGAGGAGGTCCCGGTATCCCTCCGCGTCCGCGGCCGGGCGCTCGAGATGGGCGAGCGCGATTCCCACGCCCAGGGGCGTCGCCGGGTGCCAGAGCACGATCCCGAGGTCGGTCCCGTCGACGCGGTAGAGCCGTCCGGGGGCGGCCGGAGTACGCACGACCTCCTCCACGAACGCCCGTACTTCCGCCGGGTCCTCGCCGGGGATCCCCCGCGCGGCGACGGCCGCGCGCACCAGTTCGACCGCGCGCCCCCGGTCGTCGGGGAACGCGACCAGCTCTCCCACGGCGCCGGAAGCCCGCGCGCGGTCTTAGGTCCGCCGCCCGGACCCGGCGCGCGCCCGGAACTGCCGGCATCTTGAAGCCGCGCGCGGGAGTGCGCTCATCGCATGCGGTCGCTCCCGGAACTCGGCCGCGCGCTCGGCCTCGGGCCCGAGGAACTCCGCCCCGCCCTCGGCACCGTCGGCAAGGTCCCGGTCTCCGTCGTCCGCGCCTGGGCGGAACGGGGTCCCCGCGGGAAGCTGGTCCTCGTCACCGGCGTCACCCCGACGCGGCACGGCGAGGGAAAGACCGTCACCGTCATCGGGCTCGCCGACGGGCTCGCCCGCGCCGGACGCCGCGCGGTCGCCTGCCTCCGTCAGCCGTCGCTCGGCCCGACGTTCGGCGTCAAGGGCGGGGCGACGGGCGGGGGACGCGCGACCGTCGAGCCGGCCGCGGAGATCAACCTCGGCTTCACCGGCGACATCCACGCGGTCGCGGCGGCGCACAACCTCCTCTCCGCGCTCGTCGACAACCACCTGTTCCACGGGAACGCGCTCGGGATCGACCCCGCTCGGATCCTCTGGCCGCGCACGACGGACACCGAGGACCGGGCGCTCCGCCACGTCACCGTCGGGAAGCTCCCGGACCCGCGGTCGGTCGTCCACGACAACCCGTTCGTGATCACGGCGGCCTCGGAGGTGATGGCGATCCTCGCGCTTGCGCGGGACTACGCCGACCTGAAGCAGCGGCTCGGCCGGATGCTCGTCGCGTTCGACCGGGCCGGCGCGGCCGTCCGCGCGACCGACCTGAAGGCGGAGGGCGCGATGGCGGCGGTACTCCGGGACGCGCTCGAGCCGAACCTCGTCCAGACGTCCGAGGGCGTCCCCGCCCTCGTGCACGCGGGTCCGTTCGGGAACATCGCCCACGGCACGTGCAGCCGGCTCGCCATCGAGCTCGGACTGGCGACGTCGGAGTACTGCGTCGTGGAGGCCGGGTTCGCGACCGACCTGGGGGCGGAGAAGTTCGTCGACATCGTCACCCCGGTCCTCGGGGTGCCGGTGGACGCGGCGGTGCTGGTCGTCACCCAGCGGAGCCTCCGGGTGCAGGGAGGCGCGACCGAGGCCGAAGCGGAGCAGCCGGCTCCCGCCGCCCTCGCGCGCGGGCTCGAGAGCCTGGAACAGCACCTCGCCAACCTGGAGGCGCTGGGGCTCGCCGGGGTGGTCGCGCTCAACCGGTTTCCCGGAGACTCGGACGCCGAAGCGGAGGCCATCCGCACCGGCTGTCGGGCGCACGGGGTGGAACTCGCGGTCTCCCGGGGATTCGAGGAGGGAGGCGCCGGGACGGTCGAGCTGGCCCGCGCGGTCGAAGCGGCGGCCGGACTCGGCCGGAGGAGTCGCCCGCTCTACCCCCCCGACACGGCGCCGGAGCGTCAGCTCGAGATCATCGCCCGGATGCTCTACGCGGCGTCCGGAGTCGAAACACTCGAGGAGGCCGCTGCCGACCTCGCGACGTGGGCGCGCATCGGGGAACGGTCGGGCCCGGTGTGCGTCGCGAAGACCCCACTCTCACTCTCGGACGACCCGAAGCTGCGCAACCGGCCCCCGCCCGGGTACCGGGTCCACGTCGACCGGTTCTTGCGCTCGGCCGGCGCGGGGTTCACGGTCGCCCAGCTCGGGACGGTCGAGTTGATGCCCGGCCTACCGACCCACCCCGCGTCCGAGGGGATCGACGTCACTCCGGACGGACGGGTCGTCGGGGTCCATTAGGCGGTCGTCTCCGCGTCCAACCGCCGCTCGCGCTGGAGGTACGTCGCCTCGGGACGGAAGCCGAGGCGCTCGTTGATCGACCAGATCGGGGCGTTCAGGGAGTCGTTGTTCGTCAGGATCGAACGGAACCCCCGCGCCCGCGCGAACTCGACCGCGCGTCGCTTCAGTTCGGTCGCCACGCCCCGTCCCCGGAGCTCCTTCAACGTGCCCGTGAACCCGACCACGAGCGTGGACGCGTCCGCGGCGAGCGGCTCGATGCTCGAGACGCCGACGTACCGGTCGCCCCGGGCGGCGAGCAGGACGGTCCCCGCCCGCACCCCCGGCCGGTCGACCTCCGAACGCTCGAACTCCTCGTAGGTCACGTCCGACCGCGTCCCGATCGACGGGATGTCGCGGTGCGTCGCCCGGTAGAGCTCGTACATCTCCCGGCGCACTTCCGGCCGGTCGAACCCTTCCGCTTCGAGCGTCGTGAACCGGACCCCGTCGCGTTCGAGCGACGCCGTGCGGTCGGGAAACCGCTCGAGGTGGGCCGACGCGACGTCGAGCCGGGAGGTCCAGACCCTCCGTACGGTGCGGAATCCGCGGCGGTCGCCGAACGCGACCGCGCCCCGGTCGGCCTCCTGCGTCGAGCACCAGAGCCGGACGGCGTGGAGGGAGCGGGCGGTCCGGTCGAGCTCCTCGTAGAGGGCGGAGCCGACGCCGTGCCCGCGGTGGTCCGGGTCGACCTCGACCCCGACCCAGAACTTCTGGGGGTGCTGCATGTGCGGGTGGTGCTCGATGGAGGCGAACGCGACCACCGCGTCGGTGGGCACGTGGACCGCGACGAGCTCCTGCCGGAAGTGGGTCGGGGAGTCGAACGCGGTCCGCCACTCCGCGACCTCCTCGGTCGTCCGGTGGACCGGGTGGATCCGATTGCCGATCGCCGCGACGGCCGGCAGGTCGTCGAGGCGAAGCGCGCGCAGGCGGTACTGCGCCGGGTCGAGGGCGTTCACTCGCGATCGGGAGGCCGTGCCGCTCGCAGGTAAGGCGTTGCCCACCGCCCGAGAGACGGACGGCCCGGCGGACGCGGCCCCGCTCGGGTCGATCCGTACGGATGGCGACGAGCGCGCGACGCCCCCGCATCCGCGGCTCCGGCTTTGGGATTTTACTAGGATACTACCTCGAATTCAATCACAACCTCCCCATTTGAATCACAGGGAGCGGGCTCGAAGACCGGGACAGGTGGGACATAGGGGGGATCCGGTGGGCAGTTGACCTCGGGATCAATCCCATGCTCGTGCATCTCGTGGATTACGATACCGATGTTGTAGGCGAGCAGCTTGGCGAGGAGCTCGTTGAATTGTGAAAGGACGTTCTTCGAGAAGAGGGGCTCACCAAGCTTTCTCTTTATGGCGGAGAAGACCGCCTCGACGTTGCTCCGTTGGCGATACTCGTGGTCGAACTCCTCGCGTTTTAGTTGGAATTGGTGGTACTTTCGGGCCCACTCGCAGCTCCCTTTCGAGGTTCCGACACTGTTCGGCTTGAACGGAAAGTAAGCGTCGGCTCCGATGGTCCGGGCGACCCGGTAGTTCTCCCGTGACAGGTAGGCCTTGTCGCCGAGCACTTTCCTGGGTCGGAATCCTCGGCGAACCAGGTCCTCCAGCATCGGGATAAGCTGCGGGCAGTCCGCACCGTGTTCATCTGTGATCCGGACGTCCAGTATGATGTGAGTTTTCACCCCGATGATGACGTGAGCCTTGATCCACTTGTGCTTCCGAGTCGGATCGTGCTTCTCGGTGCAATAGGCACTCATGCAGGTGAGGCAGAAACCTGATGAGTCGATCGCGACAGTTCGAGTCTCCTCGATGTCCTTCAGGGGAAGGCTAGAGCGCTCTATCAAGCCAACAAGAATCTCTGAGACGAAGGGCTGGTTGAAAAGGCGGGATGGGGTCGCGTAGTTTGGTATCCCTTCCACGATTCCAAGCCCGCCCGCATAGATCGTGTCGAGCAGTCCCTTGACCTCCCGCGCTGCCTTGTTCAGGTGAACTTTCCGGATCGAGTGAAGCAGCTGAACACGGAGCGGGATTGGAGGCCGCCCGCGCTTGCCTACTGGGCGGACGGGCTCGACTACGTCTTCGAGGAGTCCCCAAAGTAGGCGATCGAAGAGTCGGTGTTCATCCTGCTGGCCGGCGTCGTATGCGGGCCAATCCTGACCGTAACTCTTGTGGGAAGACGATTCGGACGAGTTCTGAACATAGTGTTTCGCCGGCTCCCGCCAAATCTCGACCGCCCAGATGTGTTTGCACCGCCCCCGGGCAGCGTCAAACCCGTCGCAGGTACACCACCAGTGACCCTGCTTACGAGAAATCGTGTAGTAGCTGTCCCGCGATTGGGAGTGCACCCTGTAGGTCGACCGGCTGACAGGAATGATCGGCTCTTCGTTAGCAGCGATGAGCTCGAACGCCCGCAGGCGTGCAACCATATCGCCCTCGCCGAGTTTCGTCATATTGCGTGTGTAACCACTTACACACATATCACGGAAGTATATGAGCAACTCGGATAAGTGGGTAGACACAAATGTTCATCTATGGGGTGACTCTGAGAGATTACCAATGGCTCGAATTGACGCGGTTATCCCAGACGCACTGGCCAAACGGCTGCGGATTACCGTGGCCCAGCGGTTCGGCGGCCGGAAGGGAGACCTCAGCAAGGGCTTGGTCGAGGCAATCGAGGCTTGGGTGCAGACTGACGAGGCCGCCAAGTTGGCAAAGTCGCTATCGAAGACCATCAGGGATCCTCAATCTCCGTCCAGCGTCAAAGAACACGCGGTCACAGCCCTGGCGAAGACTGGAGCAGCAGGACTCCAACTACTCGCAGAAATCGGGGGCGACGGCTCCGTTCCCGAATCGGTCAGAAATCAGGCGCTGAAGGCAATCGACTTCCCACACCGTAAATAGCAAACAGGCAGAGCGGCGCGTCTACCCGCGGCCCCCATTGCGGGGCGCCCACCCTCCGGTTCCGAGGGGCAGCTCATGTAGTTCACAGGGGAGACCCGACGTCGACGTCGGTAAGTCTACGTAGATGCGCGTCTTGGGGTTTCGGGGCTCATGATCAGTTCAAAGTCTAACCCCCGACCATTTCCGGTGAAGACTATTCCCGGACAGGTTTCCAGCCGACCCGGGACGCGGGGTAACTTGCCGAGCCTTCGACGGTGCCAGGTTGTGACTCCATATCCCGTAGTCTCGGCGGCTTGGCGGCTGTGTACGAAAGGTCGGTTCAAGCCGCACACTGTCCTCGATCTGGGTGCGGGGGACGGCCGATTCGCGCTCTACGGAAAGTATGGGTCGTACCTAGGGTATGAGCTGGACCCCAAAGTACGAACCCTCACTCTTCCTCGGAATGCAAAGATTCGGTGTCGGGACGCCCTGGAAGCGAAGGGCGAGTTCGAATTAGCAATAGGAAATCCGCCCTTCATGCGAGTGCAAGACTTGGACTCGCTGTGGCGTGATCGCGCACGTCGATTGATAAAACAGGAAGCTGGGGTTGACCCTGGCCCGCTGGGAAACCTCGCCTGCTACTTTCTTTGGTTCGCAACTCTGAGGACGTCGGCAGATGGGAGAGTCTGCATGGTCTTACCGTCTGACTGGATCCAGAAAGCTGCTACCCGAGCACTAAGGAGTTACATTCTGAAACACAAGTGGAAGGTTACACTATTCGAGCTCCCTTCCACGGTGGATTTTGACATCGGAAAGAGGGCGAACGCAGGGATCACTCTGATCGAAAAAAACGAGTCATGCTCCACTGTCAGCTTGGTGAAACTGCGCGCCGACCTTCGCCCAAGAAAGGGTGGCGGCTCGAGGCGATTGATTTCCACGAGAGGGCACTCGCCACGATCGGATCACCTGTATGCCTTCAGAGGGCTGAGCCCAGGCTCACGAAACTGGTTCGTCTTGACAGAGGCGGAACGTATTGAGGCGCGAATTCCGCTTGACGCGGTTTGGCCAGCGGTGGGCACCCTTCGGCCACTCCCAAACACCTTCACCACTCTCACTCGAGCTGCATTCACGGCTAGGTACGTCCGTGCCGGACTTCGGTGTTGGCTCTTGAGGACGGACTCGCCAGGGCTCGATTCTGCCGTACGGGCATGGTTGGATTCGGTGCCCAAATCGATTCAAGAGAACAGTACTTGCGGGGCTCGAGCGGTTTGGTACGACTACACCGTGCCGATCCCCGGGAAAGTCCTCTATTCCAGCGCGTACTCGAGTTCTCGCGGCCTCAAAGTTGTGAGCAATCCGAGCGGGGTTGTCCACCTCGGTACCGTCCACGCGATACACATTGGGACTCCGAGGCAGTCCCCTAGCCGCCTGGTGAACTACCTTAAGTCTTGGAACTTCGCTCGCGGTAGCGTCCCCTGGGTCGGGGGCATGAGACGCATCGAAGTGGGCCAAATGAACTCAATTCTATCGGCCTATACCGAGTCGCCACGATCCGCGGGCCGATAGATGGCTCAGTCGGAGGGCCCCCCTCTACGGGAAGCTGACGCGACGTTCTCAGGTGACGCGCAAATTCTGTCTGAGCTCGGAGAGCGACTGATTGTCGATCCAAACACCGCGCTTTCTGAGCTGATTAAGAATTCGTTTGATGCCGATGCGACGGAAGTCTATCTGTGGCTCGAGGGGGGTGCGTCGCCAAAGTTGCACATACAAGACAACGGGACCGGGATGAATGAACGGGAATTTCTCTCTGGATGGATGCGCATCGGAACCACGTCAAAACTTGGCTCGGACGCGTCTCGAATCTTCAAACGCCCACTCACCGGGTCGAAGGGAGTCGGACGCTTTGCTGTCCGGCGTCTCGGCCTGACTCTCAACTTGGACACAACAGCGGATTCTGGGGAGGCGGGGAAGCGTCTTCGGTTGTCTTCGGATTTCGATTGGGCCAAATTCAAACCGGGACGTGAGCTGAAGGACATCAAGGTACACTACCGTATTCTTTCGCCACGGCCCGACAACGCGAGTTACACCCACCTGAGCATTGGAAAACTCGCCGACGACTGGGACTCGGCCAGGTTGGCTAGAGTCACAAATCAGGTTTTGGACGTAGTCACTCCAGCGATTCCAGAATGGCTAGCTCGAGCGTCCTCGTCGACCGAAGAGGACCCAGGCCTACGAGTGTATTTCGGAGAGCCAGGATCCGGCACTGAACTTCAGACCGCCACCAGTGAGATAGTGGACCGATGGCTGGCCAGAGTTCGGTTCTCAAGCAAGGGCGGCAAGCTGACCTACCGGGTTACTTACCGCAATCCGGAAACCCAAGAGACTCGGTTCAGTTCCAAGTGGACTGCTACAATTCCGAAATTGGAGGCGTTGATTGGGCCCCTCCAAGGCGAGATAGGTTTCTATCCGCACCGCTCGGGTGTGTTCTCTGGACTCACGACCGCAGATGGGAGGCGGGCGCACGCCTACCTCCAGGAGCAGGGCGGCGTTAGATTGGTTGATCGGGGCATCCGGGTTAAGCCCTACGGGGAACCCGAGGATGACTGGCTCTACCTTTCCGGCCGAATGGCAAGAAACCTCCGTCGATGGGTCTCGCCTGTAACTGACGAGTTACTCGCCGACTCGACTTTTGAGACGGATGGCCGTTACAGCCCGTATCTTCGCGTCCCGGCGAACCACCAAGTCCTCGGCTGGGTCTCGATCGAAACTTTTCGTGAGCGGTCGACCGTGGGAGCCGTCCAGATCGATAGAATTCAACCCTCCATGGACCGGCAGGGGCTTGTCCAAAACGAGGGGTTCAGACTACTCCGTCAACTCGTAATCACCGCCGTCGAACTCCTTGCAGTTGTCGACGCCCGTGGGGTTCAAGAGATTGACCGAGAAGAGGCCGAAACTGAGGCCAAGGATTTCCGTGAATCGCTCGCGGCCGCCGCCCTCCGAGTTCAGCGGAGTAGAGACATTGTCCCGTCGGAAAAAACCGTGGTTCTTGCCGCATTCAGGGAACTTGCCGAACGTTACACCCGGACCGACGAGGCCAGGTCAAAGGCGCTGGCTGCCGTCGAGTCTGCTTCACTTCTCGGAGTTCTCGCGAGTTTCATGACCCATGAGACCAAGACCTTGATGACTTCTTTGAGGGATTCCGTCAGTGCGCTTAAACGAGCCGAGTCAGACGGACGCGCTGCTGCTATGGAGAAAGCCCGAACGTCGGTGGAGGATTCGATTTATCGCCTCAGATCATTTATGGACTACTCGCAGACATTCCTCCACAGGCTACCAGATGTCGGTCCAGAGCCGTTCAGCCCGTATGATCTTGTTGAACACGTAGTGGGACTCTTCTCGGACATCGCTACGAAGCGCAGGATTCAGTCCGAGAACAAGGTGGAGGAAGGGATGCGCCCGCCGAAGGTCTGGGGGGGTCTCTACTCGGCAGTCGTTCTGAACCTCTATACGAATGCCCTCAAGGCACTAATGCACTCAAAAGAGGATGGCACGCGCGTGATCCGAATTGAGGCCCGGAACACTGAGGGTGAGCACATCCTTCGTGTCGCTGACACCGGACCAGGAATACCGCCGGAAATCAAGGACTACATTTTCGACCCATTTGTATCCACAACCCGAGAGCTTGCAGGACCACTAGCCGGCGGGTTGGGGCTCGGGCTGTTCATCGTAAAGCGTGCTGTTACGGCCGTCGGTGGGAAGATTAGGGTCGCTGCACCTCCTGAGGGCTTTGTCACGGCATTTGAGGTTGCCTTCCCACTTTAGGTCAGAGGATATGCGCATAGTTTTCTTTGAAGATGATCCGCAGCCCTATGAAGAGCTACACGAGCAGCTGGAATCTCAAGTTGCGACGACGCCCAACGCCGCTCGCTTCGTCCCCCCGCCCAGACGGCCAAACGAACCGGCGCAGTCCTATGATATGCGACTTCGCAGTCAGATTCGACGTTTTCTAAGCTCCCCCAGAGTGGCGAGTCTCGCCGTGTTGGACTATGACCTCACAATGTACGACCCGCTGGTTGACCGGGACGGCGTGCAGACGGTCTGCCAGCAAATCGGCGTCCCGGTCTGCGTCTATACTTTTCAACCTGGGGCGGCGACGAGGACTGAATATCTTCTAAGGAGTCGAGATCGGGAGATATCGATTGACGTCGCTGAGCAGTCGTCACGTGTACCCCAACTCTTGATTTCGTATGCCTCGGGATTCGACCAACTGGTCGCTAATTCGAACCTCTCGTCCACTCAGAGGATGGATCAGTTTGCCAAGAGCGTGTTGAAGGCCCCTGCCGAAGCAGCGCTCGCACTGCAACGGTATCGCTGGGGCCCAAAGACTCCCGTCGCCGTGGTGAGGGCGAGCAGGAAGCTAGATTCGGCTCGGAAGACTCGAATCGTCGCTTCGACACTTGGATACTGGGTTGTAAACGAGCTGCTACATTTCGCGGGAGTTCTTCTAAATGCGACCGCGGCCGCATCCTACCTTGACATCGACGACCAACAGTTCAATGAACGAGCTGAAGTTCGGGGATTGTTCGATGACGCGGTCTATCGGGGACCCTTCTCAGAAACAGGGCCCTACTGGTGGACCTGCGAGTTAGATCGGATCATCGCCACCGGGAGTCCGGCGTCGTCGACCCACGGCACCGGATACGACCTCGCGCAGAGCAAGTTAGGGGGAATCTCGCACTGTCGTTGCGCGGAGGGTCATGAAGGGGCGGGGTACTTTTGTATCGTGTCCGAGCGACCAGTTTGCGAGAGACACTCGGTACGTCCGATGGCGCTGATACCGTTGGGCGCGGACCGCTCGCGAATTAGAAAACGAGAGTTCGCCCGGCTCCCCCCGTGGCTCACGTTGTGAAAAGGTCATTGAGTTCATGTTTAGGACGGGCGGGCTGAGTCTCAGGGACAAGCCAGTCCTCCTCTCACGTTACTCAGAGTTTTGGACACGACTCAGCGGATTGCTGCCGAACGCTCGACCCTCGACACCAGGCGAAATTCAAGTAGACTTCGACCCGGAGGGAAGAGTCGGTTGTCTAACCGCTACGTGCGGAGGAGATTGCGCGTTGCATTTCTTGCAGGTCCCCATCAAGCCGCAGAGCCTCGGCAAGTCAACATGCGAGATTTCGATCCAATTTGAGCAGGAGATAAGACAGTCCACACGGGGTGCGACTGGCGGAAATTATGAGGTCATAGCGTCCGTCGTTCGGGTCCACTATCGTCGAACGGACACGGACCGCCCTGACCTACCACCGGCCCGCTGGGCACCATCCCAAGTCCTTGCGGGGCTCCACTACGACATGGCATTCGACCCCGACAAGCACTTCCAAAGAGATCATCCGCTCTTCCATGCACAGATAGACTTCGGCGGTATTTCCGAGCAGGCGATCGGTACTAGATGCGTTCAGCGGCAGTCGCAAATAAAATCTGGAGTCCCGCGGGTTCCAACGCCCCCGCTCGATCTGCCGGCGGTCGTATACGGGATACTTAGCGATCACTTCCCGACCATTGTCGAAGGAGGTTGGCCGCCCGAAATGGTTGCAATCGTAGAAAAGATGCCCGTGATGCCTTGCTATCCAATCGGGAAACGGCTGGGCACAAGCCGACCCATCCAGGCACCGCTCTGGTATCCCACGGCGAGGCCTGGGCGGCCGTAGGGTGGGTTCCACCACGTTCCGGTTCATGAACGGACACTGAGCTCAAGGAGGCCTTGCGGCCCGGTGCTCCCGCAACTACCCGGGGCTCGCTAAGGAATATGCCGACTCGATTCCGACCGCTGTCTTCTCGCAGGCGCACGCGCGGGGAACTCATGCCCTGCGGTGCAGGATTCCGAAGTAGCAGCCGAGGGCCACCTGAGATGCATTGGGAGGGTCGAACGGACAACCTGCCGCTAAGGTCGATCCTCTGAATTGTATGCCTGTCACACCCGTGGCCCGAGCATCGGGAGGTCTCTGAGCATCGGCATCTGGCGGTCCATTCGGCCATGACGTTAGGCAAACTTCTGCAGTTCAACCGTAAGGAGGACGCAAATGGTCTAACTTTACCAACGGACTGGGGTCGGCTCGCGCTTCCATAGCTCCGATAGGCTGGGCACAAACTAGCGGAACTCGGTATGGGATGGGGCTCAAAGCCTGCAGAGGTTACAGGTCGAGCGGCGGGTGGGAAGATGGTACTCAATCCGCAGTGTTTCTTCCATCTCGAGCTCAAGTCCTTCGACACTGGCAACAGCGGATTCATGCCAGTACTCTCTGCGGTAGTCCTGGTACAAGTTTCATCGAGTGGTGGAGGTACGAACGTTCAGATCGAGCGAACCGACGCCAAGTCTGTCCAGTTTGTGGTCCTTCAGGCCGATGCCTGGTTGAGGTGGACCGCTGGCCCTCAGGGGTCCCTCGTTAACATGCCGTTAGTGGCGAAGGGGTACGCCCGCACCCTTCGGACTTCCAACCTTGTGCTCAACGCGGGCTACGAAGTAGAGTTCGAGTTCCAGTTTCCGCTCCAACCAACGGTTCTCGAGGGTCTCGAGGACGCTCGAGCCGGTAACGAACCCTCTTTTGGGATTCAAGTCAGGTTTGGGGGGATCGCCCGGTACGAGTTCGACGAGGGAGCCCTTCCCGTGGGGAAGATGCCGTACCTGGTCCCATTCAACACGGAAGACCTGGAAGTCGTGAGCCACGACGAAAGGATGCATACTCTGACAATCGAGAGGAGCAAATGGGTTGAGAAACTTCTCCCTGGCCTAGGGTATGGTAACTGGTTGATCTATGAGGTCCCCGTAGAGAATTTTGAGAATTCTGCTCAAGTGGACGTCTACTTGAGAAATGCCGTCAAGCAATTCCTTTCGGGGGAGTACAAGCTCTCGATAGCGGCGTCCCGAGATGTCGTCGAGACCTTGGAACGCGAGTTGGGGGCAAATTCGAACTCCGCGTTCGGGGATCGATTCGGATCAGCAGAGAAGAAAGCTCGGAAGATGACTGATGCGTTCGGGGACTTAGTTCAAGCCATGCTCGCTTACCAAGGTTCGGTCAAGTCCTTACTCGCTGCTGGTGCCCACCCAGAGCGGCCGGATGAACTCGTAGAGCGACCAGATGCAGAAATGGCACTATCGATCGCACTGGCCCTGCGCAGATACGTAGGACTCAGATTGAGGGCATCCAGACCCCCCTCAACTGAGGGGGGGAGACCCCTCTAGCGGCCTCCCTACTGTCGGTTGCCGGGTGTAGCCAAATAAATCACAGTCTCCCGAATAGAATCACACGAGGGCTGATGGGCCCGATTAAATCCCGAAGCCCCGCGGCTCCCCTGATTTGATATAGTCGGAACCCGATATGTCGTTCGTCAGACAAAGGTAGGGGTGTTGTCTGACGAGCATGGTCGACACGTCGGAGCGGGTGACGGTCCGGATCCCGCAGGATCTCCTCGAGAAGCTGAAGCAGATCCAGCAGGCGAAGGGCACGCCGACGATCTCCGACACGATCCGGGAGGGACTCGAGCAGTACATCGAGCTCCACCTGCCGCCGCAGAACATCCGCAAGGTCGTGGTCGAGCTCTCCCGGCAGGACAACAGCCGGCTCGAGGAGTTCGTCCGCGAGGGGGCGTCCGTCAGCCTGGACGACGCCGTCCGTTCCGCGGTCCGCGAGTACATCCGCAGCCGGATCGAGCAGCTCGCTCCGACCGGCCGGACGCACCGCCGGGAAGGGGAGCCGGTCGCCGCGGAAGGGTCTCCCCCGCCGTAGGGCGGACGGGGGACGGATGACCGGCGAGCCCGATTCTCCCGAGGCGTGGGCCTCGCTCGCGATCACGCCGTCGGTCGCCGTGGTCGGCCTGGGCGGTGCCGGCAGCGAGGCGGTCCAGGACCTCCTCGCGCTCGGGATCCCCGGCGCGCACGCGATCGCCGTCAACACGGACGCGAAGCACCTGGCGCGGGTCGGCGTGGACGAGCGGATCCTCCTCGCCCACCGCGAACTGCGCGGACGCGGAAGCGGCGGCGACCGCGACGCGGTCCTTCGGGCGGCCGAGGAGAGCCGCGAGGAGCTGCTCCGCCGGCTGCGGCCGTTCGAGATCGTCTTCCTGCTCGCTGGCCTCGGGGGCGGGACCGGGAGCGCGCTGCTCCCGTACCTCGCGGGGCAGCTCCGCCGCACCGAGACGCTGCCCGTCCCGGTCGTCTTCCTCCCGTTCCAGGTCGAGCTCGAGACCAACGCGAGCCGGCGGGAGAACGTGGTCGCGACCGTGGACGAGCTCGAGGAGATGGGGGGGCTCCTCCTCGCCCTTTCGAACGAGAAGCTCCGCCGGTTCGAGTCGCTCCCGATCCACCGCGTCTTCCAGGTGCGGAACGCCTACCTCCACTCGCTGGTCGCGAGCCTGGTCGACATGGTCGACCACCCGTCCCAGTTGAACGTCGACCTCGCGACCCTCAAAAACCACCTCCGGGATTCGGGGCTCTCGACCCTCCTCTCGGGGGAGTACCACGTCTCCGAGCCCGAGCGGCTCGTCCAGGAGGCGCTGTCGGGCTCGCTCCTCGACTTCCACTTCTCGGGCCGCACGAGCGCCCTCGTCCACCTGGAGGGAGGGTCGAACTTCACGCTCCGCTGCCTCGACCGCGTGCTGCGGGCGATGCGCACGCGCCTCGGGGAGCCCGAGCGGCTCGTCTTTGGGACCCGGGTCCGCCCCGAGCCGCGGGAGGTCGTCCACCTGACCGCCGTGGTCGGGGGGCTCCGCACGCGGACCGTGCGGGACGCCGTCACGGCGTGACGGGACGGGCCGCCTCGCGGCGGTCGACCTCGGCGTGGAACAGGTCGACCACCTGGCTCGTGCGCAGCGATCGCGGGCCGACCGAGTACCGCGGCACCCCGCTCGCGCCGAGGAGTTCGGCCTCCGCGGGGGTCGGGTCGTCGGGGTCCGAGAGCACGGCGGCGACGTCCGACCCGGGGGGCGCCCACTCCGCGACCGGGCGGCCCGACTCGGTCAGCCAGACCGTCCCGGGTCCCCGCAGGAACGCCCGCAGCTCGTCGAGCGGGTCGGCCGGACCGACGCGGAGCCCGGGGGACGACTCGAACTCGCGCGGGAAGTCGGCCGCCCGGACGAGGGCGTTCTTGAGCAGGGCGGCGGTCGACCGCTCGTCCGGGTTCAGGTAGCGGAGCCGCGCCCCGACCAGGTGGACCTTGCGGGCCGCCGGCGGGGGCTCGGCCGAGAACAGGACCGTCATCTCGGTGTCGCGGCGGAGGTCGTTCGAGAGGGTGAACGCCGTCGAGACGGCCCGGGCGACCTCGTCCATCCGACCGCCGCCGCCCGCGAGGTCGTTGAGCGTGAACCCGCCGCGGACCGGGACCCGGTGCGCGAGGAGGAGGAACCGGCGCATCGCCCGGGGGACCGGGCGGCGGAGAATACGGTTCCGCTTACTCGTCGAGGGGCGAGCGGCGGCCGCGGGCGGGGGTCGGCGGCTCGGGCGCGGCGGGGCTCTGCTTGCGCTCCAGCCAGATCTCGTCCCCGAGCTCGTGGTAGACGGCGTGGGCGGCGAGGCCCGTCCCGAGCTCCCCGTGCGGGAGGATGAACGCCCCCGACCGGTGCGCGTTCGAGGAGTAGACGACCTCCGCCTCGCCGGCGGCGGCCATCGCGGCGGTCTCCTCGTGGGCGAGCTCGAAGATGCGGTCCTTGCGGAACATCCAGTAGTGGATGCGCCACTCGCGGCCGTCGTAGAGGGTCGTCTCGTCCCGCTCGGTCTCGAGGATCCCTGTGTCCTCGAGCATGTAGAACGTGTCGCGGTCGTCGGGCTCGAGGACGTTGTCGATGATCCGCTCGTTGAACCCGAAGAAGTTCAGCACGTGGGCCGCGATCGACCGGGCGTCCTCCGGGCGCATCCCGTCGTGGCCGACGGAGCGGCGGATCGCCTTCGCCAGGGAGTCGAAGTCGACCGGACCGGCCGCCGAGTCGATGACCTGGTCGGTCGGGATCCCGACCCGGGTCGACCGGATGTCCTCGGCCGTCCGAAGGGGGACCGGATTGCGGAGGGTGTACCGCTTCGCCTCGGTGGCCCTGGACGTGGGTGCCCCCCCCTCGCGCATGCCCGAATCTATCGGAGGGGTCCCTATAAATAGATTCGTAAAAAATCGGGAGTTCCGGTGCCCTCCGGGACCCCCGTAATCCTTCGGGGAGACGGGGCCGGTTCTCCGTCAGGGACCGGCCGCCCCGTTCGACCCCTCCCGACGGGAGGTTATTCGTCCGCCTCGACGGGGTGGAGGCGGGGGCGTCCGGGCGGCCGGGGGGGCTTCCACCCCTCCCGCTCGCAGGCCAGGAACTCGTTGCCGTCGGGGTCGGTGAACCGGAGGGAGCGCTCCCCCCACGGCTGGCGCTCCGGGGGGGCGGTGATCCGCGCCCCCGCGTGGCGGAGCCGCAGCTCGAACGCGGTCACGCTGTCGGTCTCGAAGCAGATGCCCGTCGGGGTGCCGATGCGGGAGAGGGCCTCGGTGTAGTGGGGTTCGCCCCAGGCCCGGTCGGGCGCGACCAGGGAGATCGCCGCCGTCCCCTTGCCGAGGGCCAGCTCGACGAAGTGGGTCTCGGGGTCCTGCCCGATCACCGAGAGGCCGAGCACCTCCCGGTACCACTCGACCGCCCGCTCCTGGTCGCGCACCACCACGGTGACCCGCTTCAGGAGGGTGAGGCGTCCGGAACCGAGCGCCGGCGGAGGGTCCAGGTTGACGCCCGCCCCGAGCTCGCCCGCCTTCCACTCGAGGACCGTGTAGGAGGTCCCGACCACGTCCCGCAGGGGGTCGGTGCGGAGGAGCCGGTCGGCCTGGTCGCGGTCGTCGGCCCGGAAGATGAGGAGGTCGCCGTCCGGGTGCGTCAGGTCGCCGTGGGCGACCAGGCGCCCGGAGCGGTCGAAGCCGGCGACGAACCCGCGGATCGCGCTCGAACCGGGCAGGTCGGGGGTTCCGGACGGGTCGACCCGCATCACCCGCGCGTAGAGCCGTTTCGGCTTCCGGCCGGTCCGGTGTTCCCCGCTCACCCTCCGTCCCCTCGCCCCGACCTACCGGGCCTCCGCTTAACGAACTTGCGGCGGCAATTTCGGGGGGGTTAGAGCACGACCCGCCGCCGTGCGCCGACGCGCTGGAGGGCCTCGACCGCGGGGGTCCACTCCTCCTCCTCGATGCGGAAGTCGTGCTCGGCCAAGTTCGCCATCTCCCGCGGGAACGGGACGAGCGATTTCGTGACGTAGACGTGCGCGAACGGGCCGCTCGCGGGGGCCGCCCACCGCTTGCCGGCGGCGACGACCGAGCGGTACTCGTAGTACTCGGGCGCCGGCACGAACCAGACGAGGGAATCGTCCGTCCCGCGCAGGTGCGGCCCCCGGGAGTACACTTGCAGCGCCAGGTGCTGGACGACCGGGGCCGGCAGCGTGAACAGGAGCCGGTCGCCCGGCCGGGCCGTGGCGATCAGCCGGTTCCGCACCGTCTCGACCGCCAGCGCCTCGCGGGCCGGGTAGGTCGCGATGACCCGCGCGACCCCCGCCCCGCGCGCGAGGAACGACACCGACCGGCTCGCCTCCCGCTGTGGGCCGTCTTCCGGATGGTACCGGATCAGGTCGGCGACCTCGGCCGGGAGCTGCATCGTCAGCCACGTCGGGTGCGTGGCCCGGACGATGACATACTCCATCGCGCGGCGAACGCGGAGCTCGGTATAAGATTCCTGTTCGGAACGGGGCACCGTTCACGGCCGGGGCGGGAGGGAGAGGACCGCCGCCACCACGTCCGAGAAGTCGCGCGTGTGGACCGCGCGGTCGGCGGCCCGCTCGACCTCGGGAAGGCGCGAGTTGACCGCGACCGCTCCGCCGACCAGCGGGAAGAGCGCGGCGTCCGCCCAGCCGTCCCCGACGTGCACGACCGAACCGAGGCCGACGCCGGCCCGGCCGGCGAGCCGGGCAAGGCCGGCCGGCTTGTCGGCCCGGATCCGGCCCGCCCGGCCGATCCGGCCGTCGGGCTCCCGCGGGACCGCCACCCCCTCGGCGTCGTCGAACCCGAACGTGGCGCGGTACCAGTCGACCACGTAGTCGGGGTTGTGCGAGAGGACGGCCGACCGGACCCCCGCCCGTCGGAGCTCGGCCAGCCCCTCGCCCAGGCCGGCCAGCCGCGGGGTCGCCGCGACGACGTGGAGGACCTCCGCGACCGTGCGGCCCCGGGCGAGGTCGAGGAGTTCCGCGAGGTGCTCGTCCTCCCCGATCGTCCGGGCGACGAACTTGCGCTGGGTCGCGTCGAACTCCTCCATGCGGTCGAACGCCGCGGCGATCGGGCGCCAGCCGTGGCCGAGCGTCAGCGTCCCGTCGAGGTCGAACGTGACGAGGCCCCAGGGCAGCGACGGCATCGACGGACTACGAGCGGCTGCCGACGCCCATCAGGACGCCGCCGACCCAGAGCGCGAGGATGCCGAGCGCCGCCGCGGGGAGCACCCGCGCCTGGGCGCCGGGGGCGGTCGGCAGGAGCACCGCGAGGAGGAACAGCCCCACGAGGGTCAGGAGGAGTCCGACGCCGATCTTCTGGATGCGGGTCAGTCGCGGACCGCCCCCGCGCCGACGCCGCGGGGTCGCCGGGTCGCCGGACACCTTCGGCCGACCGGGGGCCGGGGAGATAACCGTGCCGGGCGCCGGCTACGGCACGGGGTCGTCCGGGAGCCGGTGGAACCCGGGCGGGACCTCGATCGCCGACCGCCGGGCCTCCTCCTCCTGCTGGCGCCGCTCGTCCGTGATCGTCCGGACGAACGGGCGGGCGCCGATCGGGGCGAGGAGGGTCGTGATCAGGCCGACCGCGGCGACCATCGTGAAGATCTGGGTCGTGAACACGCCGTCCGAGAGGAGGATGACGGCCATCGCGAGCTCGACCGCGCCGCGGCTCGAGACGAGGAATCCCGCGCAAAGCGACTCGGTCGGCGACCACCCGAGGACGCGGGTGACCGCGGTCCCGACGAACAGCTTCGAGAAGAACGCGAAGATCGCGAGCGCGATGAACCCGGCGAGGAACTCCCAGTTCGACCCGAGCGTCTCGAGGTTCATCTCGAAGCCGACGTAGGCGAAAAAGAACGGGATGAAGAACCCCCAGGTGAGGATGTTGAACGTCTGCGTGATCTGGCGGTGCTGGCGCTTCCCCGCGCTCTCGGGCGTGATCAAGAGCCCCGCGTAGAAGGCGCCGACCAGGAACGTGAGGCCCAGGAACTGCGAATAGAGCGCCGCGCCGAGGCCGACCACCATCAGGATCGCGAACCACGCCTCCCGCGAACGCCAGTTGGCGCGGAATCGCGCGACCAGCCGGTCCCACACCTGGACGTGGCGGAGGACGCGGAGGATGTAGTGGATCGACAGCACCGTCCCGAGGAAGACGGCGACCGTCAGGATCGCGATCGCCGCGTCGACCCCGGGCGCGTCGGAGCCGGCGCGGATACGGAGGAGGACCGCGAACGCCGAGACGGCGGCGAGCTCGTTCACGACCGAGGTGTTCAGGAGGAACGACCCGAACCGGCTCTCGAGGAGGCCGAACTCGCGCAGCATGATCGCGAGCACGGGGAGCGCGGTGATCGACATCGTCAGCGCGATGAACAGCCCCGTCAGCCACGGGATCGTCGGGAACAGGACGTGGACGAGCGCCGCGCCGGCGAAGAACGGCACGAGGAAGATCGCTGCGCCGAGGAGTCCCGCCGAGAGTCCGGTCGCCCGGATCTGGTCGGGCGTGACGCTGAGCCCGGCCAGCATCAGGATCAGGAACGTCGCGAGGACGTTGATCGGCGCGAACTGGGCGGTGAGCGTGTTCAGACCGAGCGGTCCGCCGAGGAGGCTCGGGCCGAGGATCACGCCGACCAGGAGCTGCCCGACCAGCGCGGCCTGGCCGAGCCGGCTCGCGATCTCGCCGGCGAGGACCGCGAGGGCGACCAGGAGGAAGAGGCCCACGAGGAAGAGGGTCGTCGCGTCCACAGGCGTTCCCGGTCGGTGCTCCCGGCCCTCACCGGACGGGCGCGCGGCGCGGGGCCGGCCCCGTTCCAAAGGGCATCGGACCCGGGGACGCGGCCCCGCATTAACTACGTTTCTCCAATGCGGACGCGCTCAAGTGCGCCCGACGGCTCGCGCCGGGGCGATGCCGACCGTCCCCCGACGGAACGCGGACGACCGGGACGCCGTCCGGGAGCGGCGGACCCGCGCGCTCGAGGAGCCGCTGGACGTCCGCCTGGTCGCGCGCGAGCCGTTCCTCCGCCTCGAGGTCCGCAACCCGCTCCACGGGACCGCCTACCTCGTCCTGATGCCGGGGTACCCCCGGGCCGGGGTCGCCCTCTGCACGTGCACCGACTTCGCGCGGCGGGACCTCGGGACGTGCAAGCACGTCGAAGCGGCGACCCGCTGGCTCCCGGCCCACCCCGACGCCCGACCGCTCGGGGGGCGCGTCGAGGCGGTGGACTTTCCCGCGGTGTGGGCGGAGGTCGACCGCCAAGTCGGTGCGCTGACCGCCCGGTCGACCGCCCGCGCGATCCGCGCGGCCGGTCAGGTGCTGGTGCGCGCCTGAGCGGGCTCGAAAAAGGTCGGAAGGAAGAGGTTCGGTCCGGGGGAACCCGAGCCGCTTAGGTCGACATGCCCGGCGCGCCCTTGAGCGCCCGGATCTTGTAGTACTCGGCGTCCACGACGACCTCGCCGTTCACGCCCATCGTCTCGATGGTCTTGAGCGGGGTGCCGCCGGAGCGCTTCGCGGCCTGCCAGTCCGGGATCGGGATCGAGAACTTCTGCTCGACCTCCGTCCGGTAGATCGGGCCCGAGTTGTACGAGCAGAACGGGATGACGCGCCCGTCCGGAACCGCGTAGTGGATATCGCAGCGCATCAGGCGCTGGATGTCGTAGTCGTACGCGTCCTGGAAGTGCATGTTCCCGATGTAGAGCGTGCGCCACGTGAACTTCGCGAGCGCCTCCTTGTTGCCCTCGGTGAAGATCCCCGCAATCACCTTGACGCAGTTCTTCTCGTTCAGGCCTTCCGGCGCCTTCGAGAAGTCGAAATACTTCGCGACGTCGTGGAGCAGGCGGGCGCCCGCGACGGCCGTCCGGACCCGCGCGAACCGCGCGTCCCGGTACTTCTCGATCATCGACTCGACGTTCTCGAAGAACCCGTCGACGTCCATGAACCGCGGCAGCGGGGTGATCTTCTGCCCGTCCTTCGAGATGAAGGCGAACGTCGCGCACCCGCAGCCGGGGTGGGTCGTGAGGGTCATCTTCTCCTCGCCGTGGATGATCGACACGAGCTCCGAGATCGGAGCGACCGACGGCACCGGGAAGAAGTCCGACTTGTCGAACGGGCCCTCCGTGCAGAGGATCCGGACGAGGTCCGACTGGGTGAACCGCATCTGGAACCGGTCCTTGTCGGGGATCCGCGCGGTCAGGGCGACCGGCTGGAAGTTGACGCCGCGGACGACGTCGATGTTGTCGATCGCGAACTTCACCGTCGGCCAGATCTCCTTCTCGTTGAACCCGCCGACCAGCGTCGGGACGAGCACGACCGAGAGCGGCTTGTCGGGCTTCCCCGCGGCGAGCTCGGTCGCCGGCGAGTGGGTCTCGCGCGCCGCCTGGATCGCCTTCTGCTTCACCTTGAGGAGCGGCACGCCACGGACCTTCCGGTAGATCTCCTCGTCCAGGCCATCGAACTGGAGGTAGAGCGTGTGGAGCCCCGAGTCCCGGCACTGCTGGGCGAAGCCGGGCTCGTTCGCGACCCGGATCCCGTTGGTCGCGACCTGGACCTGCTTGAAGCCCAGGTCACGGGCCATCGAGACCGCGTCCAGGAAGAGCGGAGAGAGGGTCGGCTCGCCGCCCGAGAACTGGACCGCGACCGTCCCCACCGGCTTCTGCTCCCGGAGGGTCTTCAGCATGAAGTGGATCTGCTCGCGGGTCGGCTCGAAGACGTAGCCGGCCGCGTTGGCGTTCGCGAAACAGACCGGGCACTTCAGGTTGCAGCGGTTGGTCAGGTCGACCAGCGCGAGGCCGGTGTGCGACTTGTGGTGGCTGCACATCCCGCACGTCGTCGGGCAGCCGATGAACTTGTCGTAGTACGGGTTCTCGTAGCCGACGCCGTCGTGCGCGTAGACCTCCATGCGGAGGTAGAAGTCGACGTCGTTCGAGATGATGTCCCAGAAGTAGCCGTGCGAGCGGCACGTCTTCTCCATGATGACCCGGCCGTCCTTCTCGCGGACGACCGCCGGGATCACCTTGATGCACTCGGGGCAGACCGAGGCGGTCTTGCGCGGCAGTCCCCGGGGCGCCTGAAAGTCCTTCATGACACGGGCCGGCATGTTCTTACCTCATTCCTTGGACTCCGTCCCGTTCCGGTCGGAGCCTTACACGGCCCACCCACCCCTACCTACATAATCCATCTGTCGTCGGGGACGCGACAAACCGACGGGACCGTGACGTGGAGTCGCACGGTCCGCTTCGCTACAAGCGCCGTATATCGCCGAATTTCCGCGCCCGAGATTGCGGCGGGAGCGCGCCGAACCCTTATGGACCGAGCGCCTTCCGGCGCCCGCATGGCGAAGCGACCGTCGAAGCGTTCCGCGCCGAAGCGACCCGCGCCGCGCGCGCGCGCCCGGGCTACGAAGGGGTTTGTCGGACGCGACGGCTCACCGGTGCTCGAGAAGTACCCGCCGAAGGACCCCGGCTTCGGGACCCCCCGACGGGTCGTCGTGACCTCCGCCCCCGCGCCGACGGCGACCCCGCTCCCAACCGCGGGCCCGGCGGGCGCTCCGCCGTCCCTGATCACGTTCGAACGACCGTTCGACCTGGACGAGTTCTCGTCGCTGCTCGGCCAGACGTCGATCCGGGTCACGGTCCCCCGCGCGGACCTCCCAGCGCTCCTGGCCCGCGTGACAGAGTTCATGGGGTTCGGCATCTACGTCTACACGATCTCGGTCCGTCCGGGCCCGGCGGAGCTCTTGAAGGAGTTCGTGGTCGAGCTCCAGCGGGTCGACTACGCGGCCGACGCGAAGGCGTGGCGCCCGTTCGTCGAGAAGGGCGCGGTCGACGGCGGCCGCCCGTAGGCCCAGGTCCGCGCGGCGCCCCCTACTTGGCCGGGGCGAGCGCGCGCCGCGCGAGCAGGACGGCCAGCACGAACATCGCGACGGCCCACGCGCCGAGCCCGGCGAGGTAGACGCCCGCGGTGTACGTGTAGTAGCTGCCGGACCCGGCGAACAGGTTGAGCCGGATCACCTCCACCGCGAGCGTGACCGGGTTGTACGACGCGATGTTCTTGAGCCACCACGGCAGCCGCCCGAACGGGTAGAGCGCGGCCGACGTGAGGAGCACCGGCAGGTTGATCGCGTTCACGACCGCGAAGTACGTCTGCGGCTGCTGCAGCGAGAAGCCGATCGCGAGGAACAGGGACGCGAACATCAGGGAGAGGATGATGATCGCGGCGACGATCTCGATCGCGCCGACCACGCCGAGCGAGGCGGTCACGGTCAGGCCGGCGAGGCCGAGGTGGCCGAGCAGCGCCGCGAGGCCGAGGACCAGGAACGCGAGCCCGATCGGCTGGACCGACCCGGCGAGGAGCCGGGAGGAGAAGATCGAAGTCGCGCTGGCGGGGGTCGCGGAGTTCCGCTTCAGGACACCGAACAGCCGGTCGAAGATCACGTTCGCCCCAAGGAAGAGGGTCGCGGTGACCGCCACGAACCCGGCCATTCCCGCCGCGAAGTAGCTGAAGTAGTTCGGCGCGCCCGAGATGTCGGACGACGGGTAGGGGAAGTTGAACCCCTGGCCGAACAGCAAGAGGTACAGGATCGGCAGCATCAAGGACGTGATGATCGCCTGGGGGTTCCGGGCGATTCGCAGGAGCTCGCGACGGGTGAGGGCGACCAGCTGGCGCATCATCGCCGGCCCCTCCCGAACGCCTGGGCGACCTGACCGATCCGCACCGCCCGGTCGGTCGCGCTCGCCCCCTCGTCCTCGCGGAACTCGCGGCCGGTGAACTCGAGGAACACCTCGTCCAGGCTCGGGCGCTTCAGCGACACGCCCGAGAGGCCGAAGCCGGCCTTGTAGCACGCCTCGACCAGGACGGGGATCAGGGCGTCGCCCTTCGGACACTTCACGCGGTAGGCGCCGTCCTGCGGGGTGACCGACAGGACACCGGGGACGGCGGCCAGGACCGTCTCGACCTTCGGGTCGGGCTGGGCCGGTCGGATCGTGACGACGTCGCCGCCGACGCGGTCCTTCAGCTCGGAGGGGGTACCGGTGGCGACGATGTGGCCGTGGTCGATGATCGCGAGGCGGTCGCAGATCCCGTCCGCCTCGTCGAGGTAGTGGGTCGTCAGGAAGACGGTCATCCCGTGCTCCTTCCGGAGCTCCTGGACGTACCGCCAGAACCCGGCGCGGCCCTGCGGGTCGAGGCCGAGCGTCGGCTCGTCGAGGAACAGGACGGCCGGCGAGTGGATGATCCCGACGGCGAGCTCGAGGCGTCGGCGCATCCCGCCCGAGTACGTCTTCGTGAGGCGGTCGGCGGCGTCGCCGATCTGCATCCGCTCGAGAAGCCCGTCGACCCGCGCGCGGGTCTCGCTTCGGGGGACATCGAACAGCGCCGCGGCGAGCTCGAGGTTCTCGCGTCCGGAGAGGTCGGAGTCGGCGGTCGACTCCTGGAAGACGAGCCCGATCTTCTTCTTGACGAGCGTCGGGTTCGCGAAGACGTCGACCCCGTCGACGATCGCGGTCCCCGCGGTCGGCCGCAGAAGTCCGGTCAGCATCGCGACGGTCGTGGTCTTCCCCGCCCCGTTCGGCCCGAGGAACCCGAACGCCTCGCCGGGGTGGACGGAGAACGCGATCTGGTCGACGGCCTTCACCGTCTGGTTGTACGTCTTGGAGAGGCCGGTGACCTGGATCGCTTCCGTGCTCGTCATCGACCCCCTCACTGGGCCAGCCTTGTAAGGCGTTCGACCGTCGCGCGGAGCGCGGGGAGCGTGTCGCCGAGCGCCTTCGGGTCGGCCCGCCCGAGGTCCTCGAGATAGGCGGTCAACGCGCCGAGCTCGCGGACCGCGTCCGCCGCGCTCCGCGGTCCCGGCGCCCCGAAGTGCCAGGAGCCCCCGCTCATGCCGGAGTCGATGAGCTCGAAGCGCCCGTCCTCCCGTCGCCGCGTGACCCCTTCCCGCGTGAGCTCATCGAGCAGCGGATACACCGAGCCGGGAGACGGCCGCCACCAGCCGGACGACATCCGCTCCATCTCGTCCATCACCTCCGCCCCCGTCCGGGGAGAACGGGAGAGGATGACGAGCACCCACGATCGCAACCCTCGCTTCTTGCGCGACACCCACGGAGCACCCCACGCCGACATCGGTATTCCGATATCGGAAAACCGATACACCTACTTGAAGTTCGCGCACGCGCGGTGAGCCGCCCCGGTTCCGCGCACACCTAATCCGCCGCATCGCTTCTGGGCAGCCGAGGCGAGGATGGGGACCGACGATTCCCGAGAGGCCCACTGGGAGGCCGAGCTCCGCGCGTTGCGCGAGGAGCTCCAGGAGCTACGGACCGAGCAGCGGGAGATGGCGCAGGCGATCAATCAGTTGGTCACCACCTTCCGCTCGCTCGCGACCCACCTCGGGATCGCCGCGGAGCCGTACCAGCGGAAGGGGTCCAGCGGCCGCGCCTCCGACCCGCCCGGGTTCGCGTAGGCCCGATGACGGTCCGCTACTCGGTCCGCGCGGTCGACCCGGAAGAGCACCGGGCCCGCTTCACCCTCGACCTCGAAGGCGTCGCCCCGACCGTCGACCTCGTCCTCCCGTCGTGGGTCCCGGGGTCGTATCACATCGTGAACTACGTGCGGGGGTTCCGCGACATGCGCGCGCGGGACCCGGCGACGAACCGACCGTTGAACGTCGAGCGGGTCGACAAGGCGCGGTGGCGGGTCCACACGGACGGGGCGCCCGCGGTCCACATCGAGTACAGCGTCTACGGCCACGACCTCGTGACCGAGGCGTTCGACTTCACCTCCGAGCACCTGTTCCTCAACGCCGCGCTCTGCCTCCCGTACGTGGAGGGACGGACCTCCGAGCCGGCGGAGGTCACGCTCCACCTGCCCCCCTCCTGGAAGAGCGTCAGCGAGCTCGAGGAGGTCACCGGGCATCCGCCGACGTACCGGGCGCGCAACTACGACGAGCTGGTCGACAGCCCGATCGACGCGGGCCATCCCACGGTGCTGACGATCCGTCCGCTCGGGATCCCCCACCGGATCGTGCTCTGCGGACAGGGCGGGAACTACGAGACCCATCGGCTCGAGGAGGACCTCGGGAAGCTGGTCACCGCCACCGTCCAGATGCTGGGCGACTCGCCGCTCGCCGGGTACACCTTCTTCCTCCACCTGACGGACGTGCCCGACGGCGGCCTCGAGCACGCCACCTCGCACTCCGCCGTCGTCCGGCGGCTCGCCTTCCAACCGGGCGAGATGTACCGGCGGTTCCTCGGGCTCGAGAGCCACGAGTACTTCCACCTCTACAACGTGAAGCGGGTCCGGCCGAAGGCGATCGTGCCGTTCGACTACACCCGCGAGATGTACACGCGGCTCCTGTGGTGGATGGAGGGGACGACCGACTACTTCTCCGACCTCGTCCTGCGGCGGGCGGGCCTCCTCACCGTCCCCCAATTCCTCGACCGCATGGCCGAGGAGGTGAAGGAGTTCGAGGCGACGCCCGGACGCCGGCGCCAGAGCCTCGAGGAGTCGTCGTTCCTCTCCTGGGTCGACTACTACCAGCCGTACGAGGAGACCCCGAACCAGTCGATCAGCTACTACCTCAAGGGGGCGCTCGTCTCGATGGCGCTCGACCTCGAGGTCCGGCACCGCACCGAGACGGCGAAGTCGCTCGAGACGGCGATGCGGTACCTCTGGCAGAACTTCGGGAAGCTCGACCAGGGGGTCGGCGAGGAGGAACTCCAGCCGGCGATCGAGGCCGCGACCGGGCTCGACCTGGGCCCGTTCTTCGACCGATTCGTGCGGGGGACGGAGGAGCTCGACCTCGACGGGTTCGCCCAGTACGCGGGGCTCCACGTCGGGGCGAAGCCCCGCGACCCCGACGACCCGTCCGACGAACCCGGGTACCTCGGGATCCGGTGCGAGGACGCGGGCGGACTCGCCCGGGTCCGCGTCGTCCTCGCGGACACCCCCGGTCGCCGGGCCGGGATCTCGCCCGGCGACGAGCTCGTGGCGCTGAACGGCTCGAAGGTGACGTATTCGGGCCTCGACAAGATGATGCAGGCGACCCCGCCGGGCACCGCCATCGACCTGACGCTGTTCCGTCGGGGGTTCCTCCGCACCGTCTCGCTGACGACGGGGAAGCCGCCCGCCGAGAAGTACCGGTTCACGCCGGTGGACGCCCCGGACGAACTTGCGAAGAAGGTCTACGCGAGCTGGCTCGGCGCGCCGTGGGAACCGGCGAAGAAAGGACCGGGCTAGGCGGGGAGCGGCACGGCCTTCCGGCCATACCGCCACTCGCCCTCCATCGGGTACAGGCGACGGAGGCGGGTGCCGACGCGGTCGCCGATGCGGACCGACCCCGCGGGGGCGTCCGCGATCTGGAGGGTGGCGCGGACTCCCGGAACGAGTTCGACCAGCGCGACCCCGTACGGCCCCACCCGGTCGACCCAGTAGTCGAACTCCGTGGGCTGCCCGCCCTTGCCGATCTCGGTCACGGCGAGCACGACGCCTCCGTCCCGCGGGAGCGACACGGGAGAGAGGCCGGTGCGGGCCCCGCACCCCCGACAGACCTCGCGCGCTGGAAACGTGGTCGTGCCGCACGCGCCGCACGAGACCGCGCGGAGCCGCCAGCGGCTGGGGAGGCCCTCGAGGTACCGGGCGCGGGGGACGTAGGCGCCCTCGGAGACGGCGAACGTCAGCGAGTCCGCGGGACGTCGGAGACCGGAGCGGTCGACCGCGAGCGCGGACCCGGGGCCCGCGTCCCAGTCTCCCGTCCAGCGCACGCCGGCGGGTGGAGCCGCTGCGCTCTGAGCGTACAGGGCCCACGCGTCGCCCACACTGGAGCCCGACGGCGCGGTCCCGGGGTCGAGGGGACCCCCGTCGGATCCCGGCCGGTAGAGGAACCCCGCGGCCGCGTCGCCGGGGGTTGCGGCGGGTGAGTCCGGGTCCACGGTCGCCGTCACGACCAGGTGTATCTCGGCGGGCCGGGACGCCGCCGCGCGAAGGGTCGCGGCCAGGTCGTCGTGCGCCGGGCGCTCGAATCGCGGGACGCGGTCGAACAGCGCCGCGAGGAGCTCGTCGCGTCCGCTCGCAGCGGCGCCGAGCAGCCATACCGTGGCCGCCTCGGTTCCTTCGGGGACCGTCTCCGCAAGCCGTTCGAGGACGGTGGCGGCGAGCGTGAACGGGTCCTCGTCGGGGCCGGCGCGGCGGCGGCCGCCGACTCGGCCGCGCGGCAGGTACGCCGTGGCCTCGACCCAGCCCACGCCCGTCACCCCACCGAGTAGACGGCGACCGAGGCGGTCGCACCGGCGCCGCCCACGTTGTGGGTGAGGGCCCGCTCGGCGCCCGGCACCTGGCGCGCGCCGGCGGCGCGTCGGAGCTGCTGGAACACTTCGTACGCCTGGGAGACACCCGTCGCGCCGATCGGGTGGCCTTTCGCCTTCAGCCCGCCGTCGGGGTTGACCGGTAGCCGCCCGGTCCGGGCCGTGGCTCCGGAGAGCGTGAGCGGCCCGGCCGCGCCCGGTTCCGCGAACCCCAAGTCCTCGAGCGCGAGGAGCTCGGCGATCGTGAAGCAGTCGTGGACCTCGAGGAAGGAGATCGCGCCGCGGGAGACCCCCGCTTCGTGGAGGGCCCCGTCCATCGCCCAGCGCGTCGCGGCGAACCGCGTGAGGTCGGCCCGCTCCTGCACGGCGAGGTAGTCGGAGCCCGCGCCCATCCCGTCGACGTACACGGGAGTGTCGGTGTACTGCCGCGCCGCCTCGGCGGGGGCCACCAAGAGCGCCGCCGCGCCGTCGCTCACCGGGCAACAGTCGTAGAGGCCGAGGGGGGACGCGACCTTCGCCGCCCGCTCGACGTCTTCGCGGGTGACCCGCTTCTGGAAGTGGGCGTTGGGGTTGAGGGCGCCGTTCTCGTGATTCTTCCGCGCGACTTCGCTGAGCGCCTCGCGGCCGACGTGGTGCTCGGCCAGGTACCGCGCGGCGATCAGCCCGTAGACGCCGGCGAACGTGAGTCCCGCGAGCCGCTCCCACTCGGTGTCGCCCGAGACGCCGAGCCAGTACCGACGGCGGGCCGCCGGCTGGTCGGTCATCTTCTCGAGCCCGACGACCAGCGCGAGCGCGGTCGCGCCCGAGCGCACCGCGTTCACCGCGGCGCGGAGCGCGAACCCGCCCGAGGCGCAGGCGTTCTCGACCCGGACCGTCGGCACGCCGGTCAGCCCGGCCTCCTCGGCCATCACGGTCGACGCGTTCCCGATCTGCCAGCCGCCAAACCCGAGGCTCGCGAGGTACGCGTCCGTGACCGACGCGCGGTCGAGCCCGCGGTCAACGCTCTGGAACGCCTGGTCGACGGCGCTGCGCAGGAGGCTCCGGGGCCCGTCGGGCATGGCCCCGAATCGGGTGTGACCCGCGCCGATGATCGCCGCCCGATGCCCCACCGTCCGCGCTCCGCCAACCGTCTTATCGAACGAGTCGTTGGGGCACTTAACTCCGGGGTTCCCCTCGTGCCGAACGAACCTCCCGTCGTGGTCGGCGTGTCGGGCGCGAGCGGGGCGCCCATCGCGGTGCGGGTCCTCGAGTCGCTGCGCGCCGCGCGCGTACCGGTCGCGCTGGTCGTGTCGAACGGCGCGCGCGCGGTGCTGCAGGAAGAGGCGGGACTCGCCCCCGACACCCTCGCGCAGTACGCCGACCGCGCCTACTCCGACGCCGACCTCGCGGCCCCGATCGCGAGCGGATCGTTCCCCACCCGCGCGATGGTGGTCGTGCCGTGCAGCGCGAACACCGCGGCGAAGGTGGCGCTCGGCCTCGGCGACTCGCTGCTCACGCGGGCCGCCCAGGTCCACCTGAAGGAACGCCGTCCCCTTGTCGTCGTTCCCCGCGAAACGCCGCTCTCCGCCGTGCTCTTGCGGCACCTCGCGACGCTGAGCGACCTCGGGACCGTGGTGCTCGTGGCGTCGCCCGCGTACTACCTGCACCCGAAGACGATCGACGACGTGACGAACTACCTCGCGGGGAAGGTCCTCGACCACCTCGGCGTCCCCCACACCCTCTACCGGGGCTGGGGGTCGGAGGCGACGTGAATCGGCTCGGTGCGCTGTTTCCCTGGCCGCTGGTCGGCGTCGCGCTCCTCCTGGTCGGGCTGATCGTCCTCACCCCCGTCCTGATCTCGAACGGCCCGAGCCCGTACTTGGCGCAGGCCGAGCTCGTGGTCGACCGCGTCGCGGGCGGCAACACGACCAACTTCTACGTGCACGCCGTGGGGGCGACCGTCCGCTTCGACGCGATCTCGACGGCCGTCGCCTACGGGTTCGTCTGGTCGGGCGGCTTTCCGACCGACCACCTCGCGTGGACCGACTGGCAGAACTCGTCCAACGTGCTGGCGAGCGTGCTCTTCTCGCTCTACAACCCGGTCGCCGTCTACGCCTCCGCGACGTACACCGACAACGGGGCGACCACGACGTACTCGGGCGTGTTCGCCTTCTACGTGAGCGCGATCGGCCAGGCGGGCGAGACGCTCAACATCGCGGTCAGCCCCGCGACGTCCGGCATCTCGGCCGCCTCCTCCGTGGCGGTCTCGAGCCTACCGCTCGCGATCCTGCTCGAGCCGAACGCGGGAGGACCGCTGCCGTGAAGGCGAACCGGCTCGGGTTCCTCGTCTGGGTCCTCGTCATCGCGATCCTGATCGTGATCGAGGTCGCCGAGATCACGCACCTGTTCACCCTCCCGATCTCGACGGCGCTCGCCGACCCGCTCGCGTTCGTCTTCGCGCTCGTCTTCACGACGATCCTCGCCCTGGTCGGGGCGATCTTCGTCGGGATCTACCTCTCCCACCGGCTCCTGACCCCGTCCGGGTTCTCCCCGTTCGAGGAGGAGATGCTCCGGATGCGGTCGGACGTCACCGAGATGCGGCGGCGGCTCGAGGCGCTGGACGCGGGCGGCCGCGACCCGCCGAACCGGCCGAAGGGGGGCGCGCCGTGAAGGTCCCCGTCATCGACAACGGCGGCCAGTGGACCCACCGCGAGTGGCGGGTGCTCCGGGACCTGGGCGCGGAGACCCGGATCGTGCCGAACACCACCCCGTTCGAACAGCTGGACGCGGACGGGGTCGTCCTCTCCGGCGGCGCGCTGAGCCTCGAAGGGACCGACACCCCCTTGGGGCAGGTCGGGGAGTGGATCGACCGCGCGCCGTTCCCCGTCTTCGCCATCTGCGTCGGGCACCAGTTCCTCGGCCGGCACTTCGGAGGGAAGGTCGTCCACGGCGGGGCCGAGTTCGGCTCGGTCGAGTTGACCGTTGACCGTCGGGACCACCCGCTGTTCGCCGGGACCCCGCCCGCCTTCCGCGTCTGGGGGAACCACAACGACCAGGTCGCGACCGCCCCCCCGGGCTGGTCGGTCCTCGCCCATTCGCCGTCGTGCCCGGTCGAGGCGATGGCGCACCCGGACCGCCCGATCTGGGGCGTCCAGTTCCACCCCGAGGTCGAGCACACCGAGGGAGGCCGGGAGTTCTTCCGCCGGTTCCTGGACGCCTGCCACCGCTAGACGGCCCCGGACGGGAGTCCGAAATATGTAGGGCCGCCCGTTCGGCGGCCCGAGGTTCCGGAAGTGCCGCGCGTCCATCGGGGCTCCGGGATCCGGTCCCAGGACCTGATCTCGCGGGCGAAAGCGCTCCGGGAGTCGGTCGACCCGCTCCTCCCGAAGCTGACCCCGGACTGCCCGCGGGACCGGTTCGACCGGCTGCGCGCCGAGCTCGAGGAGGTGCGGGAGAACCGGGACGACGAAAGTCGGCTCGAGCGGCTCGCGAAACGGGGCGAGGCGATCGCCCGCGCATACGCGGGCCTCCTCCACTTCCAGCTCGACCCGACCACCCCCGCGATCGTGAGCTTCCCGCTCCCCGGGGGCGACGTGTCGTACGCCGCCCTCGCCCGCACGGAACGCGAGGCGGAGGTCGCCGTCCAGCAGTCGGACGACCCGAGCCGCCTCCTGCTCGGCTACGTCGACTGGAGCCGCCGCGGCTTCCACTTCTTCGCGACCCGGCGCGCCCTCTGGTGCACCGGGCGCTCCGACCGCCCGCCGTCCGAGTTCGTGCAGGAGAAGCTCGCCGAGCTGCCGTACCGGATGGGCCCCCCGGACGCCCGCGGCCAGGTCCTCTGCCCGCACCTCCAGGCGGGCGAGCCCCGGCCGTACCTCGAGGTCGGCTGGCCGGGCGCGGGCCAGGTGTATCGCGTCTGCCGCAAGTGCGCGAAGGGGGACCGCCATCTCCTCTCCCACCTCTCCGACGGGGTGGCCGTGCCCGACCCGGCGGCCGAGTTCCCCGTGTCGGCCGCGCTCAACGTGAAGTGCTCCGACGGCGACGAGTGCGTCCACGGACGTCTCCCGGAGCTGCCCCGCGCGCTCGTGCGGGCGTACGAGGCGGGACGACGGTCCGACGAGGAGCTGCTCGACGCCTACCTGAACGAGCTGAAGCCCCGGATCGAACGCCCGGACCGCCCGACGTTCGTGGCGGGCGGCACCTGCTACGGCGACCGGCGGGAGGCGTTCGTCGCGGCGCTCCAGCCGTCACCGGTGGAGCGGCGGGCGCTCGACCGCGTCTTCCGTCACTGGACGGGGTACTTCGAGGTCGACGAGCCGTCGGCGAGCCGGGCTCTCGAACGGCTGTGGGGCCAGCACGCCGAGGAGATCCTCTCTGCGATCGTGCGGGACCCGGAGGAGGTCCGGCGCCTGGTCGACGAGGCGCGCGGGGCCCCCGGGCGGGTCGCGGAGATCCTCAAGCGGGTCCAGAAACGGAGCGACGAGCAGGAGCTCCTGGACACCCTGCCCCGGTACGCCCGCCTCGCCCCGGAGGCGGCGTGGGCCGACCGGATCGCGCGGACGTACCGGGTCCAGAAGGAGGCGGGGGCGGAGCGGACGATCCTCCAGGCCCTGCCGCGCGAGGGAAAGGAGCGCGGGCTCGCGTTCGGCTTCCTGGTGGCGCTCGGACGGGGGGCCGCCCACGCCTGGCAGTTCACGCCGACCGAGCAGGAGTTCGGCCAGGCGCTCTCCGCCCGGGCCCGGGACCTCCTCACCGCCCCACCGGAAGGCTACCACGCTGCGCTCGACCACCTCCTCTCGGCCGCGGGGGTCGTCGCGTGGGGTGACCGGGCTCCGGACGCCCCCGCCCCGGCTTCGGGCTAGGGCGTAGAACGAAATACTGCCCCGACGCTACGTTCGGCATCGACCCACCGCGGGTCGACTCCCTACGGGGGGGAGAGGGCACACTGAGCGCCGCCAGCGGTTCGTCCGCCACTGCCATTGTCGTCGCCGGAGACGAGGAGACGCGGGTCCTTCTGCGCGGGCTGCTCCGGCTGCATCACTTCCGGGTCGACGGGGAGGCCGAGGGGGCCACCCAGGCCCTCCAGCTCTTGCGGGAGCACCGCCCGAAATTGATGGTCGCGGACGTCAACCTGGCGGAAGGGACCAGCGCCGCGCTGGTCGCGGCGGCCCGCGCGGTCGACCCACAACTTAAGGTCATCCTGGTCGCGCCGGCGGCCCGGCCCCCGCCCCACACGGGCGACGCGAAGGCGGCCCCGGACGTCCTGCTCCTGCGACCGTTCCGGATCCGCCAGTTCGCGGAGGCGCTTACGCTGAAGCCGCTCGCCCCCCCGCCGCTCGAGGGCACCGGACCCAGCCCGACGCCCTAAGGGATCCGAAAGCGCGCCAGCGCGGCCTCTTCCTCGAAATGGAGGTCGGGCGCCGGGACGACAATCGCGTGGAGCGGCGGCCCGAAGTCGGCCGCGCGCATCGCCCCGAAGCTCCCGACGTACCCCGCGACGTCGTCGCGTCCCAGGCGGGCCACGACCGCGACCAACGCGTGCTCGGGGAGTCGCTCCGCCTCGGGGTCCATCTCCCTCAGGTCGGCGAGCCCGTCGTGCGCGGTGAGGAATCGGCCCCCGTCGGGCGCGAGGTCGAGCAGGACCAGCGTGTGGAGCCCGCGCTCGCGGTTCTCGACGATCCGGTCGAACGGCGACCGAGGTCGGAACCCCGGCGCCGGGAACGGCAGCGAGACGGTGCGGCCGAACCGATAGGGCGTTAGGCCGAGGAACCCGGCGGCGGCGGTGAGGACGCTCGCGTTCGGGTAGTACCGCCACGTGTGGCCGGTCCGTTCGGCGGCGAGGCGCAGGCTGACGTGAGTGGTCGCGGCGAACGGGTCCCCGACGACCACGAGTGCGACCCGGTCGTGTCCGCGAAGGGCGTCTAGGATCGGGGTCTCGCTCTCGAGCTCCGCCCGCGAGAGCCGGCGGATCGGATGGCCGAGCGCGTGGGCGAGACGGTCGATCGCCCCGGGCGCGGCCACCGCGGTGTACTCTTCGGCGAAGACCGCTCCCGAGGCGCGCAAGGCGTCCAGGGCCCGGGCCCCCAAGTCCCGTTCGTCGCCGAGTCCGAGCCCGACGAACGCGAGCTCGCCCATGGCGCCCCTAGATGCGGAGCGCGACGACCGGGCACGGCGCGGCCCGGAACAGCTCCTCGAGGAATCGGCGGGTGAGCAGCCGGCCGCCCGCCCGGTCCTCCTCCTCGCCGACGATCAGGAGTCCGAACCGCTCGCGCGCCGCGGCTTGGAGGATCAGTTCGGGGGCCCGGCCGCGTCGGCCGAGGAGGGCGCCCGAGATGAACGAACGCTTCCGCGTGAACGGGATGCCGCGAGCGCTCCGACCCTCATGAACGGGAGAGCCGTCGTCGCCCGGTCCGGGCGACCCGAGCGTCAGGGCGACCACCGGGGCGCTGTCGTTCCGCACCGACACGAGCTCCGCCACCTGCATCGCCCGCGGCGGCGGCATCGGCTGGAACGTCGCGACCAGGACGCGCGGGATCCGGTCGGCCGTGAGCGCGAGGCGGTTCGCGACCAGGACGTCCCGCGGAGCGTGCTGCAGGATCCCGCTCGCGGTGTGCCCCACCAGCGGGTTCCGCCCGCGCTTCGACCCACGCAGGGTCAGGAGGATCGCGTCGACGTTGTGGGACTCCGCGCTCTCGAGGATCTCGCCCGGCACGTCCGAGGCGGCCCGCACCTCCGGGTCGACCCGCACGTCCAGCGCCGCCCCGGCCTCGTGGGCCGGGACGACCAGGTGGACCGAGTTCCGCCACTCCCGCGTCACCTCGGGAAGGGTCGTCGAGGGGATGACGTGCAGCACCCGGATCGTCCCGTCGGCGTCCAGGAACTGCGCGGCGAACCGGACGAGCGGCTCGACCTCCGACGGCTCCTGGACCGGGACGAGGATCTCGCGGTACACGGCCTACGTCTCCCCCGTGATCCCGACGAGCGCGAGGTCGAGGCGGAGGACGTCCACGTACGGGACGCCGAGGTCGGGGATGAGCGGCTGGGTGATGTGCGCGTTCACGAGCGCGGTCAGGTTGGCGACCGAGAGGTTCGTCGCGTTCGCGACCCGCGGGATCTGGATCAAGACCGCTTCCGGCACGAGGTCCGGGTCGACGCCCGACGCGGACGGAGCGACGAACCAGAACGGGATCGAGGCATTGACGGTGAACTCCCCATACTCCCGGGTATAGTTGAGAGTTTCATTGAGGAGCGCTTGGAGCGCCGGGTCCGACGGGCCGGGCGCCGTGCCCGTTCCGTTCAGCAGGTTGTAATCGGTCAGGCTCGGGCGCTCCCAGAACAGGAACGGCGCGCTCAGGTTCTCGGCGACGAGGCTCGAACCCGCCACCGTCCCGTTCTGGTAGTAGAGGAGCGAGCCGTTCGCGGCCGAGGGGTCGATCAGCTGCGCGACCCCGGTGACGAAGAGCGGGTAGGCGAAGCCGGAGACGAGCAGCGTCAGCACGAGCAGCACCGCGCTCGCGCGGACGTGCCCGCCCGGGGTATGGGCCGGGAGGACTCGCGGCTCGCTCGGTCCGGGGGGAAGTTGCGGAAACGGCGGGCGGGCGCTCACAGGCCTCCGAGCGGCAGGTACCGGGTGAGGTCCAGCGCGACCGCGTGGAAGAACGGCTGCGGGATCATCCAGGCGAGCAGCTGGTAGCAGGCCCAGATCCCGACGAACGCGCTGACGAGGCCGCCGACGCCCCACGCGAGCATGTTGCGGCGCAACAGGTCGATTGCCGAGCGGGGGCGGAACGGCACGCCCGCGATCGCGAGCGGGATCAGGAGCGGGATGATCAGCGCGTTGAACAACAGCGCGGCGAGGACGGCCAGGTACGGGTTCGTGAACCCGAGGATGTTGAGCGCCGCGATGCCGGGGAGCGCGATCGCCCCGGCGGTGAGGAAGATCGCCGGGATGATGGCGAAGTACTTCGCGACGTCGTTCGTGATCGAGAACGTCGTGAGCGCCCCGCGGGTGATCAGGAGCTGCTTTCCGATCGAGACGACCTGGATCAGCTTCGTCGGGTCGTTGTCCAGGTCGACCATGTTGCCGGCCTCCTTGGCGGCGCTCGTCCCGGAGTTCATCGCGAGCCCGACATCGGCGCGGGCGAGCGCCGGCGCGTCGTTCGTCCCGTCCCCGGTCATCGCGACCAGCCGGCCCTCCGCCTTCTCCCGCTGGATCAGTTGGAGCTTCGACTCGGGCTTCGCCTCGGCGATGAACTCGTCGACCCCGCTCTCCTCCGCGATCGCGGCGGCGGTGAGGCGGTTGTCGCCCGTGCACATCACGGTGCGGATCCCCATCGTCTTCAGCTCGCGGAGCCGGTCGCGGATCCCGGGCTTCACGACGTCCTTCAGGATCACGAGGCCGAGAACGCGCTTGTTCACCGCGATGACGAGCGGCGTCATCCCCTGCCGCGCCGCGTCGGCGGCCGACTTCCGGGTCGGCGGCGCGAGGTAGGCGCCGTACCCCTCCATCGCCGAGATCGACCCCTTGAAGATCTCGGTCCCGTCCTTGAGCACGAGGCCGCTCATCCGGCGCTCGGCGGTGAACGGCATCACCTTGAAGCTCCCCGGTTCGAGCCGCCGGGTCGGGACGTTCCGCCGCGCGGCGAGGCGGACGATCGAGCGCCCCTCGGGCGTGTCGTCCAGCGTGGACGACAGCATCGCCGCCTCGACCACTTCGGGGAGCGGGACGTCCGGCGCGGCGATCAGTTGGACCGCGAGCCGGCTCCCGACCGTGATCGTCCCGGTCTTGTCGAGGATCAGGATGTCGAGATCCCCGGACGCCTCGACCGCCTTCCCGGACTTCGCGATGACGTTCGCGCGGGCGACCCGGTTGACCCCCGAGATGCCGATCGCCGGGAGTAGCGCCCCGATGGTGGTCGGCATCAGGCAGACGAACAGCGCGACGATGGTCGCGAGGTCGACCTCGACGATCCCGGAGAAGTTCGCGAGGTAGAGGAACGTCACGCAGACGATGAACAGCGTGATCGTGAACGCGGCGAGCAGCACGCTGAGCGCGATCTCGTTCGGCGTCGGCTCCCGCCCGACGCCCTCCACGAGCTGGATCAGGCGGTCGAGGAACGACTCGCCGCGGGCGGCCGAGACCCGCACGCGGACGGTCCCCTGGAGGACCCGCGTCCCCCCGAGCACGCTCGTCTTGTCGCCGCCCGACTCGCGGGTGACGGCTTCCGACTCGCCGGTCATCATCGACTCGTCGATCAGCGCCGCGCCCTGGACGACGTCCCCGTCCAACGCGACCGGTTCTCCCGCGTGGATCTCGACCGTGTCGCCGACGTGGAGCACGTCGGAGGCGACCCAGCGGCTCGAGCCGTCCGGCAGGATCTGGCGGGCGCGGATCCCGCTGCGGATCGTGCGGAGGCTGTCCGCCTGCGCGCGGCCCTGCGCCTCCGCGATGGCGTCCGACAGGTTCGCGAACCAGAGCGTCAGGAACAAGATGACCGTGACGGCGAGGTAGAACCCGGCGTTGTACGTCCGCGCGATGTCGGGAAAGGCGCGCGGGTAGAGCGTCAGGACGACGAGGAAGAGGAACAGCACGTAGACGCAGAACATCAACGGGTGGCGGACCTGGCGGCGCGGGCTGAAGTGCGCGAACGAGTCGTGGAGGACGCGCCGCCACGACGTGTGGGGCGTGCGGCGGACGGAGACCCGCGCGCCGGGCTCGACCAGGAACGGCGCCTCGGCGTTCACGCTACGGACCTCCGACGATCTGGCCGAGCGGGCCGAGGGCGAGGACGGGCAGGAAGAGGAGCGCCGTCGTGATGATCAGGAACAGCGTCAGGAAGACCGTGAACGTCGCGCTCGACGTGCGGAGCGTCCCCGGGCCCGGGGGGATGACGTCCTGCTTCGAGAACAGGCCCCCGATGCGGAGCATCGCGTAGATCGGGACGAAGCGGCCGAGGAGCATGATCAGCCCGCCGGCGACGTTGAAGAACACGGTCGTGTCGTTCACGCTCGCCGCCGAGAGCGCGCTCCCGTTGTTCGCCGACTCGCTCGTGAACTCGTAGAGGACGGACGAAAAATTGTGGGCGGTCGCGCCGATCGTCGGCCCGGAGAGGTCGACGTAACCCCCTAAGACCGCGACCGAGAACGGGATCAGGATCGACGCCGGGTGGACCAGGACCGCGAGCGCGGACCACTTGACGTGGCTGGTCGTGATCTTCTTCCCGAGGTACTCGGGCGTCCGCCCGACCATCAGCCCGCCGACGAAGATCGCGAGGACCGCGAACAGGAGGAGGGTCGTGAACCCGGTCCCCTCGCCACCGGGCGTCGACTGGGTGAACATCCCGAACAGGAGGACCATCTGGCCCCCGGGCGAGATCGCCCCGATCTGCATGTTGTTCGCCCCGACGTTCGCGTAGACGCTGACGACCTGGAACAGCGAGCCCTCGGAGAGGCTCCACCGCGTCTCCTGCCCGACCGGGTAGCCGTTCGACCCGACCGTCAGCCCCGAGATCCCCCCGAGGAACGGGTTGGTCGCCGCCTGGTAGGCGATGAACAGCCCAAGCGCGACCACGAAGACGATCAGGATCGTCCCGACGAACGGCCACGCCTCGCCGCGGCGCCGGACCATCTGGCCGAAGGCGAACGGGGTCGAGAACGGGATGAGCATCATCACGAACGTCCCGAACAGGTTCGACAGCGCGGACGGGTTGGCGAGCGGGCTCGCCATGTTCGCCGAGTACCAGCCGCCGCCGTTCGTCCCGAGGAGCGAGATCGACTGGAACGACGCGACCGGTCCCAGCAGGATCGTCTGGGTCCCGCCGGTGAGCGGGTGCGCGACGACGACGTAGCTGTACGTCTCGGGCACGCCCATCAGGACGAGCACGAGCGCCCCGACGACGGAGAGCGGCAGCAGGACGCGGGTGACCGCCCGCGTCACGTCCACGTAGAAGTTGCCGACGGTCCCGTCCTTGCGGACGAAGCCGCGGATCATCGCGGCGGCGACCGCGAGCCCGGTCGCGGCGGAGAGGAACAGCGCGAGCTGCCAGGCGACCACGAGCGAGGCGAAGCTGACCTGGGTCTCGTTGGTGAAGTGGGTGAAGTCGGTGTTGGTCGTGAAGCTCGCGGCCGAGTGGAACGCGAGGTCCCAGCTCATGCCGGGGACGCCCGTCGGGTTCCCGGGCAGCACCCCCTGAAGGAGGAAGAACGCCAACAGAAAGCCGAAGACCGCGCCGTTCAGGCAGAGGAGCGCGACCATGTACTCGCGCGCGGTCATCGACCGCCGCGGGGACGTGCCGAGGAGCCGGTAGACGGCGTTCTCGATCGGGTTCAGGACGACGTCCCCCGCGACGGGACGGTTCATGAACACGCGGCCGAGGTAGCTCCCGAACCAGGGGGCGATCGCGAGGACGACCGCGATCAGGACGATGACGTCCCAGAGCGACTGGATCGCGAAGGACACGGGCCCTCAGAACCTCTCGGGGTGCACCATCACGTAGACGAGGTAGACGGCCAGCCCGCACGCGAGGACCGTCAGCACCGCCAGCCCCAGGTGGGCCGTCACCCAATCGAGGGCCCCCATCGTCCCGCCGGGGCGTTCGACCCGGACCTCGCTATTTAGCCTCGCCACCTGAATGGCAGGTCGTCGCACGCCAAACGAAGGTTTATCCGCCAGTTTCGGCGGGGCCGGAGGGGCCCGGGCGCTCGGCGGCCGCCCGCCGTCGGGCCTCCGCAGAGAGCCGCCGCACGATCCGCTTCATCGACTTCTCGCGCCGCACCTCCGCCGTCTGGTAGCGCACGTCCCGCGTGCCGCGGGTGAGGAGGAGCGTCACCTGGCCGAGCGAGGTCCGGCCCGTCCGGCCGCGCCGCTGGATCGCCCGGATCTCGCTCGGGACCGACTCGAAGAAGACGACCCGGTCGACGTCGGGGACGTCCAACCCCTCCTCCGCCACGCTGCTGGCGACCAAGACCGGGAATCGGCCGTCGCGGAACGCCCCGAGCACGCGGCCCTGCTCCTTCTGGCTCATCCCCTGGTCGTCCGCGTCGCGGGTCGCCTGCCCGACGAACCGGCCGACGGTCCACCCCTGGGCCTCCAACATCGACTGGATCGTACGGATCGTGTCGCGATACTGGGCGAACACGAGGATCCGCGGGGGGTGGTCGCGCGGCGCGGCGAGCGTTTCGCGCACCAACTCGACCAGCGCCTCGAGCTTCGGATGGGAGGGCTCGTGCGTGCGCTCGAGGAACTCCTCCGCGGTCCGTCGGGCCTCCGCGACCTCGGGGAGTTTCAGGAAGAAGGCGTCCCCGCGCGACGGCTTCGGTTTGGCGGCGACCCGGTCCAGGTACTGCACGAACGGCGTCAGGCCCTGCGTCTCGAGTCGCTCCTCGGCATGATGGAGGTGCAACAGCACCAACTGGTGAAACAGCGGGCCGAACCGACGGGCCATCGGCCCCGGACGGGCGAAGATCTCCGACCGCAGGGCGATCAAGTCTTTCACGGACAGCGAGGCGATGGGTTTCTTCCGAAGGTACCCCATCTTCTGGAGCTTGCGCGCGGTCGCGTGGGCCGCGGTCTGGAGGAGCTCCCGGATCCGTTCCGCGGTCGGGGAGAGGTCGACCCAACGCGTTTCGACCTCGACCGGTCGCACGAACTCTTGGACCCCCTCGTCCTCGCGGGTCCGCGCCTCGATCCGCGCGACCCCGAGCGCGCCGACCACCTCCGCGATGCGCTCGTCCTGGCCGCCGGGGGACGCGGTCAGGCCGAGCACGCGGCCGTCACTCGGCCGCTCGGACCGGTAGCGTGCCGCCACCGGGACGTAGGCGTACTTCCCGACCGCGTGGTGCGCCTCGTCGAACACGATCAGGGCGACGTCGTCCAGCCGGTATCGCTCGGCCCCGAGGTCGTTGGCGACGATCTCGGGAGTCGCGAACACGAGGTCGGCGGTCTCCCAAGTCCCCTCCCGGACCGGCCGCTTCACGGTCCCGGTGAATCGTGCGGTGCGGACCGGGGTCAGCCAGCGGGCGAACGACTCGGCGTGCTGCTGGACGAGCGGCCGAGTCGGCGCGAGGACCAGCACCTTCCCGTCCGACCGCCGCAGGACCTCCGCTGCGAGGAGCCCCGCGATCACAGTCTTGCCGAGCCCCGTCGGCAGCACGACGAGCAGGTCCTCGGTGAGGCCGATCCGCGCGAGGTCGATCTGGAACGGACGGGCACGGACCGCGCCCGGCCGGAGGAGGGGGTGGACGACATCTCCGTCGACGACCTCCCAGACCCCCGCGAGGGCGGGAGGGTGGGGGCGTCCCGCCGGCACGGGGGGGACGTACGGCTCCGCGCCGGGCCCCACGAACTCCTCGAGGCGACGCTGGGCGGCCCCCGGCACGCCCCGGTCAGGACGCCCGGCGCTTAGGGGCTCCGGGCTCGGAACGCCGTTACCGATTCGCCGTTTCCGCGGTCAGCTCGGCGCGCCCGCCGAGATACGGACGGAGCACCGACGGGATGGCGATCGTCCCGTCCGGCTGCTGGTACTGCTCGAGGATCGCCACCAGCGCGCGGGACGTGGCGACGGCCGTCGAGTTCAGCGTATGCGGTACCAGCTTCCCCGGTCGGCCGGCCTTCCCAACCCGTATCCCCAGGCGACGGGCCTGGTAGTCGGTGCAGTTGGAGCAGCTGACGACCTCCCGGAACGCTCCCTGCCGCGGGAACCAGGCCTCGATGTCGTACTTCTTCGCGGCGACGGTGCCGAGGTCGCCCGTGCAGACGTTGACGACGCGGTACGGGATCTCGAGCCGGCGGAACACCTCCTCCGCGTTCGCCCGGATCTCCTCGTGGATCGCGGGCGAGTCCTCGGCGCGGGCGAAGACGAACTGCTCGACCTTCTGGAACTGGTGGACACGGAAGATCCCCTTCTGGTCGACCCCGTGGCCCCCGATCTCCTTCCGGAAGCACGGACTGATGCCGGCGAGGCGGATCGGGAGGTGGTCCTCGTCGAGGATCTCCCCCAGATGGAGCGCCGCGAGCGGGTGCTCGCTGGTCGCGATCAGGTAGAGGTCCTCCCCTTCGATCTTGTACATCACCTTCTCAAAGTCCGCGAGGTCGGTCACCCCCTCGTACGGAGCCCGCCGCAGCAGGTACGGCGGCTCGACCGGGGTGAACCCCCGCTCGACCAGGAGGTCGAGGGCGAACCGCTGGAGCGCCAGGTCGAGCAGCACGATGCCGCCGCGCAGGTAGTAGAACCCCGCCCCGCTCGCGCGCTGGGCCCGCTCGAACTCCGCCATCCCGAGAGCTTCGAGCGCCTCCCCGTGCGCGCGGAGACCCTCCGCCCCGGGCTGCGGCGTTCCCCAGGTCGCGACGACCTGGTTCTCCGAGTCGTCCTTCCCGAACGGCACCGACTCGTCCATCAGATTCGGCAGGCGGCGGAGCAGGGCGTCCCGGAGGGCGGCGAGTTCCCGCTCGCGCTCTTCCGCCGCCTTCAGCTGGGTCGGCAGTTGTTTCGCCTCGGCCTCGAGCTCGGGCGACGCCCCGCCCGAGGCCTTGGCAGCGCCGATCGCCCGGCCGAGTTCGTTGCGGCGCCGTCGGAGGCGGTCGGCCTCCTGGAGCGCCGCCCTCCACTCCGCGTCCCGCGTAATCGCATCCGTGAACCACTGGAGATACTCCGGGTTCTGGCGACGGGCGAGGTTCGCCTCGACCCGCGTGGGCTCCTTGCGGAGGAGCTCGACGTCGATCACGCCCCGTCGGAGGGCGCCCCGCCGAAAACCCTTGTCCCCCGCCCCGGCCGGGCGCGGCAACCCCTATGTACGGCGGACGGCGGTCGGGCGAGCGGACCGCGGACCATGCAGGAGTACGGACTGTATCTCGACGGGAAGTGGGTCACGCCGACGGGCGCGTCGCGGTTCCAGACGATCAACCCGGCGACCCGCGAACCGGTGGGGTCGTTCGTCGCCGGCACCGCGGCGGACGTCGACCGCGCGGTCTCCGCCGCGGCGAAGGCGTTCCCATCCTGGCGCGATACCCCCGCCCCCCGTCGGGGCGAGGTCCTTCTCGCGGCCGCGGTCGAGATGCGTCGGCGCAAGGAGGAGCTGGGCCGCCTCGTCACCACCGAGATGGGGAAAGTGATCGGCGAAGGACGGGGGGACGTCCAGGAGTCGATCGACTTCATCGAGTACATGGCCGGAGAGGGACGCCGTTTGTTCGGCGAGACCGTCCCGTCCGAGCTCCCGTCGAAGTTCTGCCTGACCGTGCGTCAGCCGAAAGGGGTGGTCGCGTGCATCACGCCGTGGAACTTCCCGACCGCGATCCCGAACTGGAAGATCGCGGCGGCGCTGATCTGCGGGAACACGATCGTGTTCAAGCCCGCATCCAACACCGCCGGGTGCGGCGCGGAGGTCGTGCGCGTCTACGAGGCGGCCGGCCTCCCGCCCGGCGTCCTCAACTTCGTCACGGGTTCGGGGGCGGTGGTCGGGAACGCGATGGTCGCCGACCCGCGCGTCCGCCTGGTGTCGTTCACCGGGGGCGTCGAGACGGGCCGCGACGTGAACGTCCGCGGCGCCCAGGGCCTCAAGATGGTCCATCTCGAGCTCGGCGGCAAGAACCCCCTCATCGTGATGGACGACGCCGACCTGAAGCTCGCGCTCGACGGGGTCCTGTTCGGAGCGTTCGGGACCGCCGGGCAACGGTGCACGGCGACGAGCCGGCTCATCCTCCACGAGCGGGTGTTCGACGAGTTCCTCGGGATGCTCGAGGACCGGCTGCGCACGTTCTCGGTCGGCAACCCGATCGACCCCGCGACCGGCATGGGGCCGGTGGCGTCCGCCGACCAGGAGCGCAAGATCCTCGAGTACATCGCGCTCGGTCAGAAGGACTCGAAGCTTCGGCGCGGCGGCCACAAGCTCACGGGCGGAGCGTACGACCGCGGGTTCTTCCTTGAGCCGACGATCTTCGAGACCCAGCACGGGAGCCGGATCTCGAAGGAGGAGATCTTCGGCCCGGTCCTCTCGGCGATCCGCGTCGGAAGCTACGAGGAGGCCGTGCGCGTCGCGAACGACGTCGAATACGGGCTCTCCTCCGCCATCTACACCCGGGACGTGAACCGCGCCTTCCGCGCGATCCACGACCTGGAGGCCGGCATCACCTACGTCAACGCGCCGACAATCGGCGCGGAGGTGCAGCTCCCGTTCGGGGGGATCAAGAACACCGGGACGGGCGGACGCGAGGCGGGCAGCGTCGCCGTCGAGGAGTTCACCGAGATCAAGTCGGTGTTCATCGACTTCTCGTCGCGCCTTCAGAAGGCGCAGATCGACACGCCGAACCTCCCCTAGGTGCGCCGATGGCCCCGTTTCGCGGGACGGACGACGAGCTCGACCGCGAGATCGCCGCGGTGGAACGGATCGCCCAGGTCCGCGCCCGACGGGTCGCCCGCGAGTTGCGGGACCTCGACCGGGACCTGCGCGAA
>JASHPZ010000021.1 GCA_030037815.1 Thermoplasmata archaeon | reverse complement strand
TGCTCGAGCCCTCCCAGCCGTCGGTCCGCTACCTGACCCTGACGCGCCTGCTGGGGAAGCGCGAGTCGGACCCCGAGGTCCGGGAAGCGCGGGCCCGCATCCCTTCCGAAGGTTGGGCGGCCGAGCTCCTCTCGCGTCGGGACCCAGCGGGCTGGTGGATCCGCCCGCGGGGCTGGCTGGAGCCTCGGTTCCTGGGCACGAACTGGAACATGCTCGCGCTCGCGGACCTCGGCGCGTCCCGTGCGACGCCCGCGGTGCGGGTCTCGAGCGAGTTCTGGATGAACAGTTCCCCGCTCCAGGGCGGTGGCGTGGGGGGTTTCGGGAAGGGGAAGGGTCACCACTGCTACACGGCCAACATGGCGCGGGCGCTGATCCAACTGGGGTACGAGGACGACCCACGCGTGCGCGCGACGCTCGAATGGCTCGTGCGGACCGCTCACCCCAAGGGAGGGTGGACGTGCCGGTTCTCGTCGGAAGGGCCCGCGACGAGCCGCTCGCTCGACGCCTGGGAGGGACTGAGCGCCTTCGCGGCGTATCCCCGTTCGAAGTGGACGGCCGGGATGACCACGTGCGTCGAGCGCAGCGCGGAGTACTACCTCGAGCGGGAGCTCCATCTCCAGGGCGACCGATACGAACCGTGGTACCGCTTCCACTGGCCGACCCACTACTACTACGACCTCCTGGTCGGACTGGACGTCCTCAGCTCCCTCGACTACGCGCACGACCCCCGGCTCGGCTTCGCCCTCGAGCTCCTCCGATCCAAGCGGCGCGCGGACGGGCGCTGGGTGCTGGACGCGACCCAGCCGGATCCCGACGCGGAGGGCGCCGCGTGGTACGCGGCCCACCCCGGAAAGCGACCGCCGGCGCTCGAGTTCGAGTCGCCCGGAGCTCCGAGCAAGATGGTCACCTACCGGGCCCGCGCGGTCCTCGCACGGTGCGCCTGAGTCCTTCTCGTCCCCCCGGTCGGGGCCGGGACACGCGCCGGAAGACCCGTGCGCGCCGCGCCGACCGAACGCCTTCAACTATAACCCCCCGGAGTCCTACGGGCGTACATGGGCCGGGCGAAGTGGGTCGCCTCCGCCCTCGGCGCCGCGGCCGCGGCGCTCGCCGGCCTCGTCTGGGCCTCGGTCGTCGACTGGAAGTGGTTCTGCCATCCCAATCCGTGCAACGGCTCCGACGCCTGCGGGGGTCCCGCGTGCTTTCCGTACCCGCTCGCGTTCCTGTTCGGGTTCGTGGCGTGTGCCGGTGCGGCCGCCCTGGTGGTCTCGGCGAGTTGGCTCGGGTCGGCTCGGTCGGCGCGCGCGCGGCTCGAGACGTAGCGCGACGGCCCGCGCGGGAGCGGGTCGGCCGTCCCTCGACGCCGGAAGGGGTTGGCTCGGGCCGGTCCCGTCCTACGCGAACGTCACCGTCACGAGCACGGAGCCGCCGTCCACGGTCACGTAGCCGGTGACGTTCGAGTACCCGCCCGCGTAGGCCGTGAACGCGTAGGTGCCGTTCGAGAGCGTGAAGTGGAGCTCACCGGTCGACCGGGCCTTCGCCATCCCGTCGACCGACACTTCCCACGTCGTGCCCCGGGGCAACCCGGACTCCGCGAACGTGACCGCGTACTTGACGAGCGTCCAGTGGAGCGCCACGACCGCCGCGACCGTCCCCGGCCCGGCGCCCGCGACCGTCTCCGTCCCGGTGTACGCGCCGCCCGTGAGCGTGTAGTTCGCCACCGCCCCGATCGTGTACGGGTACGTTCCGTTCGCGACGCCCTTGAACAGGATCGTCGAGGCGCCGGTCGCGCACTCGGTCCCGCCGTGGAACGTCACGCACCAGGTGGTGGACCAGCCCGCCGTGAACCCGCTCTCGCGGAACTCGACCGTGTAGGTGCTGGGCTTGAACGGCACGTGGACCGTCAGGGGGCCCCCGACCACGGAGAACGTCCCCGCGGCGACCGTGTGGTACCCCGAGACGATCCCGACCGCGTAGGCGTAGCCGCCATTCAGGAGGTAGTAGACGACCGTGGGGCCGGTCGAGGCTTGCGCCACGCCGTTTGCGGTCACCGCCCACAGCGTCCCTCCGGGGAGTCCGGTCTCGCGGAACGTCGCCTTCTCGAACGCGAGCGCGACGGTCACCGGGCCGTCGTTCACGACCACGGCGCCGTCGAACGTGCCGCCGTCGGCGGTCGCCACCGTATACGCGAACGTCCCGTTCGGCAGGGCCGTCGTGACGGTACCGGAAGGTCCGGTGCCCGAGAGTTCCGGACCCGCGGTGATGTTCACGTACCACGCGGCGCCGCTCGGGAGACCCGTCGCGGAGAACGCGACCGCGTACGTCACCTGTTGGAAGACGACCGCGATCGTCGGCACTCCCGAGGCGAGGACCGTGCCGGACGTCACCGACTGGGTGTAGCCCGGGATCGCCGTGACCGAGTACGCGTAGGTTCCGTACGCCTCCGGCACGCTGAGGGTTGCGTTGGTCGTCGCGTACGGGATTCCCCCGACCACGACCTGCCAGGACGCGCCGGCCGGTAGACCGGTCTCGGTGAACGTCACCGTCGGACCGTAGGGGGCGTAGTCGCCCCCGGCCGTGATCCCGTCCTGATAGGCTCCGACCACCGCGGGCGCGGTGCCGCACGGCGCGCCCGGCGCCTGCATCGAGCCGCACCCGAGCGGGAACACCTCGGACCACTCGCTGTAGTAGAACCGCGAGACGTACGGGCTCGTGCTCCGGTTGTTCGGGCTCGTGCCGTAGTTCCAGAAGTAGTTCCCGCCCTGGGTCGCGACCGACGGCCCGAGGACGTTCCCGCTGAGCGCGAACCCGTTGACGGTGTTGACGACGTCCGACGACGACTGGGGGGTCACGTTCCACGTCTCGCCGACGTTGTTCGCGAGCGTGTTGTAGTACCAGCCGTTGTCGTTCTGATTGTATCCACAGCCGCCGAGGCTCTGCGGCAGGCAGTCCGCGACGTTGTCCCAGTTGTACGGCAGGTAGACGACCGGGTTGTCGACCGAGAAGTTGTTGTTGTAGATGGTGTCGCCCGCTTCGGCGAGGCCGAGCCCGGCGTAGGTGCTTCCCATCGCGACCCCGTACGGGTCGCGGAACGTGTTCCCCCAGACGACGTTGTCCGTTCCGCCGTAGAGCACGAGCGCGTCCGGGGCGACGTACCCCGAGCCGGGCGCGGTCCCGACGAACGTGTTCGACAGGATCAGGTCGTGGGTCGAGTTCCAGACGAACACCTCCGCCTGCGGCGCCGGGTTCTGCGACGCCGGCACCGAGACGTAGAACGAGATCTCCTCCCAGTTCGGCCACCCGCGGATCGCGGTCGCGTGCGACAGCGTCACGTTCGACGTCTCGAAGAACTCGATTCCGAGGTAGTAGAACGTCGAGACGCCGCGCGACGTCGACGTGTGGACGCCGAACGACGGCGGGGCGTTCAGGTCGACGTAGGCGGACGTGCCGTCGAACAGGACGCCCGAGAACGTCGGGAAGTGGTAGTCGTCCAGCGAGTAGAAGTTCGCGCTCAGGTTCCCCGGCGTGAAGCCGAAGTAGCTCGTCGTCGGGTTGTTGAACGGCACGTACTGGCTCGCCACGGACCCCGACCCGCTCGAGGAGATGCCCGCGAGCTCGCCGTTGTTGAACGCCCAGAGGGGCGTGTAGACTCCCATCAGCGGATTGTACGGCAGCACGGCCGAGAGCGAGGTCGGGGAGGACCCGACCACGAGCGTGCCGTTCTGTTGGGTGTAGTCGGCGAGCATCACCTGGTAGTCGTACGTCCCCGGCATCAGGTACCAGACCGGCTGGTCCGGGGCCCACTGGAATCCCTGGCTCGCGTAGGCCGTGTCCTCGAGGAACACGAACACGTACGGCTGGGCGGTGAGCGTTCCTTCCGGGTCGCCGGAGACGGAGATGAGGTTAGTAACCGGGGTGCCACCGGCCGCGACGCCGGTTTGACCCGAGTAGTTCCAGAGACCGTGGGTGACGAGCGGCCCCGGACTCAGGTAGGCAGTCGAGCCGTTGAACGTGACCCCCACGCCCGCGGTCTGCTCGCCGGTCTGGCTGCCGAAGTCGACGGCCGCCGGTACGTTCGCGTAGGAGAAGTTGGACGGCGTGCAGTACGGGACCTGCACGCAGTACTGGACCTGCATCGAGGCGTTCTCGTTGAGCATCAGGTTGTTCGAGCCGTCGTCCGCGCCGATGAACGCGTCGAACTCGTACCCTTCCGTCACCTCGTGGTGCGACACCGCGCTCGCCTCGAAATCCGGGGGCGACAGCGCGATCGGACCGCCCGTGAGCGGCTGCGAATTGAACACGAGGTCGTCGTACGTCCCGCTCGCGACGGGGTGACCCTGGCTCGAGACGCTGTAGTTGTACCACAGCACCTGGTCGCCGGCGCTGTTGACCGAGGTGTTGACGTAGGCGACCGCGGTGAACGGCGGCGGGGCGTAGAAGTACGGCGAGAAGGCGACCCATACGCCCGTGTAGTTGCCGCCGTCCGGCGACCACGACGCGAGGGACGAGGAGAACATCTCCGAGCTGCCGCTCGTGAAGTTCCAGGTGTCGTCAACGAACGAGATGGTGTCGTTGAAGGAGTCGTACGAGATGACGTTCTGGACCCAGAAGGCGTAGACCCCCGTCCCGACGGCCGAACAGGGCGCCTTCGGGCAGCGCGAACCGAGGATCGTCACGTTCGGGAGCACGACGTTCTCCTGCGCTCCCCACTGGGTCGGCGTGCCGCTTCCGGGGTAGAAGTTCTCTGTCTGGGAGTTGACGTTCAGGATCCCCGCGACGCTGTTCGCGTCGAGTCGCTGGTCGACGATCCCCGAGACGTCGGACTGGCCGTCGTACGCGACCCCGGTCGGGTCCGTCTGCGACGTCGCCTCGAGACCCTGGGCGCACTCCGAGCTCAGTTGGCTCCCGGCCATCGCCACGCCGTTGACGGTCTGATCGGGGATCGAACCCGTGTACGGCAGGAGCGCGCCGGCGTTCCGCAGGCCGTCCGAGGAGGCGTCGCGGGAGAACGAATTCACGTGGTTGACGAACTGCGCGTAGTCGGGGTCGTTGTTGACGGTCTCGAGCTCGGAGCAGAAACCCGGTGCGGTGGGCGACGCGCTCGGGGCCGGCGTCGTGGCGGCCGGTCCGGCCGAAGCCGAGACGGACGCCGGTCCTGCAACCGACGAGATTCCGCTCGAGGCGGTGTTCCCGACCGTCGCCGGAGAGTTCACGACGGCGGCGAAACCGACCCCGAGCATCAGGCCGACCATCAAGAAAATCGGCGTCCAGGCACGCGCAACCCGCTGCATCGCGCCTCGGATTCGTTCGAACTAGTTAAACGCGCCGAACGCGGGCGTCGGGGTTCGTCCGAGGTCCGTCGCGTTCCACGCGGGAGTTCTCGCGCGGACGCACCGCGAACCGGAGCGCGTTCCGTGGGGAACGAAGGACGCACGGCCGACCCGACGGTAGACCCCGGAGGTCGCCCGGACGTCCGGCCGTCAGAGAATGCGGCCGGAGCGGACGACGGGGGTCCCGTCGAACTGGACCTCCGCGCCCGCGAGGGTGACCGAACCGCGGAAGTCCGAGGCGTTGTGGCCGCCCGAATACGTGTTCCCGCCAATTGACAGTTGCACGGCCCCGCGCTCGGAGTCCTCGACGTACGGTGCGTCCCTCAACTTCGGGTTCAGCCCGATGAGCAACGAGCCGGTGCGGTCCTTTCCGGGGGAACCGCGGGCGTAGTTCCGCGCGAATCGAGCCCTCCCCGCCCCAAATCGGAACGACGTCAACCGACCACCGGCGAATCGGAACGTTCCTCCCGAGTAGGTCGCCCAGGGGAACCAGACTTCGTCGTAGCTCGGGCGATTCGAGACGATCGACCCTTCCGCCGTGGCCGAGTCCAGGGCGAGCCGCAGCCGACCGTCCGGGAAGTTACCCAACATGTCGTACTCGCTGTACCGGGAGTCGGCCGGGTGGGGATACCCCTCGTACACGCGCGGGGGAGCCCGGGCGGGCGCGACTTCCAAGTCGGTTCCGTTCGGATGCGTGATCCGGATCGTCTTCGTCCGTACGAGGCGACCTGCCAGACGTCGCCCGCTCTGGGCCATCTCCTCCGGGTCGGCGAGGCATCCCTCGAGGAGAGCCGACCGCCACCGGGCCGCGTTAACCCCCCAGTGGCGGGCGCGCGACTCCGTGACCCACCCGACCGCCATTCGGCCACCGCGCAAGCCGGTCGTCCGGGCCAGGGAGTACCATCGCTGGAACCATCCGTCGCCCCACTCGTCGACCCTCGAGTCGCCGAGCCGTTCCAGCCGGGCCGAGTCCGCGGGACCCCAGAACTGGAGGTAGACGTTCGCCGCGGCGATCGCGGCCCACTCGGGGTCGGACAGTCGACCCAGGCGTTTCGTCTGGCCTCGTTCGACCGACCGCCACCACGCCTCGTCCGGTTCGTAGGCGAGGAACGCCCTCCCGCCCACCCGGCGAACCTCGTCGACCAGCGCCGTGGACATCGGGAGGGTGTGGTCCCACGCTTCGACGACGACGTTCTCGTCGGGCTTCACCCGGAGATATCGAGCGACCAGATTCCGTGCGGCGGACCGTTCGAGGGAGGAGGGGACGTTCACGGCCCGCCCCGTAGTGGGTTACGGTACTTCCGCCCTTCGAAGTGCGCTCTCGACGGTAGGCGTCCCCGGCCGAGCGGAGTCGGGGACTCGCCCGATCCGGAAGGTAGCCGCCGGAAAACAGAGAGGCCGGGCCCCATGGGGCCCGGCGGAAGGGGTTCGGGCCGTCCCGTTCAGTCCGAGTGGTGGAAGTTCACCGTGAACGAGGACCGCGGGTAGTACTGCGTGAACAGGGTCCCCACCGTCTGGTCCTTCAGCCCGGACGTCAGCCCGTACTGCGTGAGCTGGTACGTCGTCGCCATCGTCGACGAGAATCCCCCGATCCCTTTGTACGACGAGCCGATCGTCGCCATGCAGTTGTAGAAGGTCATCTGCGAGAACTTCTCGAGCTGGTACGGGAGGATGTCCTCCGAGATGCACTCGGCGGTCGCCGCCGGACCGCCCTCGCACCCCGAGCTGGAGCACACCCAGGCGGCCCCGGTCTCGGAGACGGTGGCGCCCGAACTGAGGTCCACCAGGTTCAGGGAGAACGTCCCGCAGGTCGTGCCGATGCAGAACGTGGGGTCGTACGTGACCCACGCCTCGATCGCGTCGCCGGCGCTCGCGGTCGTGACCAGCTGGACTCCGTTGTACGGATAGAACTCCCACCAGAGGTAGTAGGTGGGCGTCGCCAGGTGCGAGGGACAGTACGCGAGGGTTCCGACCTGCGACACGTTCCCGTTGTTCAGACCATCGATCCCGATCCACTGGGCGTCGTACCCGACTCCGGCCGAGTTCGGGCCCGAGCAGGTGGTCGTCGGGATGAACCATGCCGCACTCACCTGAGTGACGGAACCGGTCGCGGCGGCGTCCCCGTACCCGGCCCAGTTGTAGCTGTTCCCCTTGCTGATCGGGCCGAGCGTGATCCCGGGAATCCCGGTGCCGCTCGGCGCGTGCGCCGCGACCAACGCGACGGCCCCAAACCCGATCGAGGCCATCATGATCGCCGCGATCGCTAGGGCTCCCACCACGTTCTTCGCGGCGGTGCGCCGCGACCAGGCTCGCTCGAACCGCTCGTTCTCACTTGGCGCATTTTTCATTCCTAACACCCGGGGGGTTCCCCCCCGCGGCCGGACTGGGTTATACTACTTCAGCCTGCCGAAACGGAACGCCCCCCCGGCGAGGGGCCCGTCCGTGCGGGCGAAGCCGGACGGGTATTCCGATGGAGGAAGTTGCGAGTCCGAGTCCGCGGGCTCGGAAACCCGACCTCCCCGGTGTTAAACAACACATACACAATAATCAAATACTCGTTAATTTCTGTTAAACGTCGTGCGAACCGCTCGAGCCGAAGCTCCGGCGACCCGGTTCCTCGGCGTGCGCCTCACCGCCGAGGAGGAGTCGCTCCTCGACCGATTCCGCACCGACCGCGCGCTCGCGAGCCGCTCCGAGGCGGTCCGCGTGCTCGTGAAGGAGGCCGCACGGCCGCGGCCCGACGGACTCGAGCTCCCCGTGACGCTGCGGGCCAAGCTCGAGGAACTGGTCGAGGAGGGCTACGCCCGGGACCTGGACGGCGCGGTGACGCTCGTCCTGCACCTCGGGCTGGTGGAGCTCGCGCGAACCCACACCGAACGCCTGCCGTCCCTGCGCGGAGCCGCGCGGGAAGCGAGCGAGCGGAGTGCGGATCGCCGGCGCGCGGACCGCGAGGGGCGGGGGCTCCTCAGGCGCTAGCCTCCGGGATTGGGGAAGGGTTGCAACATGGAGCCGATGGCGATCGCGTGGAGCGAGCGGAGTGGATTCATCTGCCGACTGTGCCGTCAGGACGCCAAGCATAATGAGGTGCTGCACATCTCATTCTGCCCCGTCCACGGTCTGAGCTCGCCCTTGGACCAGTTGCCGTGGCGACCGGAGGCGAGAGCATCCCGCGTCTCTACACCCGTACCGGCGACGGCGGAACGACGGGTCTTGCCGGCGGTGCGCGCATAGACAAGGACTCGGCCCGCATCCGCGCGTACGGCGCCTACGACGAGCTCGGCGCCCACCTGGGGGTCGCGTTCGTCGCGCTCCCCGAGACGCCGGTCGAGCTGCGCCGGACCGTCCGCCGCCTCCAGCACGAACTGTTCGTCGCGCAGAGCGAGCTCGCGCGCGCGCCCACGGCGTCGCCGGCCCCGCATCGGATCGAGGCGCGGCACGTGCGCCGGGTCGAGGAGACGATCGACCAGCTCGAGGTCGGGCACCCCCCGCTCCGCACGTTCGTCGTGAACACCGGTTCGGCCGCCGCGACCGAGCTCCACGTGTGCCGGACGGTCGCCCGTCGCGCGGAGCGCGAGCTGCTCGCCCTCCACCGGGAGGAGCCGCAGCGCAAGGAGCACCTCGAGTGGGCGAACCGCGTCAGCGACCTCCTGTTCGCGCTCGCGCTGGCCGCGAACCGCGCGGCCGGTTGCGACGAGATCCCGCCCGACTACGACGTCTAGCGCGGTCCCCGGACGGAGGCGACGGTCGTGGAAGTCGGGGTGGTCGGAAAGCCGAACGTCGGGAAGTCGACGTGGTTCAACGCGCTCACCCTGCTCGACGCCCCGATGGCGCCGTACCCGTTCACGACGATCAAGCCGAATCGGGGGGTCGCGGCCGTCCGGTCCCCGTGCCCGCACGTCGAGAAAGGGACTCCCTGCACGCCGGGGAACGCGAAGTGCGTGGACGGAACGCGCTGGATCCCGGTGAGCCTCGTGGACGTCCCGGGCCTCGTCCCGGGCGCTTCGACCGGGAAGGGGTTGGGTCACCAGTTCCTGGACGACCTCCGCTCCGCCGACGGCTTCGTGCAAGTGGTCGACCTCACCGGCGGCACCGACGCGGAGGGCCGCATCGTCCCGCCCGGGACCGAGGACCCCGCGCGCGAGGTCGTTTGGCTCGAGGCCGAACTGGTCGCGTGGATCGCGGAGATCCTCGGCCGCGACTTCGGGCGGGCGGCGAAGGGGGTCGAGCTCGAGGGGAAGAAGGTCGAGGACCTGCTCGGGGAGCGGCTCACCGGCCTCTCGATCTCGCCGGCGGCGATCTCCGCCGCGCTGCGCAACGCGCCCGTCGACCGGGCCCGTCCGTCCCTTTGGTCCGACACGGACCGCGTCGAGATGGCCCGGGCGCTGTTGCGCGCGTCCAAGCCCCGCCTCGTCGCCGCCAACAAGTGCGACCGGTCCCAACCGGCGGACGTCGACCGACTGCAGGGCGAGGTCCGCCCGATTCCGGTCGCGCCGACCGCCGCCGATGCCGAACTGACGCTCCGACGGGCGGCCCGCGCCGGACTGATCGAGTACCGACCCGGAGACGCGGCGTTCCGGGTCGTGGACGCGGCCCGTCTCAGCGGCGCGCAGACGAAGGCGCTCGGCGACATCCAGGCGATCCTGACGCGCTGGGGCGGGACCGGCGTCCAGCGTTCCCTCGAGTCGATGGTGTTCGACCGCCTGGGACTGATCGTCGTCTATCCGGTCGAAGACGAGACCCACTGGACGGACGGCCGCGGCCGCGTGCTGCCGGACGCGCTCCTCGTCCCGGCGGGGACCCCGGCCCGCGCGGCCGCCTACCGGGTCCACACCGACCTCGGCGACCACTTCATCCGCGCGATCGACGGCCGCACCCACCGCGCGCTCGCCGCCGACCACGCGCTCGAACCGAACGCCGTGATCCGGATCGTCGCGCGGAAGTGACGGTCGGCTCACGACGGCGATTCGACCAGTTCGGCCCCGTTCGGGTTCGGGCGCACGACGAACGGGAGGGCGCCCGCCCGCGCGAGCCGGCGCACGAGGTCGGTCTCCTGCCCCGGGCGGGCCAGGGCGACGATCGACCCGCCGCGTCCGGCTCCGGTGAGCTTGGCGCCCATCGCCGCCGGCCGCGCCGCGTCGAGCAGCGCCTCCAATCGGGGGTGGGAAACGCCGACCTCGCGCAGCAGCGTCTGGTTCGCCTCGAGCAGCTCGGCGGTGCGCGCTCGGTCGCCGGCGGCCACGGCGCGGATTCCCTGCGTGGCGACGTCGGCGAAGCGGGCCAGGAGGTCGGGCCCGTCGGGCGCCGCGAGCCGTGCGGTGACGGCCCGGACCGCGTCCGCCGTCGACCGGGGAACCCCCGAGTGCGCCACGACCCACACCCAACCCGGGTCCTCCACCCGGCGGACCTCCCACCGACGGTCGCCTCCGTCGATCGTCCAGAGCGGCGGGTCGCCCGGAGCGTTCAGCGTCACGTAGCCGCCCGCGACGACGACGGAGGTGTCGCCCGGACTCCCGACGCCCTGGGCGCCCCGCTCGATGTCGAACGCGAGCTGGGCGAGGTCGGGCCGGGCGATGCCCCCGCGCGCGCTCGAGAACGCCGTCGCGACCGCCGCGCAGAATGCGGCCGACGAGCCGAGTCCGGCGGAGCGGGGGATGCGGGAGACGACCCGGACGTCGACCGGAGCGCCGGTCGGCCACGCGCGGGCGAAGGCGGCCCCGAGGTACCCGTGGTCGTCGACCCCTTCGGCGTGCCCGTTCAGCCGACGCACGTCGGAACCTTGCACGACCACCTGGGTCGTGAGGTCGATCGCGAGCGCGAGCTCCGGCGCCCCATGCACGACCGCATGCTCCCCGAAGAGGATGCATTTGCCGGGCGCCCGGGCGGAGACCGGTAGGGTGCGCCCGGGGACGTCCGTCACTCCTCCCTCCGGCCGGGAGTCGCCCGCGTCACGAGTCGCTTCCCCCGCGCCTGCGGCACCACGCGCTGCCGGGCGCCGGGCGGCGCTCTCGGTCCCGGAATCCCGAGCAACGAGGTCAGCGTGACGGCGAGCGCCGCCACCTCGCTGTGGGGCTGGTGGCCGACCCCGGCGTTCCAGGTGGCCAGTCGGTAGAGGTCCGCGGGCACTTTCGCCCCGCCCACTGCGACCAGGAGACGGTGATGCGCGCGGACCTTCGGGAGGATCTTCTCGATCGGTTCGCCGTACATCGTGAGGTGCAGCACCGGTCCGGGGTACTCGCGTACGAGGCGCTTCCAGTCGGGCGCGGGCGTCACCTCGAACGAACCGCCCCAACGCGCCCGCACCGCGTCGAGGCGGGCGGCGAGGTCCGGGTCGGGCGGATGGAGGTACATGCGGCGCGCGCCGAGCGCCCGCGCCGCGAGCGCGAGGTGGGTCGTGAGGCGCGGGTCGCGTCCGGGGCGATGGCCGACGCGGAGGAGCTCGACCTCGGGAGGCCGGCTACTCCGCGGGGTCCGCCTGGAACCGCTCGATCCGGTGGCCACGGTACTCCAACTTGTCCGACCGCTTGACGAGCGCCTTGAGCCGGGTCGGCGTCATCCCGAGCTCCTCCGCGACGTCCGAGAAGAACCGGCCTTCCGTGCCGACGGCCTGGAAGATCCGCTCCTCGAGCTTCGCGTACTCCTTCGCGGCCATCGTGGCGATCGCGAGGACCTCCGACACTTCCGCGAGCGGGGACGTCGTGTTGATGTTGATCGTGGAGTAGTAGAAGTGGTGGCTCTTGTCGGGCTGCCGTCGGCCCTCGCGCGCGACCCACCGGGTGTCGATGAGGCGGAGCTTCTCAAAGAACGCGAGCGCCTTCTTCCCCTCGGCGCCGAACTCCCGCTCGACGTCGTCCAGGGTCAACCAGGCCTCGCCGAGGCGCTGGACCAGCTTGAGCTTCACCGGGGAGTCGACCGCCCGGAGGATCGGCACGAGGTCGCTGACGTCGTTCACGACCTTGATACGGTGGATGGCGGCGGACACGCGAATTCACTCCCCGGCCGGGCCGGACCCGGCCGCCGACAGGAGGGCGCGGCGGTACTTCCCATACCGGTCCCCCGGGTCGTAGCGCGCCGGGTGGGGGGTGCGGGTCGGGGACTGGCACTCGGGGCACTTCGCCCGGAGGGTGTACCGGGCGCACGGCCGACAGACGCGCAGGATCGACTCCGTCATACGCGGGTGAACGACCCCTGGCCGCCGGCACCCTTGATCGCCTTCAACGCGGCCTCGGTCGCCCGCTTGAGCGTCTCCTCGGCCTGCTTGTACTGGGCCGCGTCGACGCGGATCCGATAGCGGGGCGCGCCGACGTACTGGACCTCGACCGCGTCCGGCGCGACCTTCTCGGCCGCGAGGAGCGCGGCCCGGACGTGGTCGAGCCCCTCCGGGGTCGGGTCCGTGATCTCGAGGGTCCCGAGGATCGTGACGTGCGGCGGGAGGATGTTCGCGCGGGCGACCTTCGAGAACGCCGTCGCCCAGGAGGACTTCGCGTTCTCCGTCTGGAACCGCTTCGGGTCGGCGCTCGCGACCTCGAACGCGGCGAACAGGGAGCCGTACTTCTCGACCAGGGTCGGGCCGAAGGCGTCCGTCGCCTCGGCGGCGGGGAGTTTCAACTCCTTCGCAACCTCCTCCGCGAGCCGCAGCGCGCGCTGCTCGTTCTTCCACGCCTGGACCTTCTCCCGCCGCTGGTGGTCGTTGATCCGCTTCAGCGACAGGTCGACCTGGTTCTTCGACGTGTCGACGCGCAGGACCCGCGCGACGATCTTCTGACCTTCGCGGATGTGATCGCGGATGTACTTGACCCACCCGGTCGCGACCTCCGAGAGGTGGATGAACGCCTCGCGGCCCGCGTACTCATCGAGCGTGACGAACGCGCCAAAGTTGCGGATCGACGTGACGGTCCCGATGACGAGCTCGCCCTCCTCGGGCAGCTCCGGTCGGAGCGGCATCGCTCGCGCGAGTCCTCCGGGGCCTACGCCCCGAGCGGGCGAACCTTCTCGCCCCGGAGTTTCGCCTGGCCGCCGGTCGGCGTCGCGAGCGTCGCGCCGCACACCGAGCAGTTGACGACGGTCGCCGGGCGGCTGAAGACGTTCTGCTCGGTGGAGCAGTCGGGGCACTTGACGACCCAGAACGGGGACGGTCCGCGCATCGCTAGTGCTTCTCCACGAGCTCGAGCTGGCTCGCGCGCCAACTCTTCGGCTGGACGACGTACTTGCATTTCTTGCACCGGTAGCGGAGGTTGACGCGCCGGACCGCCTTCGCCCGGCCCTCGGGCTTCGGGCGCGGAAAGCCGCCGTAGCCGCGGGTCGCGCGCCGGAACCGGCGCTGCCCCCACGCGAGCTCGGAGGCGGGCCGCTTCTTCGCCTTCTCGACCTCGTGCTCCGTGTGCACCTTGCATTTCGGGCAGTAGGTCGAGACGGATTTCGGGTAGTGCATGGACGGCGCCCGAGACACCCCTCGTATATAGGGCTAGGGGCGCGGCGGGACCGACCGGACGGGCGGTGCTCCACCGGCGGGAAACCGGAGCGCGAGCCGCCCCTTCCGCCGAGCCAAGACTTAAGTAGGGAGGCCTTTTCCGCGCGCTCGCTCTCGTTGGAGGGCAGGCACGCAGATGGCGGATCGTCCGTCGCTCGAAGTCGTCACCGAAGCGCTCGGGAAGGCTCCCGAGCGGAAGTTCGGCGAGACGGTCGAGCTCTCCGTCAACCTGAAGGACCTCGACCTGACGGTGCCGAAGAACCGGCTCGAGGACGAGATCCCGCTGCCGAACGGCCGGGGCAAGGCCGTGAAGGTCGCCGTCTTCGGTTCGCCCGAACTCTGCCAAAAGGTACGCGGCGTCGCGGACGTCGTCGTCTCGTCCGGCGAGCTCGACGATTTCGCCAAGGACGCGAAGAACGCGAAGCGCGTCGTCACGGACGTCGACTTCTTCCTGGCCGAGGCGCCGCTGATGCCGACCATCGGCAAGCGGCTCGGCGTGATCCTCGGCCCGCGGGGGAAGATGCCGCGGCCGGTGCCGCCGGGCAGCGACCCGACGAACCTCGTGAACGCCCTGAAGCGCTCCATCCGCGTCCGCTCCAAGGGCAACCGCACGTTCCACGCCGCGGTCGGCACCCGGTCGATGCCGCCCGACCAGATCGCGCAGAACGTCGACGCGGTGTTGAACCGCATCGTCGGGAAGCTCGAGCGCGGTCGGACGAACATCGAGTCGGTCTACGTCAAGACGTCCATGGGCCCCGCGGTGCGGCTCTGGTAGGGGTGCGTTCGATGCCGGGTCGCGGGTCCGTGGCGCCAGAGAAGATCGCGCGGGTGGACGCGCTATCGAGCACGGTCCTCCACCGCCCGTTGACCGCCGTGGTCGGTCTGCGCGGCGTGCCCGCGTCGGCGCTCCAGACGATGCGCCGCGAACTTCGCGCCCGCGGACACCCGATCACCGTCGCGACGAACTCCGCGCTCCGCCATGCGCTCGAGAAGGCGGCGACGGAGCGACCGTCGCTGCGCCCGCTCCTCGACCACGTCGTCGACCAGACGGCGCTGCTCGCCGCCGAGGGAAATCCGTTCTCGCTCTACCAGGAACTCCTGCGCACCCGCTCGCCGACCCCGGCGCGGGGCGGAGAGGTCGCACCGAACGACATCCTCGTGCCCGCCGGGACGACCAACTTCAAGCCCGGTCCGATCGTCGGCGAGCTCCAGCACGCCGGATTCCCGGCGGCGATCGAGAAGGGGAAGGTCGTCCTGAAGAAGGACACCGTCATCGTCAAGGCCGGCGGCACGATCAGCCGCGAGGTCGCGGGGATGCTCACCCGCCTCGAGATCTTCCCGCTCGAGGTCGGGCTGAACCTCCGCGCCGTGGTGGAGGGGACGACCTTCTACCCGCCCGAGGTGCTGGCGGTCGACCTGGACGCGCAGCGCGCGGAGCTCGCGCGCGCCGCCCACACCGCGCTCGGCCTGGCCGTCGAGATCGCGTATCCGACGACCGCCTCGCTGCCGCTGCTCGTCGCGAAGGCCCACCGGCGCGCCCTCGGGGTGGCGATCGCCGCGGGGTATCCGACCAAGGAGACGATCGCGCCGCTCTTCGCCCGCGCGATGCGCGAGGCGGCCGCGGTCGGTCAATTGATGGGTCACTGAGGGTCCGCCCGCAGTCCATGGAGTGAGAACGATGGAGTACGTGTATGGTGCGCTGTTGCTCAACGCCGCCGGAAAGCCGATCGATGAGAAGGGCCTCACCGGGGTCCTGACCGCCGCGGGCGTCCAGCCCGACGCGGCCCGGGTGAAGGCGCTGCTCGCCTCCCTCGAGGGCGTCAACCTGACCGAGGTTCTCGCGAAGGCCGAGACGTTCAGCGCGCCGGCGCCGGCCGCCGCCCCGTCCGCCTCCGACAAGAAGGAAGGAAAGGGCGAGAAGAAGGAAGAGGAAAAGAAGGAAGAGAAGGGCGTCTCCGAGGAGGAGGCGGCCGAGGGTCTCTCCGCCCTCTTCGGCTAGACCTCGACGGGTTTTCGGGCGCACCCCTTAAGTCCCGCGACCGGGTGGCTTCGAGCGGAGCGCTCCGCTCGGGGCCTCCGGTTCCACCATGCCGCCCCGAGAAGCCTGTGGCGTCGTGGGGGTCTCGCTGCAGGGCCGAGGGGCGGCGCCGTATCTGTTCCGCGGCCTTCGGGCCCTCCAGCATCGCGGGCAGGAGTCCGCGGGGATCGCCACGACCAGCCACGGGACGTTGTTCCACCGCAAGGGGATGGGGCTCGTCCACGAGATCTTCTCGCAGGAGCTCCTCGACACGCTCCGCGGCACGGTCGGGATCGGACACGTCCGCTACTCGACCACCGGCTCGAGCGACCTCGAGAACGCGCAGCCGATCGTCGTGAAGGTCCACGACGCGGACGCCGCGATCGCGCACAACGGCGACATCGTCAACTTCGACCGCATCCGGCGGCGCCTTCAGGCGCAGGGCGTCGAACTCCTCGGGAACGCCGACACCGAGACGATGGCGCAGACGATCGTGCTCGAGTACGGCCGCACGCGCGACCTCGAGGCCGCGATCCGCCGCGCCTGCACCGAGATCGTCGGCGGTTACGCGGTCGTCTTCCTGGTCGGGAACCGTGTCTACGCGTTCCGCGACCCGATGGGGATCCGCCCGCTCGTCTTCGGCACGGTCGAGGGCGGCGTGGCGGTCGCGAGCGAGTCGGTCGCGCTCGACCTGATGGGCGGGAAGGTCGTCCGCGACGTCGCGCCGGGCGAGCTGCTCGTGCTCGAGAAGGGGCAGCTCCTGCGCACCTCCACGATCCCGAACTCGGGCGAGCGCGCCCACTGCATGTTCGAGTGGGTCTACTTCTCCCGTCCCGACTCGATGGTCGAGACGCAGCCCGTCTACGACGTCCGGTACCGGATCGGACAGCGCCTCGCGAAGGAGAGCCCCGCCGAGGCGGACCTGGTCGTGCCCGTCCCCGATTCCGCGCGCCCCCAGGCGCTCGGCTTCGCCGAGGGCTCGGGGATCCCGTACGCGGAAGCGCTGATCAAGAACCGGTTCGTCGAGCGCACGTTCATCCTCCCCGACCAGCACCGGCGGGAGAGCGAGGTCCGCGTCAAGCTCCACCCGGTCCCCGGGCTGCTCAAGGGCCGGCGGGTCGTCCTGCTCGACGACTCGATCGTCCGCGGGACCACGCTCCGTGAGATCGTCCAGATGGTCCGCGGCGCGGGCGCCGTCCGCGTGGACGTGCGGATCGGCTGCCCGCCGATCCGGGCGCCGTGCTACTTCGGCATCGACATGAAGGAACGGAAGGAATTGGTCGCCTTCGGCCGGGAGGAGGACGAGATCGCGCGGGTCGTCGGCGCCGACTCGGTCCGGTACATCTCGCTCGACGGTCTGATCACGTCCATCGGACTCCCCGGCGAGGACCTGTGCCTCGGCTGCCTGACCGGCCAGTACCCGGTCGAGGTGCCCGAAGAGCGGCACCGGTTCCAGAAGACGCTCGCGGAGTTCTAGCGCGTGGCGTTGGCGGTCGTCCTCGCGGCCGGACCGAACGTCTTCCTCCTCTCCTCCTCGGGCGACGCGCCCCGGTCGTTCGGTCGCGCCGACCGGTCCTCCGCCCTGCCCGCGGCGCTCGTGGACGCGGTGCGCGCGCTCCCGTCCGGGGAGCGGGTCGGCGGGGCCGGTGCAGGCCTGCGCGCCGAGCTCGCCGAACGGACCCGGCGGCCGATCGACGCGGTCGGGTCGGCCGACCTGCGCGCGGCCCGGAACCGGGTCGCGTGGCTCCAGGGTCCGGAGGAGCGGACCTACCTGCGCTCCCTCGCCGAACACGCGCTCGCGACGGCGCTGCGCTCGCCGGTGGAGGTGCTGATCACGCTCGCGCGCGAGGAGGAGCGGGTCGAACGGTCGGTCGAGCGGGAGCGGCGGGCGGCGGAGGCGTTCCTCGGCGTCGAGGACTCGTCGCTCGACGAGTACGCCCGCGCGTGGACCGAGCACCGCGGCCGGGTCGCCGCCCACCACCGCCGGCTCGAATCCCTGCTCGAGGGGGAGGCGCGTCGCACCCTGCCGAACCTGACCGCGCTGGTCGGACCCCGCGTCGCCGCCCGACTCCTCGCGCACGCCGGGAGTTTGGAGGCGCTCGGCCGGCTCCGCGGACCCCGGCTCCAGCTGCTCGGCGCCCGACGGCGCCCGTCGGCGGAACGGGGGCCGCGGTTCGGCGTCATCTACCGCGCGGACCGGATGGACGACGTGCCGCCCGTTCGACGGGCGGCGTACGCGCGGTCGCTCGCGGCTCTGGCCGCGATCGGCGCCCGGGCGGACGCGACCACGCACGCGAACGTGGCGGGTCTCCTCGTGGCGCGGCGCGACCGCCGCATCCACGACCTGCTCCGGAGGCGCGCGTGAGGACCGCCGAGCGGATGCGGCCCCTCGCCGGAAGCCCGCGGTTGGCCGAACGGCGGGTCGGGGCCCGCACGGAGCTGTGGACCGAGACGGTCGGAGACCCCCCGCCCGTCTACGGCGAGCGCTGGACGACCGTCGGGGGACGGAGCTACCGCGAATTCGACCCCCACCGGTCGAAGCTGTCGGCCGCGGTCGTCCGCGGATGGGCCGGTCCGTTGCCCCGACCGGGCGAGCGGTGGCTCTACCTGGGCGCGGCCAGCGGGAGCACCGCGTCGCACGTCGCCGACCTGGTCGGACCGGACGGCCGCGTCTACGCGCTCGAGCGCAGCCTCCGGCCGTTCGCGCGGCTGTGGGCCCTGACGGAGCGGTGGCCGAACCTCCTGCCGATCCTGGCGGACGCCCGCGACGTGGAGGGGTACCAGGAGCTCGTCCCCCCGGTCGACGGCGTCTACGCCGACATCGCGCAGCCGGACCAGGTCGAGATCGTGCGGGCCGCCCGCGACGCGTTGGTCGGCGGGCGCGCCGGAACCGTCCTCCTCGCGCTGAAGGGCTCCAGCATGGGGCGGGACCGCCCGCCGGCGGCCCACGCGGCCGCGGCGGAAGCGTCGCTCGCGTCGTCCCTCGACCTCGCGGCGACCGTGAAGCTGGACCCGTTTCACCGGGCCCACTTCTTCCTCGGCGGCACAAGCCGCGGGGGCGCGGCGGCCCCGCGCGCCGCGCCGGCTCGGCTCACGCCGCGACGCGGGCGCTTCCGCGCGCCACGAGGACGGTGACGACGTCCTCGTCCGAGAGGACGTGGTCCCGCCCGACCGTCTGACCGGGGAACCGGGCGCTCTTCCCCCACACCTGGGCGGCCTTGAACGTCCGTCCGAGGTCGCCGGGAAGGCGCTCCAACAGGGAGGAGACCGTCGCGCCCGAGCGGAGGATCACGGGCTCGTCGCGGTCGGCCGGTTGCCCGGGCGGTTTCACGTAGACGCGGATGAATCGAAGGGCCGCGCCGATGTGGTCGACCAACGTGTCGAGCGCGACCCCGTTGCGCGCGGAGACGAACGTCGGTTCGAACGGTCGGACCTCGGCCGCGAGGCGCGTCCGCTCCGACGGCGTGAGCAGCTCGGCCTTGTTCACCGCGAGGATCGCCGGCAGGTAAACGCGGTTCCCGGCGAGCACGTCGATCAACTGGTCGGCGGTCGCGTCCTCGCGGAACACGATCGACCCGTTGTGCAACCCGAACTCGCGCGCGATTTGGGAGGCGAGCCCGCCCGCGAGGTGGGTGAGGCGCACCGTGCTCGACACCGTCAGACCGCCGCGGTCGACCTTCTGCACCACGATCCGCGGCGGCCGTTGGTTGATCCGCACGCCGGCGCCCTCGAGTTCGGCCGCGAGGGCCCGCAGGTTGGTGTGCTCCGGATCGATGAGGAACAGGATGAGGTCGACGGAGCGGACGACCGCGAGCACCTCGCGCCCCCGCCCGCGTCCGCGCGAGGCGCCGGGGACGAGCCCGGGCATGTCCAGGATCTGGATCGACGCGCCGCCCCACCGGAGCATTCCGGGGATGATCGACACCGTCGTGAAGTCGTAGGCGCCCGTCTCGCTCTCCGCGGCGGTCAGCCGGTTCAGGAGGGTCGACTTGCCGACCGAAGGGTAGCCGACCAGGCCGACGGTCGCGTGCCCGCTCTTTCGGACGGCGTACCCCTGGCCCCCGCCCTTCCCCTTCGCGCGCGTCTCGCGCTCGAGGCGGAGGACGGCGAGCTTCGCCCGCAGCCGGCCGATGTGGCCCTGGGTGGCCTTGTTGTACTGGGTGTTGCGGATCTCGTCCTCGATCGCCGTGATCTGCTCTTCCAGCGCCGACATCGAGGGGGTCCGAGCGGAGGACTCCGACGGACGGGTGGAATACTTGAGGGTGGCGAGACGAGTTTTCACCGTTCGCCGGGGGCACGCCGGGTAATCGTTCCCGGGCGCCGACTCGGCCCACGACCCGGGGGCCGCGTCGCATGGAGTGGAGATACGTCGCCGGTCGCGCGCCTCCGGCCGCTCCGCGGGTCGACCCCGCGCCCGCCCTCGGGGATGCACTCCGCGCGGCCGCGGGCCAAGGGGTGCGCGTGCGGCTCCTCGTCGACGGACATCGGGACCCGACCGTCCACCTTGTCGCGGTCGACCCGGCATCCGAGCGGTGGGCGCGTCGCACGTTGTTCCCGGCGTACGGGGACCACCGATGGCGCACCGAACGCGCCCCGCCGCCCGCCCTCGGCGGGCGTTGGGAGGCCCGGCGGATCTTCGCGTGGCCCAACCCGCTCCACGACGACGGGGCGATCGGTTCCCGCCTCGATGCTGTCGTGCGGGCGGCCCGCTCGCTGCCCGCGCGCACGCGGTTCCAAGTGGAGGCCCGACCCGGACCGGTCGCTCGTCGCCCGCTCCCGGTCTCGACGCCCGAAGGGGGGCTCGGGATCCGCCGGCCCGCGGCGACCGTGCCGTACGCGGGCCCATCACGGCTTCGGGCCGCGGAGTACTACGCGCCGGAAGCCCCGGTCTTCTGGTGGGTGCGCGTCGCGCTCACCGTGGCGGCGTCCCGTCCCGTCGGGGAGGAGGTCGTCTCCGCCGTCGAGGCCGCGACGCGGTCGTCGCGCGGGAACGGTCTCCGTTTCCGGTCGGCTTCCACGCCCTTCGGCCGACCCGGCCGCGAGTTCCTCGTGACCGAGCGCGAACTGATCGCGCTCCTCCCGTGGGCGGAGCCGAGTTCCGGGGGGGCCGAGCCGTCATGGGACGCCACGGGCTCACTGCCGATCGGACGGACGCCGTCGGGGCAGGCCGTTGGGGTCCCGCTCGAGTCCGCGCAAGGACGCCATCTCGCCGTGCTCGGGGAAACCGGCATGGGCAAGAGTTCGCTCGTGGTCGCGCTGGTCCGGCGGGCGGCGGCTGGGGCCGGAGTGATCCTCCTCGACCCGCTCGGTGAGACCGCCGGGTGGGCCCGTCGCGAACTGACCCCGATCGCGCGAGACCGGCTCGTCTGGATCTCTCCCGACCCAAACGGCCCGACCGTCAACGCGCTCGAAGGCCTGGCCGAGTTCGACGCCCGGCCCAACGCGCGGTCGGAGCGGCGGCTCGGGGACCTGGTCGGCGCCCTCCGTCGGGTCCGCGCGGGGCGGTACGTCGACTCGGCGTTCTGGGGTCCCCGCCTCGAGGAGATGCTGGTCCGGGCGGTGCGGGCGGCCGGCGCCCTCCCCGGCGGCACGCTCGAAGACGCGCACACGCTGCTCGCCACGGGCGGACGCACGTCGGCGCCGGTCCCTCCCGTCGCGAGCGCTCACCTGCGCGAGCTCGGGGAACGGATCCGGGCGCGTCCCGACGACGCGGAGGGCGCCCGACGACTGCTCTACGAGGTCGTGCGGAGCCCCGTCCTCGCCCGGGCCCTCTGCGCGCGAGAGCCGAGCACGACGGTCCGTGAGCTGGTCGCGCCCGGACGCATCGTGCTGGTCAGCGGAGCGGCGGGGGCGGTCGGCGAATCGGTCGCGCGATACCTGCTCGCGACGTACCTGGCGCTCCTCTGGTCCGAACTGCTCGCCCGCCCGGGGCTCCCCAAGACGTTCGTCTTTCTCGACGAGGTCCAGTGGTACGCGCACGAGAGCCTCGCCGAAATGTTGCGGCTCGCCCGCCGCCGGAACGTTCACTTGGTCGTCGCCACGCAGGGGCTCGCCGCTCTGCCGGACGACGTGCGCGAAGCGGTCTGGACGAACGTCGCCGACGTCGTCGCGTTCCGGGGTTCCCCGGAGGAAGCGCGGGCGATCGCGCGCGCGGTGCCCGCGGTCCCCGCCGAAACCGTCCTCGCGCTGCCTCGGGGGGACGCGGTCGCGCTCCTCGGGAAAGGCGAACGCGTGGAGTGGCTCCGCACCGCGAGGGTGCCGGTCGGGGGGCCCGAACCGCCCGACGACCCCGCGGTCTTGGACGAGGAACCGGTCGGCCCCCCGTCCGCGTCGGAGCGATCGGGAGAAGGGGTCGGCGAACCGGGCGTTGCCGCGCTCGCGTGGATCGCGCGTCGGGCCGCCCACGCGAACTTTCCGGCGGAGCTGTCGGTCGACCTCGCGGAACTGCGCGGGGCCGTCGACCCATCCGGTCGCGCGGTACGCGAGGCGGGCCGCTGGCTCGGCCGGGCCGGGGCGCTCCTCGGGCGGGCGCCGGGTCCCCGGGGGCCGGTGTGGCGGATCCGGACCGACCGGCTCCCCGGGCCGGACGGCCCGCCGCGCGCCGAGCGTTCGGGTTCCTCCCCGGCACAACCCTCTTAGGGTCGGAGTCGGTGGATTCGTCGATGGACTCTCCGCCGGCGGCTTCGCCCGCAAGCGACGTCCCGGGCGCCGGCGGCCTGATGACGCCGGCGACGCATCTCGAGCGGTGCGCGACCGGCATCGAGGGACTCGACTCGATCCTCCAGGGCGGGATCCCGCGCGGCAACATGGTCCTGGTCGCGGGGAGCGTCGGGACGGGGAAGACGACCCTGAGCCTCGAGTTCCTCGTCCGCGGGGCCGAGCGCGGCGAGCGCTCCCTGTTCATCTCCGTGACGGAGTCGTCGACCAAGCTCGTCCAGAACCTCTCGACGTTCGAGTTCTTCCGGCAGGACCTCGTGAACCAGGGCCAGCTCGTGTTCGTCGACCTGCCGAACCTCTACCTCAAGCTCGGTCTCGAACGCGAGGAGCTGTCGCCCGAAGAGATCGACATCCTGATCCGCACGATCCGCGACCTCGTGCGGTCGACCGGGGCGAAGCGGCTCGTCCTCGACAGCCTGACGAGCGTCTGCTACCGGATCCGGCGCGACGAGCAGATCCGCGACTTCATGCTCCGCCTCGGGCAGGAGCTCAAGGAGGCGGGATGCACCTCCTTGCTCGTCTCGGAGATCGGGCCCCAGCCGGGCCGCTACTCGCTCCACGGCGTCGAGGAGGCGATCGTGGACGGCGTGGTGCTGCTGTGGAACACGCGGCGGATGGGCGACATCCTGAGGGTCCTCCAGATCGTGAAGATGCGCGGGACCGCCCACTCCCGCGCGCAGTACGTCATCGAACTGACCCCGATCGGGATGCTGATGGCGCCCCACCTGAAGGGCGGCCGCTCGGAAGGGGGCCCGTAGTCCCGTGGCCCCGTTCGACATCGGCGAGCGCCTCCGCGGCCTCCCCGGCGGCAGCGCGGTCGCGCTCAAGCTCGACCCCCAGGAGTACGCCGACCACTACTTCGCGGTCCTCAACGCGACCCTGCGGGACGTCGGCAGCGAGACGGACGCCCACACGATCTACGTCGCGGTGACGAACCCGGCCGCGTTCGTCTGGACGCTCGCGCAGGCGCTGGACGTGCCGCCCGACCGGATCGCGTTCGTGGACGCGATCAGCCACATCATGATGAACTACGCGAACCCGCTCGCGAACGCGACGTACGTCGATAGCCCGCGGGCGCTCGAGGAGATCATGCTGCGGGTCGAGTACCTCCTCCGCCGGTTCCCGCACCCGCGGTCGATCGTCGTCATCGACAGCGTCAACTCGCTCGCGATCCACAACCCGCCCGAGCTCCTGAGCGAGTTCTTCCACATCCTCCTCAACAATCTGAAGAGTCGCAACGTCCTCACGGTCGTCCTCGAGACGTCCGAAGAGGGGGCGACCGGCGTCGAGCAGATGCTCAACCTGGTCGTGGACGAGACGATCGACGTCGCGCAGGCGGGCCGGTAGCGATGTCGGACGACCACCGCCTGTTCGACATCCCCGAGATCGACCAGCCGCTCTCGACGGCGCTCCCGCCGGGATGGCTCGCCCTCCTCCTCGGGCACTCGGGGTCGGGCGCGCCGCTCCTCGCGAAGCAGTTCGCGCACTCCGGCGTCGGGAACGTGCCGGTCCTGTTCTACACGACGTACGAGCGCAGCGAGGACGTGCGGCGCACGTTCGACGAGTACGGCTGGGACCCCGCGGGGATCAAGATCGTCAACCTGGCGGACGAGTACTACGAGCGCGTCCTCGAGCGCGGGCTGGACGTCGCCCGCGCCCGCGAGCAGGGGCTGTCGTTCGAGGAGGCCCTGACCCGGCCCGAGGAGGACCGCACCGCGCGCTCGTTCAGCCTCACGAACCGGATGCTGAGCGACCTCGCCCAGATCGACCACCCGTTCCGGCTCGTGGTCGACTCGGTCGACTTCTTCTTCGAGGTGCTCCAGCTGTCGGAGGTCACGACCGTCGCGCGCCAGATCCGCCACCGCTGCCAGACGATCGGCGGGCAGGCGCTCCTGACCGCGCACTCGATCCCGCCCGACCGCCCCGTGTTCGGGCTCCTCCAGGACCTCGCGGACGTCGTCTTCCAGCTGCGGGCCGACCCGCACGGGGACCGGTACGAGCACACCCTGTTCGTCGAGAAGGCGGGGCATCGTCCCGAGCTCTCGCGGGTGTGGCGCGCCCAGGTCCAGGAGAACGGCTGGCGGGTCGAGCCGCCCGTCGCGCGGGGATAGCCGGTTCCGCGGGCGTAACCGAGCCTTTATCGGCGGCGCCCGGCGTGATGGTCTCCCGAGGGTCCACCGCCGTGCAGGACGTCGTCATCCGCACCCACGAGAAGGTCGAGCTGCGCAACCCGATCCTGGTCGAAGGCCTGCCGGGCGTGGGGAACGTCGGGAAGCTCGCGGCCGACTACCTCCGCGACCAGCTGCCGACGAAGCCGCTCGCCACCATCCATTCCAAGTTCTTCCCGCCGCAGGTCTACGTCGGCGAGGACGGCGTCATCCGCCTCGTCTCGAACGAGCTGACGTACTGGCGGGCGCCGGCGGCCGCGCAGCGCGACCTGCTCGTCCTCGGCGGCGACTACCAGGGGATCAGCCCGGAGGGGCAGTACGAACTCACCGAAGCGGTACTGCGCTTCTGCCACGAGCTCGGGACGAAGGAGGTGTACACCCTCGCGGGATTCGCACAGGGGCACGTCGTGGAGCGGCCGAAGGTCCTCGGCGCCGCCACCTCGCCGGCCCGGGTCGAGGCGATGAAGCGGTTCGGCGTCCTCTTCTCCCGGAACGACCCCGGGGGCGGGCTCATCGGGGCGAGCGGACTGTTCCTTGGCCTCGGCCGGCTCTACGACATGGAGGGGGTCTGCCTCATGGGGGAGACGAGCGGCTACTTTGTCGACCCACGGAGCGCCGAGGCGGTCCTGAAGGTCCTGACGAACGCCCTGCACATCGAGATCGACTTCGCCGACCTCGAGGCGAAGGCGAAGGAGATCGACCGGATCGCCCAGCGGATCCACGACAGCGAGCCGAAGGCCGCCGAGGGGCCGGCGCCGCCCCGCGAGGACCTCGGCTACATCGGCTGATCCGGGACGCCGACCCGGACCGCGTGGGATGGACGCGGCCGAGCGCGACTCGGACCCCCTCGGCCCGTTCACCGACGCCGAGCGCGCGCGCGAATCGGCCCTGCGCGAGCGGCTCGAGGGGCTCGCCCGGCCGACGGGGCTCCTCCGGTTCGACCGGTTCGTCGACGAGGCCCTCTATGCCGAGGGCCTCGGATTCT
>JASHPZ010000020.1 GCA_030037815.1 Thermoplasmata archaeon | reverse complement strand
CCGACCGGCTGAGCGGCGCGCGGACCCGCGCGCCCGTCGATGGCCCGCGGGACCGCTGGTAGCGTGGACGTGCGTGGCCCTTTATCGGCCCGCCGCGAGATGCGCCGGTGGTATGCCGAAAGTCGACATCGTCTCGACGGAGGACGGACCGAATCTCGTGATGGTCGACGGCAAGGTGATGACCGCGCTCTGCCGCTGCGGGCACTCGAAGAACAAGCCGTTCTGCGACGGGTCCCACCGCAAGGCCGAGTTCCGCGCCGCGAAGGCCGAGATCAAGGTGCTGGCGTAGGGCGCACGTCGGACGCCGTCGGACGGCCGCGCGGCAGGCGGCCGATCCGGACCGCCCAGCGACGGAGGTTCCGGAGTCGCGGCGGCGTCGCGCGGCCGGCGGTCCACCACGGCGAGATCGCGCCGTAGACGCCGAAGTCGGCGACCGACGGCTCGTCGAGGATCCACGTCCGGTCCGCGAGCATCCGGTCGACGCGCGCGAGGTACTCCCCCGCCTCCTTCGCGAACTCGGCTCGGCGGGCTTCCAGCACGTGCCACGGTCCGCGGGCGCGGTTCTGCATCTCCTCGAACGCCCACCGCTCCGCAGGCGCGAGGGCGGGCAGCATCTCGGTGACGACGGCCCGCCAAACCCGTTCCTCCACGACCTGGTGCCCCCAGTTCTCGAGCACGTCGGCGAGCGCCGCGATGCGCGGCGGTCGGAGCGCGGGCGTCGCCCGTTGGCGGTCGAGAAAGGCCGGGATCTCGTCCCAGCGCACGACCGTGCGGTCCCAGAGCATCGTCGGGATGTAGTCCTGGCCGCTCACGTCGACGAGCGCCCGCCGGTCGTGGTACGGCACCCGCACCCGGGTGAACGGGATCCCCTTGAACGCGAGCATCCGCTCCGCCGAGACGCAGTAGTGACTGATCGGGTGCGTGAACAGCCGAACGCGCGGGTCCGCCATCGGGTCGGGGAGCCGGAGGGGCGCATCAACGTTCGCCCGGCCGCCCGCGTCGGACGTCGGTCGAGCGCCCTACGGTTCGATCACCGTCTTGCCGCGGCCGTGACCGGCCCGGATCGCCGCGAGCGCCGCCGGGGCGTCGTCGAGCGAGACGCGGCGTTCGACGGGGATCGGGAACTGCGCCCGCCGGACTTCGGTCAGGAGCCGCTCGAGGAGCGCTGCGGTCGGTTGCAGGTTGAGGTTGACCTGGGCGCCGCCCGCCGCGTGCGGGTCGGCGGCGTAGACGCTCGTCACCGAAAGCCGGCCCGGCTTCACGAGGGTCGCGATCGCCTGGAACGCCGGACCCGGACTGAGGAGGTCCAGGAGCCCGTCGACGCCCTCGGGCGCGAGCGAGCGGACGCCGGGGATGAGTCCCGCACCGACCTCCACCGTCTCCGTCGCGCCCATCTCCCGCGCGCGGTCGGCCGAGTCGGCCCGTCCCGCGGCGATCACCCGGATCCCGCGCGTGGCGGCGAGACGGGTCGCGAACGAGCCCACCCCGCCCGAGGCGCCGACGATCAGGAGCCGCGCCCCGGCGGGGAGGTTCAGTCGGTCGAGCGCGTCGAGCGCGGTCATCCCGGCGGTCGGGAGCGCCGCGGCCTCCGCCGCGGAGACCTCCGTCGGAAAGAGCGCGACGGCGTTCGACTCGGGGACGGTCGAGAACTCCGCGTAGGTGCCGACCCCGACGGGGTCGTGGAGGAACGAGCCGAACACCCGGTCCCCGACCCGGAACCGCCGGACCGCGGGGCCGACCGAGTCGACCACGCCCGCCGCGTCGGAGCCGAGGACGAGCGGAAACCGGTGGGGACGCTGGCCGTCGAGGATCCCGTCCGCGACCTTCGCGTCGAACGGATTGATCCCGGCCGCCTGGACCCGGACCCCGACCTCGGCCGGTCCGACGTCGGGTCGGGGGAGTTCGATCAGTTCGGGCGGCGCCTTGAACGACCGGACCGCCACCGCCCGCATCGGTGGAACGTAGTCGGGACCGGTATCTACCTCCTGCGATGGCGCGAGAGCCCGTCCCTATGTAGCCCGGGGAGGTCCCGATCGGCCGATGATGGACCGGGACTACCCGATGTCCCCCCGCCAGGCGCGCGTCCTCGCGGTCGGCCTCGTCGCGATGGCGGCGGTCGGCGCGGCCCTGTTCGGCGGCTGGATTCCGGGACTCCGGCCGAACTTCAACCCTCCCGCGACCGTGGCGTACGACGGGCGCGAGTACTACTACGCGAGCGAGCCGGTCCCCTGGCCGCCCCTCGGGTCGAACCAATCCGCCGTCTTCGTCTACCTGCTCCACAACGTCACGTTCCGGGTCTGGGCCGCGAACTGGTATCGCATCACGGGCGGCAACCTGGAGGGCAACGTCACCGTCCCCAACGGAACGACGTACCCCTTCCTGCTCGGGCGCTCGCCGGTCAACGCGAGCTACGCGACCGAGTTCGCGACCCCCGGCGCCGAGGTCGTGATCTTCTGGTCCGGCGGGCTCTCCTACGAACCGCTCGTGCGGGTGCCTTCGGGCTCGTAGGAGGGGACCCGACGACCGATGTCGCGATTCTTCGACCGGGCGTACGAGGGGTCCCCTCCGTGGGAGATCGACCGGCCTCAGCCGGCGGTCGTGGAGCTCGAGGGCGCCGGCGAGATTCGCGGCGCCGTGCTCGACGTCGGCTGTGGCACCGGTTGCAACGCGATCTTTCTCGCCGACCGCGGGCACCCGGTCGTCGGCGTGGACCTCTCGGAGAACGCGGTCCGACGCGCGCGGGCTCGGCGGCCGCACGGCGCGGCGAACCCGAACTTCCGGGTCGCGAACGCGCTCGACCCCGAAGCCCTGGGCGGCCCGTACGACACCGCGCTCGACTCGGGGGTGTTCCATACGTTCCTCGACCCCCACCGTCCGGTGTACGCGGAGCGCCTGCGGGGCGCGCTCCGCCCCGGGGGCCGCGCGTTCGTCCTCGTCTTCCGCGAGGACGAGCCGACCGACTGGGGGGGCCCCCGACGGGTCTCCCGGGAGGAGCTGCGCGCGACGTTCCAGGACGGGTGGGCCGAGCGGTGGATCCGTCCGACGCGCTACGCGCTCCGGTTGTCCGGAGTGGAAGGGCGCGCGTGGCTCGCGGCGTTCGTGCGCGCGGACGGCTGACGGGGGGCGCCCGACGCCGCCGTTAGGTTGAAACCGCCCGACCGCTCGGGGCTCCCGAACCCGATGCGGGCGGACGAGGAGCGGACCGTCGCGGACGAGGAGCGGCTGGTCGAGGGGCTGGACGGCGCCGGTTCCGACATGAGCCGCGTCATCAGCCTCAGCGACGGCGTGTTCGCGTTCGCCCTCACGTTCCTGGTCGTCTCGCTGGTGCTGCCGACCGCGCTCAGCAGCGGTTCGCTCCCGCCGTTGAACGCCTACCTCGCGAAGCTCGAGCCGGCGTTCGTCGGGTACTTCCTGTCGTTCTTCATCATCGCCGGATGGTGGGCCGCCCACCACCGGATCTTCTCGCCGATCGTCCGGTACGATAGCCTCCTGACCCGCCTCAACAACCTGTTCCTGCTCGAGATCTCGGTCACGCCGTTCCTGGTCGGGATCCTGTTCGAGTACGGCCCGAAGACGAACGGCACCTGGCTCACCGTCTTCGCGCCGCAGAGTGCCCAGACGCAGGAAGCGGTCCAGATCTACGCGATCACCCAGGTGATCGCGGGGCTCACCCTGCTCGCGATCTGGCGGCACTCCACGCGGGACCACCGGCTGGTCGAGCCGCGCCTCCCGCGGGAGTGGATCCGCGCGACGGAGCGCGACCAGGCGATGCTCGTCCTGATCTTCGCGGCGTCGTTCCCGCTCGCGTTCCTCTCGCCGTTCGCCGCGGAGCTCGTCTGGATCTTCATGGTGACCGGATTCGGACGCCGACTCCTGTTCCGTCGGCACGCGCCGCCCCGACCCCGCTCCGGGCGACCGATCCGTCGGGCCGACGACGACCCGCCGCCGGCCCGGGCCTAACGCTCAGACCGACTCGAGCTGCGCTTCGCGCTCCATGATGCGGCGGTTGAGCCCGATCGTCTCGGGCGCCACGTGCGGGCCGCCTTCCTTCGCGTCGATCGCGGCGATCTTGTCGTGGAGCCACTCGAGCTCGTGGAAGATCAAGGGGTCCGCGAAGTCGACCCGGAGCTGCGCGATCAGGTCGACCGGGTGGCGCATGGCGTAGTAGTACGCCTCGATCCACGTTCCGAACGCCTCCCACACGAGGTCGTCGTCGAGCACGCGGCGGTGCGTCAGCGTCCCGACCAGTTCGAAGAACGTCAGGACCTCGAGGTTCGCGAGGTCCTGGTGATTCCCGTGGATCAGCTTGTCCGCCATGTGGCGCCGCGCCGCGCGCATCCGCCCCGAGTCGAACCGCTCCCGGAGCTCCATCACCGCGTTGGCGGAGTTCAGATGCTGGCTCGTCCGGGTCTGCCAGTACATCAGGAGCAACGTCCCGACGACCAGGAGCCAGGTGCCGACCAGCGACCAGATCGCCAGACTGAACCAGTCGACCGCCACCGCGCTCGCGCCCCTCGGCGCGGGGAAGGGGTTCCGCGGTCTTAAGACGCCGGCGTCGGGCGCGGCCTACGGGCCGGCGCTCTTCCACGTGCACTTGAAGCTCGACCCGGAGTCCAACAGCCCGCCGGTCGACGCCTTCGTGGCGGTCCCGGCGTTGTTGACCATCTTGATCGCGTAGACGCCCGAGAAGTTCCCGATGTACCCCGACACGCCCGAGATGGTCGCGCCGTTCGTCCCGCCGACCCCCGTGAGGCCACCGCCGAACGACACCGTGCCGAAATCGGCGAGCGGGAGGACGCCGCTCGTGGAGGACGGCGCCTCGGCGATCCACTCGGCCGACGAGCGGCTCGCTCCCGAGACGGACCCGGTCTTCGAGAACGACACCCCGGTGGTCACGTCGGTGATCCGGGTCGTGAAGCTCGACCCCGAGTTCCAGGTGACGGACGCGGAGAGGACGTCCCCGGGGTGGACCTTGATCGAGGAGATCACGTGGGAGCCCGCGGGATAGAACTCGTACCACGCGTAGTACGTCGCGACCCCGTGCTGGCAGTCGGAGTCGGTCCCCGTCTGTTCGACGGTGCCCGAGTTGAACCCGTCAATTCCGACCCAGAAGGAGGAGTACTCGTTCTTCGCGGGGCAGCTCCCCTTGATGTGGGGCTCGACCCAGGAGCCCTGGACGTACGTGACGGCGCCCGAGGAGGTGCTGACGGCGTATCCGGCCCAGTTGGTGCTGGCCGTCCGGGCGACGTGGAAGACCGAAGGGGCGCTCGCGGCCGTGGTCGACGTCAGCGCGATCACGGGAACGGCGCCGGCCGAGGCCGCGACCAGGACGACCAGGCCGACCGCGCTCGCGTAGGAGAGACGACGGGAGAACATGGGGGTTCCACCGCGACGGGGTATTTAGCCCGCCGTCCCGCGGGCGGATCCGGCTGAACCGCAACCCTCGCCGAAAGTAAGATGGAGCCGAGGTCCCATTCCGGCACCGTGCCGTACGTCGAATACGACGAGGTCGAGGCGGTCTGTCCGGAGTGCGGCGCCGCCTTCCGTTCGACCGAGACGTTGGACGCGCACGTCCGCGAGAGCCACGCGACCGCGCAGGGCGCGACCCCGCGCGCCCGCTCGGTCACGTGCTCGGTCTGCGGCGCGTCCCTGCCGTCCGTCTCCGCGCTCCAGCGGCACAACACGACGGCGCACGTCGCGTAGGGGCGACGCGGGCGCCCGCTACTTCCCGCCCTCGCGCGACGGCTCGACCGCGGTGTCGGGCTGCTCGATGTCGAGGAGATGCCCCATCTTCGACCGCTTCGTCTCGAGGTACGCGCGGTTGACGGGATTCGGCGGGACGACGAGCGGGATGCGGTCGACGATCGTGACGCCGTGGCGCTCCAGGTCGGCGACCTTCGCGGGGTTGTTCGTCAGGATCGCGATCGACCGGACGTGGAGCGACCCGAGCATGTGGGCCGCGAGCCCGTAGTCGCGCTCGTCGGGCCGGAACCCGAGGAGCTCGTTCGCCTCCACGGTGTCGAAGCCGGCGTCCTGGAGCTGGTAGGCGCGGATCTTGTTCGCGAATCCGATCCCCCGGCCCTCCTGTCGCAGGTAGAGCACGATCCCGTTCTCCTGCTTGCCGATCCACTCCAGCGACGCCAGGAGCTGGTCGCGGCAGTCGCATCGGAGCGACCCGATCGCGTCCCCCGTGAGGCACTCGGAGTGAAGGCGGACGGGCACGCACTCCTTCTCGTAGACGTCCCCGTGGATGAACGCGGCGTGGTCCCGCTTGTCGCCGTTGTTCCAGAACGCCGCCACCTGGTAGGCGCCGAATCGCGTCGGCAGGTCGGCGACCGCGACCAGCCGCACGCACGTCTCGGGGCTGTCCGGGCAGTCGTGGTCCTGGCTCTCCTTCAGAAGGAGGTCGACCGTGGCGGGGGGGAGGCCCATCCCCCGTCCTACCCGGAGCGGGCCATAAAGGGCTCGGGTTCGTCGGCGACGGCACCCGGCGGTCGCGACGGGCGCCCCGCCGGCGGACCGTGAGGTTGATACGCCCGAACTCGCGTCGTACCTCGCGTGTCGGCCCTCGACCGCGTGACCGAGTACGTTCCCCGCAAGCCCGACGACGACCTGCCGCTGACGGGGTTCCTCCTCTCGAGCGGGATCATCGCCTTCCTCTACCTCCTGCTCTGGAGCCTGGACGCGGGACACGTCCAGGCGTACGGGAACGCGATGGACACGGTCGGCCTGTTGCTTCTATCGATCGGATTCTTCGGGTTCACGATCCTGCGCGCGCTCGCGCAGCTCCAGCCGCGGGACGCCATCCCCGGTCCGGGCGTGCACCCCGCCAACTCGCCGTCCCTCGTCTACTCGGCGTCGTTCTGCCTCACCGGCGCGACCCTCGCGCTCGCGGCGCTCGGGTTCGACGTCTTCGGTCTCACGGTGCCGGCGCGCCTCCTCGACCTGTTCGTGACGCTGTTCGCGTGGGCGGTCGTCTACGTCCACATCGCGGGCCTGGGCGAGGGCACCCCGCGGCCGCTGTTCCGGCTGCTCACGATCCCGCGCTGGCGCTCGGCGACGACCCCGGCGTAGGCGCGTCCGGCTGCCGCGGAAACCGGAGACCCATCAGGACCTCCCCCGAAACGACCATCATCCGGGTCCGGAGCCCGGTCGCGCCCAAGCCGCCCTCGCGCCACCCGGTCTCGTGTCGGTCGACCGTGCGGAATCCTCGCGATCGGAACAGCGCGATCGACGGGTGATTCTCCTCTTCCGCGGCCGCGTACACGACGTCCACCCCGTCCGCGCGGAACCGTCCGAGCGCGTCGTCCAGGAGCCGGCCCCCCAGGCCGCGCCGGCGCGACTGCGCGCCGACCGCGATGTAGTAGACGTACCCGACCTCGGGGAGGAGCCGCTCGAGGATCGAGAAGCCGAGGAGCTCCCCCGACTTCGTGGCCGCGCGGACGGTCTCGGACTCGAACAGCTTCCGCTTCGCGTGCCATCGGTAGATCCCGACGAACCCTTCCTTGAGCACCGGGACCGCCCGGTCTCGCGCAGCCCGCGGCAGGTCGACGATCGCGAACGGCGCGTCCGGCGGCACGAACCCCCGCCACGCGCCCGACCCGCGTAACGTGAGCGCCCCCACAACGAGATATCCCGCCGAGCCCACGCGCGGCATGCGCCGCGCCGGGGGACGGTCGCCGTGAGGGCCCCCGCGAGCCGCCTGAGCGGCGAGGACCTCGGCTGGCTCGTCCTGCTCGGGGTCATCTGGGGCTCCGCCTTCGCGGTCATCCGGATCGGCCTGCTCGGAGGCGCCGCGCCGCTCGCGTTCGGCGTCGGGCGGTTCGCGCTCGCCGCCGCCCTGATGGCGGCGATCTCGATCGCCCGTCGGGCGCCGCTCCCCGACCGCCGAGCCCTGCTCCGCGCGGCGCTCCTCGGCGGCACATTGTTCATCGGCGCCTACGCGGCCTTCCTCTACGTCGGGGAGGAAGCCGTCTCGGCCGGGCTCGCCTCGATCCTGATCGCGGGCCTGCCGTTCTGGAGCGTCGCCTTCGGCTACCCGCTCCTCCCGCGCGACCGCCTCCCCGGCCGCGCCCTCGGCGGGCTCGCGGTCGGGTTCGCGGGCGTCGCGGTCCTGTTCCTGCCGGACCTCGTGCACGGCGCGTCGGGCCAGACGTTCGCCGCGCTCTCCGTCCTGCTCGCCGGAGTGTTCGGGGCGCTCGGCTCGACGGCCGTCCGGCGCTGGGTCGACCAGCCGACCGGGAGCTGGGGGTTGACGGCCGAGTTCGTCGCGGCCACGGCGTTCCTCGCGGTCCTCGCGGTGGCGATCCCCGGTCAGGCCGTGCTGCCGGCGACCTGGACCGTCTGGGGTTCCCTCCTCTACCTCGCGGTGGTGCCCTCGGTGGTCGGCTACACGATCTACTTCCGGGTGCTCGTCCGGGGCGGACCGTCGCGCGCGAACCTGGTGGCGTACGTGAACCCGGTCGCGGCGGTCCTCCTCGGCGTGCTGCTGCTCGGCGAGACCGTGACGGTGACCGAGCTGGCGGGCCTCGGGCTGATCGCGGCGGGCCTGTTCGTCGTCCAGCGGTCGAATCCGGCTCTGCGACCGCCGCCGGCCGACTCGGGGGGTCCCCCCGCGGGACGAACGCCTATCTTCCGTCGCGGCTAGGCCGTCGCGAGGGACCGACCGATGCCGCTGGAACTCTGGGAGAGCACGCCGGAGGAGATCCGCGACCGATGGCGGGACATCGCGCGAGCCCTGCGCCGCCCCGACCGACCGGATGCCCTCGCCCGGGCGCTGCAGACCTGCTTCTGGTACGGGGCGGCCGCCGGCGCGCATCCGGCCGGCGCCAAGAGCGAGATGACCCTCCGTCACCTCCTGCCGCCGGAGCAACTCGGCGACATCCTGCGCGCCGCCGCGCCGGCGTCTCGGTGAGAGGTCGGCCGGTGCGCGGCTCCGGGAGCGCTCCCGTCGCCGTCCCCGGCAGTGAGCGCCGGGTTCCGCCCGGCGCCCGGGACTTGGGCCCGGTCCTGCCGACCGCGACCGGACACGTCTCCGTCTTTGTGCGGCGGAGGGCGCCGGTAGACCGCGCGCCGACGCGGCTCCGACTCCTCGAGCGGGAGTCGTTCGCGCGCCGGTGGGGTGCCTCGGAGGACGACCTCGCACGGGTCCGCGAGTTCGCGACCGCGTCCGGTCTCGAGGTGCGCGCGGAGAGCGTGGCCCGTCGCACGGTCGAACTGACCGGTTCCCTCCGAACCCTGGAGCAGGCGTTCGGTGTTCGCCTGCGCCGGTTCGCCCACGCGTCCGGCACGTTCCGGGGGCGGGTCGGGCCGGTGCACGTGCCCGCCGGGCTCGCGGGCGTGGTGGAGGGCGTCTTCGGCCTGGACGACCGGCCGCAAGCGCGCCCCCACGTGCGCCGGTTCCGCGGCCCGCTCGCCGAGGCGGCGACGGTCACGCCGACCGCGCTCGCGGCGGCCTACGAGTTCCCGGCCGGAACGGACGGCACGGGACAGTGCATCGGGCTGGTCGAGCTCGGCGGCGGGTACCGGACCGCGGACCTCGCGACGTATTTCGGAGGGCTCGGCCTCGCCGTCCCGTCCGTCACGGACGTCTCGGTCGACGGCGCCGCGAACGCGCCGACGGGAAGCGCGGACGGGCCGGACGGGGAGGTCGCCCTCGACCTCGAGCTCGCGGGGGCGCTCGCGCCCGGCGCCCGGATCGCGGTCTACTTCGCGCCGAACACCGACCAGGGATTTCTCGACGCCTTGACGACCGCGGTACACGACACCGCGAACCGACCCGACGTCGTCTCGATCAGTTGGGGGGGCCCCGAGCCGTCGTGGACCGCCCAGGCGATGCAGGCGCTCAGTTCGGCCGCCGAGGACGCGGCCTCGGTCGGGGTGACCGTGACCGCGGCGTCCGGCGACCAGGGGGCGTCGGACGGAGAGCCGACCGGCACGCTCGCGGTCGACTTCCCGGCTTCCAGCCCGTTCGTCCTCGGCTGCGGGGGGACGAAGCTCGAGCTCTCGGCCGGGGCGATCGCGAGCGAGGTCGTCTGGGACGACCTCGCGACCGACGGCGGGGCCACGGGCGGCGGCGTCAGCGCGGTGTTCGCGCTACCGTCCTACCAATCGGGCGCCCACGTCCCGTCGGGGCCGAACGGAGGCACCGGTCGCGGCGTTCCGGACGTCGCGGGCGACGCCGCGCCCGAGACGGGATTCGCGATCGTGGTGGACGGAGCGACGGTCGCGCTCGGTGGGACGAGCGCGGTCGCGCCGATGTGGGCGGCGCTCGTGGCCCGCTGGGCCCAGGCGTTGGGCGCCCCCGTCGGAGACGTCCACGCCGCCCTCTACTCGGCCGGCGCCGCGGGAGCGTTCCATGACGTGACGGACGGCTCGAACGGAGGGTACAGCGCCGGTCCCGGATGGGACCCGTGCACGGGCCTCGGGTCTCCGAACGGGAGCGGCCTGCTCGCGGCGCTCCGGGCGTTGCAGAGCTCCGGCTAGGTGCGCCGTTTCGAACGCGCCATCGCCCTCCGCTCGGCCGGCGTCGGGCGTCGTCCGATCGTGATCCAGATGCCGTCCGGGTCGAGGACGCTCGCCATCCAACCGTCGGTGGTCGCCGGTTCGAGACCGGTCGGTCGGCCCCCCGCCCGGAGGAGGCGTCGGTAGACCCGTTCGAGCTCCGCGCGCGGAGCCGAACCGACGGAGAAGTCGAGGTGGTCCACCCCGTCGCCGACTCGGTAGGGGCCGCCGAATCGCGAGGTGCGAGGGTACCAATTCAGTTCCAGGTGGCGTCGCGACGCAGGGTCGACCAGCTGCACCCACAGGCCGCCTCCCCATGCCCGCGTGTCTCCGCGGGCGCGCACCTTCAGTCCGAGAGCTCCGGTGTAGAACCGGAGCGACCGCTCGAGGTTCTGGACCCGGAGCCCCGCGACCTCGAACCGCATGGCAACGGGGACGGGAGGCGCGGTGGATACTCAACCCTTCGGCGCGGTCGGTTGGAAGCCGCCGGGGTCCCGCAGGCGATCGACCACGACGTAGGCCGCCCGGCCCCACGGACGGAACCCGACCTTCTCGGCCACCTTCTGGGAGGCTCGGTTCTCCTCGCCCGTGCTCCACACGGGCACGAGGCCTCGCGCCCGCAGCTCCCGGGCGACCAGCGACGCCGCGGCGGTCGCGAGCCCCGCCCCGCGCCAGTCGGGAAGGGTCGCCCCCCCGATCTCCCCGAACGTCTCGGTCGCCCCCGAGAGCGAGATCGACGCGACGAGCCGCCCGCCGGTCACGGCGCCGCCGGCGACTCCGCCCTCGAGCGCCGCCAGCACGGAGTCGAACCCGACGGGTCGAATCTCGCGCGGAGCGTCTTCGACCAGCGACAGGTCCGCGCCGGTCAACCGGCGCACCCACGGGTGCTCGAACGGCGAGACGGGCCCTTCGAGCGTGTAGTAGAGGTCCGCGTAGAGGCGCGTCGACGCGCCCAGGCGGGCGGCGAGCACCTCGGCGAGGCGCGGGGCCAACGTCGTGGCGACGTTCACGCAGGTCCAGCCTCGGATCTCGGCAAGCAGCTCCCAGATCGCGATCGGGTCCGACCCCCAAGCGACCGGTTCGCTCGGGACCCACGGCAGTACCAGCACCGCGGCTTCCGGTGCGGGCGCACGCCCCCGAAGATAGAGCGCGCCGAGGCGCCGGCGGAGCGCGCTCTGTGCGGTGCAGGAGGTCGGGTCTTCCTCTAACGAGTCCGCGAACGCGGACGCGGTCGCCACGTCCACCGGCTCCACGCTCGCGGGAAGGTCGGCCCCGCATCAAGCGAGCGGGGCCGGTCGGAGGGGCCCGACCTCAGCGGTCCACGTCGCACCAATCCCGGGAGGAGGGTTCGACTCCGTCGGACTCGGCTTCCTCGCCCGGCTCGGGGTCGCGGACTTCTCGCGCGCGGGACTCGGGAGGAGCGGAGGGGATCGGGTCCGGCATCGGGAGAGGGCACCCCGGGGCGATTAAACCCGATTGCCAACTGCACCAATCCCTCTGGCCACGGCGGTTCCTGCGCCTACTGGTCGGCGAATGTCTCGGGCGAGAGCTCATGCGGACGGAGGAGGGTCGCGGCCCGTGGTGCCGCCCTCGAGTGACGCCCCGCCCGCGCCCAAAGCCGGCCGTCGACCCCGTGCCTATGTGGCGTGGAGCAGCGGCAAGGACGCGGCGTTCGCCCTCGAGGAGTTGCGACGGTCCGGAGGGTACGAAGTGGCGGGGCTCCTCACGACGGTCACGCGCGATTTCGACCGCGTGTCGATGCACGGGGTGCGGACCGACCTCCTGGATGCACAGGCCCGCGCGGTCGGTCTGCCGGTGCGTCGGGTCGAGATCCCCGCGAACTGCTCGAACGCCGAGTACGAGCGCGCGATGGGCCAGGTCGTGCGCGAGCTCGTTTCCGAGGGAGTGTCCGCCCTCGCGTTCGGGGACCTGTTCCTCGACGAGGTCCGGGCCTACCGCGAGTCGCGCCTGGCCGGCACCGGGATCGTCCCCCTGTTTCCGCTGTGGGGCCGACCGACCCGCGCGCTGGCGGAATCGATGATCGCGGCCGGGCTCGAGACGCGCATCGTCTGCCTCGACCCGCGCCGGCTGTCCCGGTCGTTCGCGGGCCGGACGTTCGACCGGGAACTCCTGGACGCGCTTCCGCCGGGGGTGGACCCGTGCGGGGAGAACGGCGAGTTCCACACGTGCGTGACCGACGGGCCGATGTTCCGGTGGCCGGTCCGCGTCCGACCCGGTCCCGTCGTCGAGCGGGACGGGTTCGTGTTCGCCGACTTCACGCTGGACGGGTCCGGCGAGCGGGAGGCTTCGGCGGATGGCGTTCGAGGTCGGCCCGGAGTCGAGTGAGCTCGGTCTCCCAGTAGACACGGAACGGGTCGAGCCACGTCTCGACCGCGCGGAGGGGTTCCCCCGAGAGGGAGAGACTGTGCACCCGTCCCCGGACCGCACGCGAGAGCAGGTGAGCCTCCTCGAGGACCTTCAGGTGTTTCGACACCGCCGGTAACGTCATCCGAAACGGCGCCGCGAGCTCGGTCACCGACGCCGACCGCACCGCGAGACGACGCAGGATCGCCCGCCGGGTGGGGTCCGACAGCGCGGAGAACAGGCGGTCGAGCTCTGCCTCCTCCTCGGACGGACGCTCTGGCGGACGCATGGACGACTCCGAGACGCCCTAGTAAACCAAATGGTTAAGTATATTCGGTCCGTATCCGCGGTCGGGGCCCGCGGGTCCCGGAGCGAACGATGTGCAAACCGGTCCACCACGAAGTCGATTTTCCCGTGAAGCCGCGTGAGGTCTACGACGCGTACCTCGACAGCCGGCGGCACGCGCGGTTCACGGGGGAGTCCGCGCGGATGAGCCGCAAGGAAGGCGGTCGATTCCGCGCCGGAGGGACCTACATCTCGGGCTACAACCTCGAACTCGTCCCCGGCAAGCGGATTGTCCAAGCGTGGCGGGCCAGCGAGTGGCCGGCGGGCGACTACTCGGTCCTCCGGCTCGAGCTGAAGCCGAAGGGGAAGGGCTGCCGGCTCGTGGTCGACCACGTCGGCATCCCGGCGAAGTTCCGCGACGGGGTCGATCAGGGATGGTACGACTTCTACTGGAACCCGATGAAGGAGTTCTTCTCGTAACCCCCGCTACGGCGGGCGATCGGAGGTCCCGCGACGGCGCCCGCGGGTGGCGCCGCGCGGCGCGGCGAACCCCGAGCGCAAGAGCCCTTCCAGCAACGCGGTGTGCTTGCGCTCGTCGTCCTCCATGCTCTCGACCAGCACGGCGAGCGTTCCGCGGAGCTCCTGGAACCCCTCGCCCGCCTCGTGGGACTCGGCGCGACGCTCCGCTTCGATCAACGACTCGACGTCCCGCCGAGTGATGCCGGAGGCGTACGCTCCGGACACTCCGCGGTCGAGGTACGTCGCCAACGACGCCACGATCTCGGCGTGCCGCAGGCTGTCGGACGCGATCTGCCGAAAGATCGCCCGGGTCACCTCGTCGCGGGCCCGCTGGGCGAGGACCATGCACGCGGTCACGGCCGACTGTTCGGCCCGGATCCGGTGGCGGAGCCAGCGGCTCATCTCCCGCGAGGCCCGGGCGGCCGGAGGGCCGACCCGCTCGACGACGCCGCCGGGAGCGGCCGTCGGCGGCCGGTCCACCCGCGCGAGCCGTCGCGCCCCGTCGAGCAAGAGGGACGTCGCCTCCGGCGAACCGGGCGGGACCGCGAGCAGCGCGTGCGCGACATCGCGCGCGAGTCGCTGCGCAGCATCGTTCTGGGAGTACTCGGCGAAGTGGCGGGCCTGTCGACGCCCCGAGAGGTATTGCGAGACCGCGGAGGGGGCAAGGCCGAGGGGGTCGGCCGCCCGCTTGAGCGAGAGCCCCTCCTGCTCGACCAGCTCCCGGGCGACCAGGGCCTGCAACAGCGGAACCCACCCGGCGGGGGCCAGGGTCGGGCGGTCGGCGCGCGGACGGTGCGGTCGGTCGGACGTCCGGGACATCGCGGTCGTTCACTCTGTGAAGATAATTAGCGATATCGAGGTGTCGTAATTTCACGCTGTGACCCTACCGTGGGCCACTTCACGGTCGAAGCGGTTAAGAGCCCCCGCGCGCCCCTTCCCGCCCGGATGCAGGAGTTCGCAACCTTCCTCGCGCTCACGGCGGCGATGGCGTTCTCGATCTTTCTCTCGCTGCCCGTCGTCTACGCGAAGCGGGCGCAGCGGAGCTGGGCGACGGCGCTCAACGCGGGGGCGATCGGGATCCTCGTCTTCCTGCTCGCCGACATCTTCAGTGACGTCGCGCCGATCCTGTACCCGAACGGCTACGTGGCCGACGCGGGCTACTCGCTCCTGTTCGGGGTGGCGTTCGTCGGGGCGTTCCTGGCCCTGTTCGCGGTCGACAACGTGTCGAGCGGCTCCCGCCCCGAGTCCGCCCCCGAGCGCATGGCCCTGATCATCGCGCTCGGGATCGGCCTCCAGAACCTCACCGAGGGGCTGGTCTTCGGCGTCAACTGGTCGATCGGGGCGGTCGGGGTGCTCGCCGTCGTCTTCCTCGGATTCTTCCTGCAGAACGTCACCGAGGGGTTCCCGATCGCGGCCCCGTTCCTCGGCCGCCCCGAGAGCCGGCGCCTGGGCGTGATCCTCGGCCTCTTCTTCCTCAGCGGGGTGCCCACGCTCGTCGGCGCGTTCATCGGGTACTTCTGGAGCAGCACCGACTTCGTCCTCGTGTTCGACGCCCTCGCCATCGGGGCGATCGCCTACGCGCTCTTGCCGATGCTCCGGGTCGCGTTCCGCCCGCTCGACACGCGGGAGCTCTCGCTCCGGCGGAACCGCATCGTCTACCTCGGCGTGATGGTCGGATTCGTCCTGGGGTTCGCGGTCAACGCGATCTAGCGGCCGCCGGCGCGAACGGTCTATGTAGCGCGGCCGTTCTCTCCGAACGCATGACGCACCGGACCACGCCCCGGCTCGCCGGGGTCCTCGTCGTCGCGCTTGTGACGGTCATGTTCCTCGGGAGCGGAGGCGCGACGGCGCCGGCGGCCGCACCCGCGAGGGAGCCGGCCCTGCACGCGACGGTCGCCGGGACGATCGGGCCCGTTTCCACCGCTCCGGCCTCGCCCAACGTCGGGACGCCCGTCTGGACGAACGTGACGAGCGGCCCGGCGCCGCCGCCGCGGCGCAGCGCCGGCATGGTATGGGACTCCTCGGACAACTACACGCTGTTGTTCGGCGGCGAGAACACGAACGGGATCCCCTACACCTACTACAACGACACCTGGTCGTTCGCGAACCACACGTGGGTGAATCGCACCACGCCCGCCTCGCCGAGCGCCCGGTTCGGATTCTTCCTGGCCGACGACCCGTCGGACCACGAGGTCGTTCTGTTCGGCGGCAGCGGCCCGGCCCCGACCGGTTCGTACAACGACCAGACGTGGGTCTACCGCGCCGGGGTCTGGACGAACGTCACGGCCGCCGGCGGGCCGACGGGCCGTTTCTGGGGCTCGATGTCGTACGACACCGAAACCGGAACGGTCCTCCTGTTCGCGGGCAACCAGGGCGGCGGGACGAACACCACCTACTCGAACGACACCTGGCAGTTCCACGCCGGGACCTGGACGAAGCTCACCCCGACGGCCGCGCCCGGTGGACGGTACGACCAGGCGCAGGTCGACGACCTCGCGGACCACGACGTGGTGATGTTCGGCGGGCTTGGGCCGACGCAGTACCTGAACGACACGTGGACGTTCGCGTCGGGCACGTGGGTGAACGTCACCCCCCCGAACTCGCCGGATGCCCGGGCGGGCGCGGGGATGGTCTACGACCCGGACGTCTCCGCGGTGGTGATGTACGGCGGCTACCCGGCGAACTCGTACTATGCCGACACGTGGGTGTTCCAGGGGGGGACATGGACGGCCTACGACGTCTCCCCCGCGCCCCCCGCCGGGACGATCTGGGGCCAGATGGCGTACGACGCGTCCGACCACTGCGTCGTGATGCTCCAGGGGGACGGCGCGTACAACGCCACGTGGGAGCTGACGTTCCCCGCGTCGTCGCCGCTCGGGGTGACGGCGCACGCCGCCCCGAACCCCGTCGGGGTCGCTGCGAGCGTCGCCTTCTCGGCCAGCCCGACCGGCGGGTCGCCGCCGTACGCATTCGCCTGGGCGTGGGGGGACTCGACGAGCAACGGGACCGGGCAGAACGTCTCCCACACCTACGGCTCGGCCGGCAACTACACCGCGACGGTCACCGTCACCGATTCCGCGCTCGCGACGGCCACCGACTCGGTCGTCGTCCAGGTCTTCTCGAGTGGGACCCCTCTCTCCGTGACGGTCACGGCCGCCCCCACGCTCGCTCAACGGGACGAGAACGTCTCCTTCACGTCCAACGTGACCGGGGGGACCGGGCCGTTCACGTACAACTGGTCGTTCGCCGACGGAAACGGCTCGACGGCCGCGGACCCGGTGCACGCGTTCGCCACGGTGGGCGTGTTCAACGTGACCCTCGCGGTCGAGGACGCGAACGGTACGACGGCGGACGGCTACGTGGTCGTCACGGTGCAGAGTTCCGGTCCACCTCCCCTCGGGGTGACGATCTCGGCGGTCCCGACCTCCGCGACGGTCGGCGAGACGGTCAACTTCAGTTCCCGCCCCAGCGGCGGCGTTCCGCCTTACACGTTCCTGTGGCGGTTCGGCGACCTGTCGTCCGCGACCACGCAGAACGCGAGCCACGCCTACGCTGCGGCGGGCGCGTACAACGTGTCGCTCAACGTCTCGGATGCGAACGGCTCCTTCGTCGTTCGGTACGTGACGGTCGACGTGGGTGCGGCCCCGCTCACGGTCACCGTCCGGGCGTCCGCTTCGACGGCGCAGGTGAACCAGACCGTCGACTTCTCCTCCCAACCGAGCGGCGGCACTCCTCCCTACGCGTTCCACTGGTCGTTCGGCGACGGGACGAGCGCGTCGACCCAGAACGCGAGCGACGCCTACGCGCGCGGGGGAACGTTCACGGCGACGCTGTTCGTCAACGATTCGGACGGACATTCGGTGAACCGCAGCGTCTCGATCACGGTCCAAGCGGGCACCGGACCCAACTCGTCGTCCGGAACGTCCCCCTACGTTTGGCTCGGGCTCGGCGCCGGGGTGGCGGTGGTCGCCCTCCTCATCGCCTACGTCGTGGCGCGTCGGCGATCCGCGCCGCCGGGCCCTCCCGAGGGGGGCCCGCCCGCACCGCCCTCGGCCTAGCGCGGCTCGCGCGAAGTCGATCGGCGTCCGAGCGTTCGCCGCGTCCCGTAGAGCAGCGCACCGACCGCTCCGCCGACGACCGCCGCGAGGGCGAGGAGGGCCAGGGGCCACGGCAGCCCCAACACCGAGGTGACCGTCACCTTCTGCCCATGGACGAGGTCCAGGATGCCGCCGGACGGCAGTTCCGAGAACGGGGTCGAGCACTCCCACACGGCGTCGGTCGCCGGCACGTAGGCGCCGGACACGAACGGGTCCGCGAGGCCCGCGAGCGTCCCGGCGACCGTATCGGTCGACGTGTTGACCGCGACCACACAGCCCGCGAACCCCAGGGCGTACAGGTCCCCGTGCACCGGGTCGTCGAGGATCTCCGACGGAGCGGGCGGGGGACCGGAGGAGGGACAGGTGGCGCCGACCGCGACCGCGCCCGTCGGCGCGAAGTCGGTCGCGTCGACGAGTTCGAGCGTGTCGGCCGAGGTCCCGACCGCGAGGGCGACCTGGCGGGAGTCCGAGTCGACCGCGGTCGCGTTCACGGGGCCGTTGGTCGGAAGGTGGGCGACCGCCGCGAGCGTCGTCGGGTCGAGGGAGTCGACCGCGTCGCTCGCGAGCGGCACGAGGAACGTGTTCGAGAACGGGTCGAAGGCGAGCGCGCTCTGACCGTCGGTGAGGCCGCCTCCGAGGACCGCGCTGGTGTTCACGATCCGCTCGACCGTCAGGTTGGAGGCCGCGACCGCCTCGAGCGTGCGGGGGGGCGACGCGATGAGCAGGAGGTCCCGGGCCGGGTCGAACGCCATCGAAGGGAAACCGCTCGGAATCGACAGGTTCGCAAAGGCCGCTCCCGTCGTCAGGTCGACGCCCACTACCCACCCGGCGGTTCCCGCCGCGTTGGAGCACCCGACGAACGCGGCAGTCCCCCCGGTGGACGCGACGGTGACGGTCGGCACGCACGAGAGGTTCGTGGCCGCCGACCAGCTCGGATCGGACCCGTTCCACTCGATCAGCTGATTCGCACCCGGACCCGACCCGAGCGCGTCGAAGTTCGCCTCCGCGTCGCCGAGGATCCGTGGGGTCGGGCCGGCGGTGGTCAACCCCCCGAGGTTGGCGCAGGGCCCGAGCGCCGGGCGCGTCGGGCAGAACGACTGGTACTCGAAGGAGGCCGTCACGGTCTGTTGCGTGCGCGTGGTCTCGAGTCCCCCGGACCCGGGGCGCAGGGCCGCCCCCCCGGACACGGCGCCCGAGACCAGCACGACGGCGAGCGCGACGACCACGGACGGGACGACCAGCGACCGGACCGGCATCGGCCGTTCTCCCGGCCCCACGCCCCGGGAGCGCAAAAGGGTTGAAGGAAGGGGTTGGCCCCACCCGCTCACGTTCGACCTACGCGATCGTGATGGACGTCAGGGTCGCGTGGTTCCCGCCGTTCGCCACGTTGAGCGTGGCGTAGGCCGAGCCCGTGCCGACCCCCGTCTCGGCTGCGGCGAACGCCGAGATGTACGACGTGATGAGGTAGGTGTGACCGGCCACGAACGTGCCGGTGATCACGAGCGTCGCCTTCTCCGTGACCTGCTGGGAGTAGCTCCCCGACTGGGTCACGTTCGCGTAGATGGTCGGCGAGACGGGCGAGAACGACGAGAAGTTCTGCTCGTCCTCCACCTCGGCGTTCAGCGTCACCTCGGCGTCGGCGGTCGCCTTCTGGGTGGTCGTCCCGTGCGCGTGGAGCGTCGCCGTGTAGACGACCGTCCAGAAGATCCGCACGGTGTGCTTCCCGGTCGTCGTGTGGAACGTGACGTTACCGGCCGACTCAAGGCCGCCCAGCACCCCGCTTTCCGTGAGGGCCGCGGTGGAACCGCACGCGACCTGGGTCGCGTTGGCGGTCCCGTGGAAGGTGCCGGTCGTCATGTTGAACGAGGGAGCGTTGGGGTCGGTCGCCTTCGACCCGCAGGTTGAGTCGGTGATCCACTCGAACCCCTGTTGGGGTATGCCCTTGAACGGCGCCTTGATCGTGACGACGGTCGCGGGCGTGAGCGTCCCTCCACCCACGGCGCCGGTCGAGATCGGGACGGCGACCAATAGGGCCACCGCCGCCACCACCCCCATCGCGATCGAGACCGCCGCCCAGCGGTTACGACCTCCTCTCGGTCCCGGACTCGCGTTCGGCCGACTCGGCACCTGTTCCTGTGGCTCCATCGTGGTGTTCCCCCGGTTGTCCGCCCGCCCGAGTGACCCCGGGAGCCGGGCGTGGACGGGCGGCCACGGATGTCGTATTACATAAATCGGGACGGTCCGGCGCACCCCGCCGCGGGACGGGTCGCATCGGGCTGGCACGGCGCGGTCGATTTCATCTAAGGTCGCGACCATGACGGTACGAGGCGGCCATGAAGTGTGAAGCGTGCGGTGCCGATCTGGTCGACGCGGCGAAGAACTGCCCCAAGTGCGGTCACGAGGTCGGGCTCGGCCACCGGGCCGGGGCCGAGACGGTCCACGTGGCGGAGAAGACGGGCGAAGTGGCCGGTAAGGTCGGTCGCGGGATCGTGGGGGGCATGAAGGGCCTCGCCCACGGCGCGAAGAAGGGGTACCAGGGCGAGGACGCCGAGAAGAAAGACTCGAGCTGAGAGGTCCGGTCCGGCCGCCCCGACGTCGGGGCGGTCACTCGGAGACGCGGAGGGCCGCTCGGAAGGTCGTCGCGAGGTACGGGAGCCGGTCGAGGCGCGTCCGGGCGCCTTCGGCGAACGGGCCCGAGCCCGCGCCGCGTTCGCATTCGAGCACGGCGGAGTGCCACGACCCCAGGCCCTCGCCGTCGAGGCGGAGCGAATAGTCGAACCCGAATCGGCCGGGTCCGGGGACGTCCGCGTATCCGACGAACAGCGAGTACCCCGCACTGCGGTGGGCGTCGAGGATCGGGGCCAGCGGCTGGTCGGCGTAGGCGGCCATCAAGCGATGGGCGTTCGTCACCGCGACCACACCCGGGCGACCGGGGTCCGGTGTCCGGGTCAACAGCTCCTGCGTGACGTTCGGCAACTCGAGGAAGCGGGCGACGCGATCGCGGTCGGCCTCGTCCCGGAGCAACTCCGCGAGCCGAGCGCCGTCGACCGCGGGACGCGGGTGAAGTTCGCTCAGCCGTTCGATCGCGATGCCCCGACCGGGCCGGACCCATCCGCGCGACATCGGGTCCGCGACCCCCCGCTCCTCTCCCGGCACGCGTACGTCCACCCAGAGCAGTTCCGGGTTCGCCGCGTGGGCCAGGGCGAACAGGGCCAGGTTCACGAGCGGTCGGGACTCCCCGTAGAGGAACAGACTGGTGGGGTGGAGCTGCCATTCCGACCGCACCGCTCGCTCCGTCGCGGGCGACTCCCGCGACCCCCCGGAAGCCTCCGCGGGCGCGTTCCTCGATCGGACCCGGTACGCGGGGGCGCGGCGGTGCGGTGGGGGCGGCGGTCGGCGGTCCGAGACCGTCCCGAGCGGCCCGATGCGGTGGACCATGGTGTCCCGCCCCATGGAACCCCCCGTCCAAGGAGTCGCGCCGAACGGATTCGGGCTCCCGAACGGGTTCGGCGCCGACCGCAGGGTTCGCCGTAGTCGGTTTATATGTCGGGTCTCGATGGGCGGGCGGTCGGACGACCTAGGCCCCCGTGACGCGTCGGAAGCTCCCGCCCGTGTCGTCCCGCCCGCGCCGCCCGGGCACGGCCGAATTGGCATCGCTCCGCGCGGCGGACGAGACCCGGGCCGCGGAGCGGCTGCTGATCGCGACCCTGAACATCCACATGCCGAAGGGGCTGTGGACGACCGGCTTCTCGACGGCGCACCCGAAGGAGCGCCTCGAAGCGCTGAACCGCAACGACGTCGACCCGAACGTCTCGGTTTCGGACTACTGGATCAGCGGCGCGCCCCCGGGCGTGTGGTCGCGGGAGATCCAGGAGTACGCCGACGTGCTCAAGGTCGACGCGCTCGCGGAGGTCGGGGACGGCTCGCTCTACCGCGTGACGTATCGCAACCCACCCGTGGTGTACCTCTACCGGGAGCTCGGGGTGCCGCTCCAGTTCCCGCTGCACATCCAGGCGGGGCAGATCCGCTGGGAGGTGGTCGCGCGGAACGCGACCTTCGAGCGGATCCTCGAGTACGTGCGGTCCGTCGACCCGAAGGTCCAGGTCGTCTCGATCCGTCGTCGTCCGCTGCGGACGCACCTCCCGATCCTCAGCGACTCCCAGCGCGAACTGCTCCACCGTGCGATGGCGGAGGGGTACTTCGCGGTCCCACGCGGGATCACGCTCACCGAGCTCGCGAAGCGCGTGAACCGGTCGAAGTCGTCGGTCTCGGAAGCGGTCGCGTTGATCGAGAAGAAGCTGCTCGAGAGCGCGATCCAGTCGACCGCGTGGATGCGGTAGCGGGCCGCGGCGCCCGGACTCCCTTGGGCCCAAGCCGTCCTCCGCGGGACTCGGGGCCCACCGCCGGAGTCAGTGCGGACCCGAGGACCGGTCCTTCCGCATCGGGCTAGTTCCGGGGCCCGGGGGGGTGGGGCTCAGAGCGGTGGTGATGGAGCTCCTCCTCGAGCCGCGCGATCTCGGCGCGGGCCCCGTGCTCGATCCGCCGCACGTCCTCTTCGATCCGGTCGAGGCTTTCGTGCCAGAAGCGCGCGACGATCGGCCCGACCGCGAAGAACAGCGCGGTCAAGACCGATCCGACCGAGACGTACGCCATGATCGACGCGAAGATCTTGCCCGCGTTGGTGACGAGCGGGAACGGCGGACCCTGCCCGGTCGCGAGCATGCTCTCGAAGTAGAACGCATTGATCCAGCTCGCGTTCTCGATGAGGTGGAGCCCGATCGTGCCGACCACTTCCGCCCCCGCCACGGCGATCAGGGCGTAGATCGCCCGTCGCTTCGCCGCCGGTGAAACCCGGTACCTCCGCGGGAGGGGCGTCCGCGCGGCGGGGGCCGGAAGGGGGTCCGGAGCCGACATCCGTGACGGGGTCGCGCGGAGGGCGTTCTTCCGCCTTCCGCTCCACGCGAGCCCGTTCGCGCCTCGGGGCGGGGCCCACTAGTACTTGCGGTTCGACAGGAGGAATTCGTTGCCGTCGGGGTCCGCGAAGGCGGATCGGACGAACTTCCGACCGTCCACCTCGACCTCGACCGGCTCCATCGTGACCGAGCCCCCATGCGCCCGCACGTGCTCGAGCAAGACGCGCGGGTCGGAGTGGTAGAACACCACGCCGGACACCGTGCCCGGCTCGCGGCCGGCCTCGTTCGGCCCCATGACGTGCATCGTCAGGAACGTGGGGGACCCCGGGATGGCGTAGGCAGCCCGCGCGGCGGCCGCGTCGAAGGCCGTCTCCTTGAGGCCGAGGGCGTCCCGGTAGAACGCGCCGGCTTTCGCGATATCCCGGATGTGGATCGTGACCGCGGAGAGACCCTCGACGCTCGTCGACATGGACGGGTCAGGCCCCCCGCGGAGTTAACGGCTCGCGGCGGGGGACCGGACACCGGAAAGGGTTGGCCCCGGACCGACCGCCGCTCACGGGGGGGCGCCGAGGTGGGCCCACGCGACGGTGATCCCGTAGCCGACGGCGGCGACTCCCGCGAGGATCACGCCGAGGAGGAACATCCCGACCAGGACCCGCCACAGCCACGGATAGTCCGGCACCGGATTCGACGGCAGCGGGTCGGCCCCCGGGGTCGCCGGGCCGACCACGAACCAGTCGACGTAGAGGGTCGCCGGATACGCCAAGATCGCCGTGCCCCCGAAGGCGAGGTAGAGGAGCAGGGTCTGGAGCGGCTCCTGGGTGAGGTTCAACTGGTAGGCGCGCACCCCGTAGAACAGGATCGCGAGGCCGACCAGGACGCCGATGAGCCCGACGAAGTGGGTCGGGAGGCGGTACCAGACCGCGACCGCGAAACCGATCAGAAGGAGGCTCAGCATCAGCACGGGTTCGAAGAAGAAAATGTCGTAGGAGGTCGCCCCGGGGAAGCCGGCGATCGGCCACGTCAGCTCGCCCCACAGGCCGAAGATGCCGAGGAGCCCGCCGAGGATCCCGAGCAACAGCGCTCCCCCGCGCAGGTGGGTGTTCGCCCGCGCCGTGTCCTTCCGCCGCGTCTCGAACCAGACGAGCACGGCGGTGTAGAACACGAGCGCGGTCACGAGGATCAACAGGTCGAGGATGAACGACAGGTCGTCCAGGAATGCCATCTCAGATCCCTCCAATGCGCGGGCCGTTGCGGTCGCCCATGGTGTACCTCGTGCGCGCGCGAAGACTTGGTTCACCCGTCAGTTTGAATTGACTCGGGGCCCCGCCCGGCGCGCCGAACCGGCGCACCCGGCCCGCGGTCATCAGGCTTTGTACGACGGAGCGGTCGGGCCGGCGATGCCTCGGGTCAAGGTCGAGTACGTCTACGCCGGCCTGCGCGTCCGCAACCTGGCGCGCTCGCTGCGCTTCTACCGCCGTATCGGCTTCCGCGTCTACCGGCGCGGGCGGATGGGCCACGGCGGGGTCTGGGTCCACCTCCGGTTCCCGGGCGCGGAGCAGCGCGTCGAGCTGAACTACTACCCGCGGACGAACCGCTACCACACGCCGATCCGGGTGGGGACCGAGTTCGACCACTTCGGGTTCCGGGTGTCGAACGTCGAGGCGTGGGAAGCGGAACTCCGGCGCCGGAAACTGCCGGTGGTCGCGCGGATCCGCGAGCCGCACGAGAACCTCGTCTACACCCGCGACCCCGACGGGAACTGGCTCGAGTTCTTCGGGCCGGTGCCGAAGGAGTAGACCCAACCGTCTTCCCCGCCCGCCCCTCCTCCGTCCCGATGGCGCGCGCGTACCGCTTCGTCTGGCTGGACGTCTTCACCCGGTCCCGGCTCAAAGGGAACCAGCTCGCGGTGTTTCCGGACGCGCACGGACTGAGCGCCGACACAATGCAGCAGATCGCGCGCGAGACCCACCTCTCCGAGACGACGTTCGTGTTTCCGCGGGATCCCGCGACGGACGCCCGGGAGGGGTACCCAACGCGGATCTTCGCCGTGTTCGGCGAGATGCCGTTCGCCGGCCAACCGACGCTCGGCACCGCCTGGCACCTGGCGAGGGCCACCGGCCAGAGCGAGGTCGCGCTCGCCGTGCCGGTCGGACGCATACCGGTCCGCTTCCGCGCGCGGGACGGCGACTCCTTCGGCGAGATGGACCAGCCGGATCCGGTCCTAGGTTCCGTGCACAACCCGCGGGCGCTCGCCGAGGCGCTCGGCGTCTCCGTGGAGGAGTTCGACCGCTCCGGGCCGGCGCAGACGATCTCGACCGGAGTGCCGTTCGGGGTCGTGCCGTTCCGGTCGGCGGACCGCCTCGCGAGCCTGCGGCCGGAGTGGTCCCGGCTCGAAACGTACCTCCGCGGCACCGACGCGAAGTTCCTCTACCTGATCGCCCGGCGCGACGGGGCCCACCGCGCGGTCGCTCGAATGTTCTTCTCCGGTGGGGAGGACCCCGCGACCGGATCGGCGGCCGGACCGGCCGTCGCCTGGATGGTGCTGCACGGCTGGGCCCGACCCGACGAGGAGGTCGTGATCGCCCAGGGAGATGCGGTCCTGCGGCCGAGCCGGATCCACGCCCGCGCCCGACTCGAGGGCGGGCGACCGGTCGGGGTTCGGGTGGGGGGCTACTGCGTTCCGGTCCTCGAAGGGACCCTCACCGTGCCGTAGGTCCCTCGCGCATCGGCATGTGTATATATCCGCACTCGCCAACTAGTCGTCGATCGGCGTCGCTCGACGCCCCGCTCGCGCATGCATCGCGCGTGGTTCGCCGCACTGGCATCCGCAGTCGTCGTGGGACTCCTCGTTTCGGGCCTCGGGTCCGTTCGGCCCGACGCCCCCCTCGCGGGAGTCTCGCTCTCGGGAGGCGTCGCCGCCGTAGGTCCCCCCGCCGCACCCGGGGCGCCGTCGGCGGCCGCCGAGGGACCCGGAGCGGCGGTGGCCGGCGTCTCGCCCGAACTCTCGGGCCCCGGCGGGATCTACTCGGTGCGCGCCTGGAGCGGACTCGACGCGTCCGCCGCCTGTACCGGCACGTGCGTCGCGCCCGACCCGTCGCTCGCGACCGACGACAACTACGTGGTCGAGCTCACCGAGACGGCGTATCGGATCTGGACGTCGAACGAGACCGTGCTGGCGAACGGCTCCCTCGATACGCTGTTCGACGCGGGGTCGGACGTCCTCGCGTCCCCCGAGGTCGTGTACGACTCCGCGACCCTGCGCTGGTTCGTCTCCGCCCTGGACGTGAGCGCCGACCAGGTCGTGTTCGGGGCGAGCGTGACGGGCGACCCGACGGCCGACTGGCGCGTCCACTACTTCGCCCCCCCGCCGGCGGGCGACGTGCTCGCCGCCCCCCGCCTCGCGGTCGACTCGGGCGCGCTCGTGGTGACGGTCGAGACGTTCCACGCCGGGGCCTTCGCGGGTTCCGAAGTGCTCGCCGCCAACAAGTCGGCGCTGGTCGCCGGGACGAGCGTCGCGACGTCCGTCAGCGGCCCCGATGCGTTCTGGGGCCCGCTCGTGCCGGCGACCCCGGTCGCGCCCTCCTCGTTCCTCTACCTCGCGAGCGACGGATGGGGGAACTCCTCGCTCGAGCTCCTGACCGTCGCGGGGGTGCCCCCGTCCCCGAACGGGATCTCGGTCGTGGCCAACCTGACCTCGGGACTCGCGCCCGCTCCGAACGCGACCCAGGAGGGGAGCAGCGCGCTCCTCGCCGCCGGGCCCGCGACCGTCCAGAGCGCGGTCTGGGACGGGACCGACCTGTGGGCGGCGGCGGACGCGGCCTGCGTGCCGGGGAACGACTCGGCGGCTCGGGCGTGCCTCCACCTCTGGGAGGTCGATACCGCGAACGCGTCGCTGGTCGCGAGCTTCAACTGGAGCTCGGGGGCCGGGACGTACGACCTCTACCCCGCGCTCGCCCTGGACGCACGCCAGAACCTGGTGGTGGTGTTCGACGAGAGCTCCGCTACCGAGTTCCCGAGCGTCGCCGTCACCGGCCGCACGGGCGCGGACGTTCCGGGGACGCTCGAGGCGCCGACCGTGCTCAAGGCGGGCGGCGAACCCGACCGGGCGCCGTCGTGCGCGACCGGTGTCTGCGCCTTCGGCAACTTCTCGGCGGCGGTCCTCGCCCCGTTCCACAATCGGACGTTCTGGGTCGTCGGCGAGTACATGCGCAACAACACGGTCGCCGACCCGTGGCACACGTGGATCGACCGTCTGATGTCGGTCGACGGGTTCCCGGTCGCGATCGGCGAAGTCGGCCTCCCGAACGGCACCGCGTGGACGGTCACCGTGAACGGGGCGAACACGACCTCGAACGGTAGCCTCGTCACCGTGTTCGAGTCGGCCGGTTCCTACTCCTTCTCCGTCCCCGCCCTGACCGACGGACCGCCGGGCACCGAGTTCGTCGCGACGCCCTCCACGGGAACGTTCACCGTGGGGAACAGTTCCCTCAACCTCTCCGTCCGGTTCGTCCAGCAGTTCGAGGTCACGGGCGCCGCCTCCCCGTCGGTCGCCGGGACCGTCGCCCCCGAGGCGGCGTGGTTCCCGGCCGGGTCGACGGTCAACCTGAGCGCCGCGCCGACCGAAGGCTGGGTGTTCGCGTCGTGGGCCGGCCAGGGCGCCGGCGCCTACAGCGGACCGACCGACCCGACCTCGATCGAGGTCGTGGGCCCGGTCCGCGAGGTCGCGCAGTTCTACGCGCTCGGGGAGTTCCCCGTGACGTTCCAGGAGGTCGGGCTACCGGTCGGCTCCGGCTGGACGGTGGTCGTGAACGGCATCTCGGTGTCGGGGTCGAACAGCTCGATCGCGATCGACGAGCCGAACGGCAGCTACTCGTTCGCGGCGACCCCCTACGTGGCCGGACCCGCCGGGGTCCGGTACTCCGCCGCGGGCAGCGACGGCGTGCTCAACGTCACCGGCGCCGCCACGGGGCTCTCGATCTCCTACCTGACGCAGTTCGCGCTGAGCGTGGACACGTCGCCCGCCGGGGCGGGCACCGTCACCCCCGCGTCGGGCTGGTACGACCTCGGCTCGCATCCGACGCTCGCCGCCCTGTCGGGTCCGTCGAGCGAATTCGCGGCGTGGACGGGCGTCGGGAACGGAAGCTACACCGGCGCGGCCGACCCCGCGAACCTGACGCTGGTCGGGCCGACCACCGAGGTCGCGGAGTTCGTCCAGGCGGTCGTCTACCCGGTCGTGTTCGACCAGTCCGGCCTCGGGCCGGACACGGACTGGGCCGTGACCGTCGACGGCCTCGGCCAGAACACGACGGACGGCGCGATCACGTTCTACGAGCCGAACGGGAGCTACGCCTACACGTCGGGGATCCTCGGCACGGGCGGGTCGGTCGGCCCGTACTCCGTCACGCCGCCGTCGGGGAACTTCACGGTCGCCGGCGCGCCGATCAACCGGACCCTCGCGTTCTCGATCGGTTCCGCGGACACGGCGCCCCCCGCGACCACGAGCCTCTGGGTGCCGCTCGGCCTCTCGGCCGCGGCCGTCATCCTGGGGGTCGCGCTCGTCACGCTCCTCGGGGCGCTGCGCCGGGCCCGCCGCGAGTCGCGGTCGCTCGTGATCATGACCGTCCCCGGCGCGGTCCCCGAACCGTGGGACGAGACCCCGCTCGCGCCCGCTAAGTAACCGCGCCGCCGGTCCCGGCCGTGGTCGTACGGCGGGCCCGATGGATCCGGGATTCCACGGGCTGTCGCGGGGACTCCCCCGAGCCGCCCCCGCCCGCGGCCGGCGTGCCGCGACCTCCGTTCCGGCCTCCGGAAGTCCACGTGGGCCGCCCGGCGGAGTACGCCTACTGGAAAGAGCGGGCCCGCCGGTTCCTCGCGGAATCGGGGCGGGACCCATCGACGCTGCGTCGCACGGATGCCACGATCCACTACGCGAGCAACCGGGTGATCCTGTTCCGGTTGGCGGACCCTCGGCACGAAGGTTCGGTCGGCGAGACGCTCAGCCACGAGACCCTCCACGCGTTGTTGGACCAGCTGGGCGAGCCGCTTGCCGCCCGGCGCCTCGACCGGATCGCGGCGCCCGTCGGGAGCCGCCGTCGGGCCGGCGGCCTCTGACTCGGTCGCCCGGGCGCCGGTCAGGCCCGGGACGGGCTCGGGAGCCGGCTGAACACCTCGAGGAGGTAGCCGTCGGGGTCTCGGAGGTGGATCGTGCGCAGCATCCACGCGGGTCGGTCGGTGGGGCCGCGGAGGAGGCGCACGCGCCGCCGTCGCAGACGTCGGGCGAACGCGTCCAAGTCGCGCGTCGAGAACACCACCAACGACCGTCCGGTGAACTTCGCGTTGTACCGCCCGGGGTGCAAGCCCAAGGAGTCGGCCATGAACGCCCGGTCGAACAGGGCGACCTGGGCTCCGGAGTCGGAACGGAACTCGCCGTACGGCGGTGCGCCGTGTCCCTTCACGGGCACGAGCCCGAGCGTGTCCCGGTAGAACCTCCACGAGCGGGCGAAGTCGGACACGAGGATCCGCGTGTACGCGAACTGCGCGTCGGCCGGGGCGCGAGCCATGCGCGCGCGAAGAGACGCCCCGCCTTAGTCGTATGGGACGCCGCGCGCTCAGGATGCGCGGTGCCAGGTGACGGCGAACGACCGCGTGGCGGAGAGGTTCGAGGCGGTCGCGAGAAAGTGGGTCGCCGAAGGGTCGCTCACCATCTCGATCTCGACGACCGACGAGAAGAGGCCGATCGTCCCGTGGAAGCCGCCGACGGTCGCGGCGCATCCGCTGAACTGGACGCGAGTGAAGTCCGCGAGCGGGTAGAGGCCGCTGGTCGACTGGGCGTCTCCGCCGGGGGCTTCCACGATGCACTCGGCGCTCGCCCCGTCCGTTCCGGTGTCGTTGCGCAGGTGCGAGAACCAGGCGCCCGTCGTGAGGTCGTGCAGCGTCAGCCGGAACGACCCCGCCGTCCCGTTGTACGTCACCGCGGCGGTGATTCGGTCTCCCGGTGTGACGGTGGCCACGCTCCGCATCCCGCCGCTCGGATACATCTCCCACCACGCGTAGTAGTACGCCGAACCGCCCGAGCACTCCGCGAGCGTTCCGACCTGTTCGACCGTCGGAGAGTGCAGCCCGTCGATTCCCACCCACACGGCCGCGAGGCTGACGCTCGCCCCGCAGGTGACGTTCGGCACGAGCCAGGAGCCGCTCACGCCGGTCACCGAGCCGTTCGCCCCGGTCGCTGCGTAGCCCGCCCAGTTGTAGGAGTCGAGGGACGGCTGGGCAAAGGAGGAAACGCCCCCCATCGGCGGAAGAAGCACCGAAGGAGCCCGAACGAGCCCGCCGGACAGGAGGACCCCCGGGACGAGGAGCACGGCCAGCGCGACCGCTCGACGCGGGGCGAAGGGACCCGGAGCCCGTCGCATCGGGGTCTCGACCGGGATGAAGTATATCCGAATTGGCTACGGCGCCTGCCGGCGGGCCGCCCGCCGCCCCCGCGGCGTCAGGTGATAACGGCCGGTCCGGTGGGCCGGAGGTGTCCCCCGACCCCGACTGGCGCACCCCCGCCGAGCGCTCCGAGTACCGGACGACCCCGGACCTCGCGGAGACGATGGCCTACCTCGACCGACTCGCCGCCGCGCGACCGGACCTCGTACGGGTCGAGGAGTTCGGCCGGACCGGCGAGGGACGACCGTTGTCGGTCGTCGTCGTGTCGCGGGGGGGTCGGTTCGAACCCGAGGCGGTGCGTCGCGAGCGCCGCGTCGTCCTCCTCGTTCAGAACGCGATCCACGCGGGGGAGATGGACGGCAAGGACGCGTGCCTTGCGCTGTTGCGGGACCTCCTCCGGCGCCCGGAGGACGCGGCGCTGCTCGACCGCGTCGTCCTCCTCTTCGTCCCGATCTACAACGTCGACGGACACGAGCGCCGTTCCCCGTACGGCCGGATCAACCAGAACGGTCCCGAGACGTTCGGGTGGCGCGCGAACGGGACGAACCTCAACCTGAACCGCGACTACCAGAAGTCGGACGCCCCCGAGACCCGGGCCTTCCACCGGCTGTTCCAACGCTGGCTCCCGGACTTCTTCGTCGACGACCACGTCACGGACGGGGCGGACTTCCAGTACGACGTGACGTTCATGCTGGACGACACGCCGGACGTCCACCCCCCGACGGCCGAGTGGGTCCGCGCGGTCGTCCGCCCGGAGCTGACGCGGCGGGTCCACGCCGCCGGACACCTCGCGTTCCCGGCCCAGGTGTTCCTGAAGGACGAGACGGACCCGGCGGCCGGGCTCGTGTTCAACACGAACGCGCCGCGATTCTCCACGGGGCAGATGGTCCTCGAGAGCCGCCCGGGACTCCTGGTCGAGCTCCACATGCTGAAGGAGTACCGCACGCGCGTCACCGCGAACGTCGAACTGTTGCGCGCTCTGATGCAGCTCCTCAACGAACAGGCGGACCGACTCCTCGAACTGAACCGGGAGGCGGACGCGGAGACCGTCCGGCTCGGCGGACCGGAACGCCGCGGCGCGGAGTTCCCGCTCGTGCTCGACGCGTCGGGCGCGACCGAGACGGTCGACTTCCTCGGAGTCGAATACGAACGGTCTCCGAGCCCGGTCTCGGGTGGCATGGCGATCCGGTACGGCCGCGCGCCCCGCACGATGCGACTCACGATCGAAACGGGCGCTCGCACGGTGGTCGCCGTGCCGCTCCCCGCCGGCTACATCGTCCCCGCGCCGTGGACGCCGGTGGTCGACGTCCTGGTCGCCCACGGGGTGAAGGTCCGACGCACGAGCGCGCCGTGGACCGGGGCGGTCGAGGTGTACCGGTGCGACGGCATGGAGTGGCCCCGCCGACCGTTCGAGGGGCGGTTCCCGATCCTTCGGGGGAGCAACGTCGAACGACCGTTCGGCCACTTCGGTGCGTGCTCGCGGAGCGTCGCGACCCGCACGTTCCCGGCCGGGTCGGCGGTCGTCTCGCTCGCCCAACGGACGGCGAAGGTGGCGATCCACTGGCTGGAGCCCGAAGCCCCCGACTCGGCGCTGCGGTGGGGCTTCTTCCACCCGATTTTCGAGGCGAAGGAGTCGGGCGAGGGGTACGTGGTCGAGGCCCTCGCGCGAACGATGCGAGCGGACGACCCGGCGCTCGCCGCGGAGTTCGACGCGCGGGTGGCGCGGGACGCCGTGTTCGCCCACGACCCTGCCGCCCGGCTGGCGTTCTTCTACGACCGGTCGCCGTGGGGCGCGGCGAACCGCGTGGGGGAGTACCCGGTCGGCCGGCTTTCCACCCTCGATGGGATTCCTCTCGAGTAAGAGTCCCGCGCGCCGCCGATCGTCCCCGCGACCGACGACGCCTACCGACGCGCCGCGTCGTCCCGCAACCGCGCGACCTGCTCGGCCGTCCCCGTGAACTCGGTCCCGCGCTCGACGAAGCACAACGCATTGCCGGACGGGTCCGTCACGTAGAACGACCGTTCCCCCCACGGGCGGACCACGATCCCCCCCATCGGTTGGTCGGGGTCGCCGTGCAGGAGTTCCGTCGCGAGCGCTCCGAGCGCCGTCGCCTTCCGGTGCACGCCCGCGAGGTCGGAGGCGGCGAAGTAGACGGCCTCGGTCGGGGGCGCGGGGGTCCCGGCGTCCGGCAACGAATAGTCGAGCAGGCCCAGGATCACCGGACCCACGTCGAAGTACACCCGGCCCGGGAACACTTCCCGTCCGGGGACGCCGAGGAGATTCTCGTAGAACTTCCACGTACGCCGGAACTCTTTCGCCGGCAGCAGAATGCGGAAGAGCGCCGGAACGGCGGGTTCGGCCATCGGGACACCCGCCGACCCGAAACGGTACCGGTGTATCAGCTCCATCGGGGGCGTTCCCACTCACCGGTTCACGGCCCGGGGGGGACGGCGGGCCGAACGACCTCCCGATCCAGCCGATACGACCCGGTGTGGCCCACCAGCGCCAACGCCACCGCGACGTCGGTGGCGAGGAGCTCGAGGTACCGTCGCACGCCGGCGGCGCCCCCGACGCCGAGGGCCCAGAGGATCGGCCGGCCGACCCCGACGGCTCGGGCCCCGAGGGCGAGGGCGATCAGCACGTCGCTCCCCCGACGGACGCCTCCGTCCACGTACACCTCGGCGCGGTCGCCGACCTCCGCCGCCACTTCGGGCAGCACCGCGAGCGTCGCGGGGGCTCGGTCGAGCTGGCGGCCTCCGTGGTTCGAGACGACGACCGCCCGCGCCCCGTGCGCCACGGCGAGCCGCGCGTCTTCGGCCGCGAGGATCCCCTTGACGACGACCGGCAGGGAGGTCGACGCTCGGACGCGGTCGACGACCTCCCAGTTCGCGTCGGCCGGCGCGCGGAGCCGGTAGTCCACCGGTCCCCCTTCGGGTCGTCGGGAGGGCGGCGTCGCGCGGGGCCCGTTGCCGGCCGGAACGCTCGAGTCGATGGCGAACCCGGCCGTCGCCTGACGGTCCCGCACTCCGAGGACCGGCGCGTCGACCGTGAGCACGATCGCGTCGAACCGCGCGCGCTCCGCCCGCTCGACCAGCGCGCGCGTGTCGGCGAACTCCGGTTGCAAGTACAGCTGGAACCAACGCGCGCCCGTCCCGGAGGCGGCCGCGATCTCCTCGAGGGGGGCGGAGGACAGCGTGCTGAACGTTGCGAGCACGCCTTGTTCGCTCGCGGCCCGGGCGACGCCGGGCTCGCCGTCCGGATGCACTTCCCGCTGGTAGGCCGTCGGGGCGATCAGGAACGGGGCGCTCACTTCGCGGCCGAGCACCCACGTTTTGAGCGAAACGTTCGAGACGTCGCGAAGGGCCCGGGGGTGGAGCGACCACCGGTCGTAGGCCGACCGGTTCGCCCGGAGAGTGACCTCGTCGCCGGCGCCGCCCTGCACGTACTCCCAGACGCGGGGCGGGATCCTCGACGCGGCCCGGGCCTCGAGCTCGGACAAGGTCTCGAATCCGGCGGGATCGGACGTCGCCATCGACGGGCCCGGGAGCCTGGCCCGGGTATCACCCCTTTGGGGCGGCCTCCGGCCCCCGAAACACCTCGGCCGTCGCGGGCCGGGCCCCGTTCGGGACCCCCTCCGAGTGACGTATATCCCGTCCGGAATTGGCCGCCCCCATGCGGGCCCTCCGTCGCACCGCCGTGGTCGCCGCCTTGGTCGTTACGGGTCTCCTCTTCCTCTCGGGATTCGCGGCATCGGGCGGTTCCGGTGCGACGGCCCGGGCGAGCGCGCTCTCGACGGCCGCGGGCGGCGCCTCGACCACCCCCGCGATGACCGCCCCGGTCGCCCAGCGCGTCAGCGCCGAACTCGCGGCGGCCCACGTCCCCCAGTCGGAGGTGTTCCTCCCCAACTTCGACGCGAACGTGCCGGTGACGCACGGGGTCGTCAGCCCGCTTTACGCGGAAGCGCCGGCGCCGATGGGTCTCGGCGACTTCGGAGTCCAGGACGTGAACGGCTCCAACGTCGGGACGGTCACCTACACGTCCAGCGTCGAGGGCGTGCTCCAGATGGACGGACTCAACTCGACGTACCTGGACGGCCAGGGCCCCGACTCGGTCTCGATCCAGCTCAACACGGTGCTCACGAACGTCCAGCTCTTCGGCCAGACGGGCTACCAGTTCTGGATCCAGAACGTCCCCGAGTACATCCCGCACCTGGGGCAGCTGTCGCTGCTCGACAACGTGTGGAACTTCTCGAGCCCGGCGTTCGACATGACCCAGAACTCGATCTACAGCGCGCGGGGCTTCGTGGTCGCGCCGGTGTTCTACTACGCGAACGGCCCGACGTTCCACGTCGCGCCGCCGTTCACGATCCGCGTCTACAACAACGCGACGATCGTCCACGACCGGCCCGCCGTCTACCTCAACTACTCGCTCACCACCTCGAACGGCGTCACGGTCTCGGGCTCGTACGACCGCGTCGTGTTCAACTCGTCGGTCGCCGCGCACCCGAAGGTCGCGGCGGTCCCCCCGACCTTCCAGATCGACGGAAAGCACCTCGGCGCGACCCGGTTCCTGCCCAACGACGCCGAACTGATGCTCGGAGGGTCGGACGACGGCGACACGACGTCGATTTCCACCGTCGCGGGGACGATGCAGTTGCTCGTGCTCCCCAACGGCACCGGCGCGTATCGGAGCGTCAAGTCGGCGTACAATTTCGGCACCGACACCGGGGAGACGACCGAGGGGATGTCCGTCTGGGGAACCGGGGGCGCCGTCCCGACCGCCCACCTCACCGCCGGGCCGTCGTTCCTCTACCCGCTCTGGGGGGTGGTCGGCGGGCAGCTGGGCCACGTCGACCAGACGCTCACCGTCGCGCCGTCCAACGCCTTCGTGTTCGTCTCGCCGGGGAGCCGGTTCGACGCGGGCACCGCCCAGTGGGCGTTCGTTCCCCCGTCCGGTACCGTGCAGTTCCAGTTGCCGCCGGGAACGTACTCGTACCGGGTGCTCCTCAGCGAATACGCCCCCGTCTCGTTCTCCTTGAGCGGGGCTGGCGCGACCTCGGTCGCGCTCCGTTCCGACCCGTCCCTGGGCGTCTACACGCCGCTCTGGGCCTGGAACAACGCGCAGCTCGCGGCGATCTCGAACCCCGGCGGCCGGGGCACGGTCGCCCACCCGTACGTCCTGTTCAACAGGCCGGGCACGATCAACGCCCTGTTCGGCGAGATGAACGACTTCTTCTTCCCGGTGTTCCCGGGCGTGCTCCTCTACTACACGGGCGCGTACGTCACGATCACGAACTCGCCCTCGTTCCTCGTCCAGTACTCGCTGCCCGGACAGGTCGCGCTCCTGGCGGCCTCGGGCCTGCCGTCGTTCAACTACCTCCAGTTCGAGTTCGAGAACGCCTCCAACGTGTCGATGGTCGACAACCCGATCCTCTCGGGATGGTTCTCCGCGTCGAACATCGGGATGTCGCTCGGGGACGTCCTGTTCTGGAACTCGTCCCACGACCTGGTCGCGAGCAACCAGTTCGAGGACATGGGGGTCGCGGTCTACGTCGCGTTCGGCGCGGACGACGTGTTCTGGGGGAACACGTTCACGGCCGCGGTGCCGCCGTGCGCGGACCCGTTGGGGCTCCTGAACTACTCCGACCAGGTCGGACTCCAACTGTCGGCGGACGGGGACCTCGTCTACAACAACGTGTTCGACGTGCCGCTCGGGGGCGTGACCCCGACGTACGCTCCGGCGACGTACTTGTTCGCGTCCTTCCACGACCGGTGGAACGTGACGCCGCAGCCGGCGACGGACGTCCGCCACATGAACGGCTTCGCGCTGTCGGGGAACATCCTCGGGCAGAAGACGGAGGGCGGCAACTACTGGGAGAATTACGGGAGCCCGAGCGACCCGTACGGCCGGCTGCCGTTCAACGATGCGGAGCAGATCACCCGCGGCGGCGACGACGCGCCGATCCTGCCGTTCACGCTTCACGTCGTGCGGTTCGATGCGACCGGCCTCCCGGCCGGGACGAGCTGGTCCGTCACGTTCGGGGGCGTCACCGAATCATCCCGCTCGGCGTCGGTCCTGTTCTGGGACCCGGTCGGCACGTACGCGTACGTCGTGGGCCCGGTCGTCGGATACTCGGCGAGCCCCGCGAGCGGGGCGGTCACCGTGCCGACCGGTCCGACGGTCGTCGCGATCACCTGGACCTGACGCCGGGCGTCCGCACCCCGTCGCCGCGGGACTGCCCGGGCGCCGGCCCCGTTATCCCTCGCCGGCGTTCCCTCCCCTTCGAGCATGCGGGCCGCGCGCGCGGAGCTTCCCGAGTCGTTGAAGGACGGCTGGCGACGAACGTACGCGACCCGGCCGTACCGCGAGCTCCCGTGGTTCTCCCCGACGCCGAACGCCTGGGTCCGCCGCGCCGTCCGCGAACGGTGGTGGCGGCCCCGCGGCCGCGTCCTGGACATCGGCTGCGGCGCCGGGACGAACGCGCTGTTCCTCGCGCGCTCCGGCTACCGGACCTCGGGCGTCGACCTGGCCCCGGCCGCGATCGACGCGGCCCGAGGGCGGGCGGCCCGAGCGGGTCGGCGGGTCGACTTCCGGGTGGCGGACGCCCTCCGACTCCCGTTCCCGCGGCGGACGTTCGACGGACTGCTCGACATCGGATGCTTCCACACGCTCCCGGTCCGGCTGCGGCGGGCGTACTCCCAGGAGCTCGGCCGTGTCCTGCGGCCCGGGGGCCGGTACGTCCTTTCCTGGATCGGGAGGGAGTCGGCGGGCGTCGCGGACGGCCCCCCGCATCGACCGTCCGTGGAGGAGACCGCCCGCGCCTTCGAGGAGGAGTTCCTCTTCCTGCGGACGGAGCACATCGCGCAACCCCGCGTGACGTTCCTACCCGGCTACTGGGCCCTCCTCGAGCGGCGGGCCCGCCCGCGCCCTCCGCCGCGCTGAGGGGCGGACCTCCGGCCCGGCGCACCGGGGCGCTAGTGCGTCGGGTCGCCTCGGACGAACCGCTCGGTCCAGCTCTCCCGGAGCGCGTCCCGCCGCGGCTTGTAGACGCGCGCGTAGAACTGCGGTCCGGTCTGGAGCTCTTCCACGGGCGCCTCGGCCACGACCGCCTGCGCCTCGGCCCACGCGGTCCGGAAGTTCTCCTCCGGGCCGAACCGGTCGATGATCTGCTTCTGGAACTCCCGTTCGGTCTGGGTGTCGCCGCCGATCGTGAAGTACAGTTCTGTACGCGTCGGGTCGCGGTAGGCGAGCTCCTCCCCGAGGTGGTACGGCGCCCGGCCGTCCGCGACCTTCCCGTCGCCGCCCGAACCCTCCCCCGGCCCGCCCGATTTGAACCCCGCCTTCGCGGCCGCGTAGAAGATCGCCCGGTTGAGCCCCCACGAGTACGCCGAGGGCCGGGCGAGGCCGAGCCGCTCGGCGCGGGCCGCCTGGAGCATCGCCATCACGATGAAGCGGGAGATCGCCCGTCGCGCCGGCGCCTTCGGCATCGCGGCCTCCCCGCGGTCACTCCCTCCGGACGCATAGGCTCGTCGCGGCGCGCCCTCCCCCGGGGCGCGTTCGCCACCTATATCGGCCCGCGCTCGCCTTCCGATGCCATGAGCCCGGCGACCGCGCGACCGAGGCGGACCGCACGGCCCGCCGCCGCGCCCGAGTCGGCGCGACCGGCCGACCCGGTCGAGGTCTGCTTCCAGGAGTACCGTCAGTCCGCGGTCCGGCTGGTCGAGCGCGTCCACGACCTGACGGTCGGGTCGGCACCGGACCCGCCCCCGGGGGAACGCGACTTCCGCCTGGTGCGGTCGGTGTTCGGAAAGTGGTCGATGGAGACCCTGGTCGCCCTGCACGCCCTTCCGTCCGCCGGATTCGAGGAGCTGCGGCGCACGCTCCCGGGCATCAGCCCGCGCGTGCTCTCCCTGAAGCTGAAGGGCCTCGAGGAGCACGGGATGATCCGACGGGAGATCGTCGACTCGCACCCGCCGAAGGTGCGCTACACGCTGACGGAGCAGGGATGGACCGTCGCCTGGCTCTCCGAACCGGTGCTGCTGTACCTCGAGCAGGTCGGCCGCCGAGAGAACGGAACGACCGCGGCGGCCCACCCGACCGCCCGGGACGGCTGAACCGATGCGCCTCCGGCCGGGTTCCGTCGGGGTCCCGCCGCCCGAACGAGGGGGGTCGTCGGGTGCCGTAACCAACCGGGAAGCGGCGTTCTATATCGGCCGGGCCGCGTGGCCGGCCGGTCCACGTTCCGTCGAGGGGGACGCCCGGTGACCGAATTGGCACACGACCGATCCGCGGAGCGCCGAGCGGCGTTCCTGACCTCGATCCTCGACGCCTCGACCGAGTACTCGATCGTTGCGACCGACCTCGATGGGACGATCGTGCTGTGGAATGAAGGCGCGCACCGCATCTACGGCTTCGCCGCGGACGCCGCGCTCGGCCAGAACCTCCGCGTGCTCCACCGCCCCGAGGACGTCCGCGCGGGACTGATCGACGAGATCTTCCGCTCGGCGCGGGCCCTCGGCCAGTGGGAAGGGGTCGTCACGCGGGTCCGGCAGGACGGCCAGACGTTCGCGGCCCGCATCGTGCTCTCCGTCCGGCGGGACGCGGACGGCAAGTCGATCGGCTTCGTCAGCATCTCGAAGGACATCTCCGAGGAGGTCTGGCTCGAGCAGCGCCTTAAGGACTCGGAGGCGTACAACCGCGGCCTGATCGAGTCCGCGACCGACGGGATCCTCATCACGAGCCTCGACGGCGAGATCACGGACGTCAACAAGGAGATGGAGGGGATCTGCCAGATGTCCCGCGAGGAGCTGGTCGGCCGCCGCTTCGCGGACCTGATCGTGCCCGCGTCCGCCGCGCACGAGATGATGCAGCGGATCCTCGCCATCGGGCGGGTCCAGGACCTCGAGGTCCGGCTCCGTCAGCCGAGCGGGATCGTGCTCGACGTCTCGTGCAACGCGACGATCTTCCACCGGGGCCGCGAGCAGCGGACGAGCATCATCGCCGCCGTCCGGGACGTCAGCGAGTCGAAGCGGCTGCGCGAGCAGCTCGAGATCCGCAACCGGGAATTGGAGGTCCAGAACGAGCGCGTGCAGCAGGCGAACCGCCTGAAGAGCGAGTTCTTGGCGAGCATGTCGCACGAGCTCCGCACCCCGCTCAACAGCATCATCGGGTTCTCGGACTTCCTCCTGACCGCGGACGACCACCCGCTGGACGCCGAGCAGCGGGAGTACCTCACGGACATCCTGAACAGCGGGAACCACCTCCTCTCGCTGATCAACGACGTCCTCGACTTGGCGAAGGTCGAGTCGGGGAAGCTCGACCTGCACCCGGTCCCGTTCGTCCTCCGGGACGCGGTGGACGAGGTCGCGTCGTCCCTCCGCCCGCAGCGGGCCGAGCACGACCTGACGCTCACGGTCGAGGTCGCCCCCGAGATCGACCGGGTCGTGCTCGACGTCGTGCGGTTCAAGCAGATCCTCTACAACCTGCTCTCGAACGCCGTCAAGTTCACGCCGCGCGCCGGTCGGGTCGACGTGGGGGTCGCGCCCGCCGGCGAGTCGCGGTTCGTCGTCACCGTCCAGGACACCGGCATCGGGATCGAGGAGAAGGACCTGGGACGGATCTTCCGCGAGTTCGAGCAGCTCGACAGCGGGACGGCCCGTCGGTACTCGGGCACCGGCCTCGGGCTGCCGGTGACGCAGAAGCTCGTGACGTTGATGGGCGGGAGCGTCGACGTGGAGAGCCGGGTCGGCGTCGGCTCGACGTTCACCGTCACCCTGCCGCTCGTCCGGCCCGGCGCGCCGACCGGGACCGCCCCCGTCCCCGGGAAGGTCACGGGATGACCCGCATCCTCGTGGTCGAGGACAACCCGCAGAACCTCAAGCTGACGACCGTCATCCTCCAGTCGCGCGGCTACGAGGTCGTGCCCGCGGGCGACTCGGGCGCCGCCGAGCGGGCGATCGCGGAGGCAGTCCCCGACCTGGTGGTCATGGACGTCGCGCTCCCCGGGAAGGACGGCTACGCGCTCACGCGGGAGCTTCGGGCCCGGCCCGACACCGCGGAACTTCCGATCCTCGCGCTCTCGGCGTTCGCGATGCCGGGCGACGCCGAGAAGGCGCTGATCGCCGGCTGCGACGACTACCTCACGAAGCCGATCCAGCGGGCGGTCCTGCTCGAACGCGTCGAGCGTCTGCTCCGCACCGTCCTCCCCGCGGCCTCCCCCGCATCGGACCCCGCTCCGCCCCCCTCGGCCGCCCGGGGGGGCGGCCGATGAGCCGGCGGGACGCGCGTCCCGCGGCGAACGCGGGCCGCATCCTCCTCATCGAAGACTCCGCCTCGGCCCGGCGCCTCCTCCAGGACCTCTTGCTCCGGCTCGGTGCCGAGATCCCGAACCTGCGGGCCGCCGGCACAGTGGAGGAGGCCCTGGCGCTGTTCGACGAATGGCACCCCGACCTCGCGTTCATCGACGTCGAGCTGCCCGCCCCGAGCCCGGAGCCGTCGGGACGGGCCGCGTCCGGTCGGCCCCACGACGGGGTGGAGCTCGCCCGGCAGCTCCTCGCCCGCGACCCCGAGCTGCGCGTCATCCTCTCGACGGCGTTCGACCCGTCCGAGGCGCGGATCGCGGCCCTTCGCGCGGAGTTCCCGATCGAGGTGATCGTGAAGCCGCTCTTGGCGGCCCGCCTGGACGACGTGCTCGCGCGGACGCTCGTCGGGCCCGGCGTCGGGGAACGGGTTCGGGAGCCCGAGCGCCGGAGCTAGTCCGCCGGGTTCGGCGGACGTCGGCCGGGTTTGGGAGCCTTCGCGTGCTCCGGTCGGTCGGTCGGGTCCGACTCGTCGGCGGGGACCGCGCGCTCCGTTCGTCCGCTCGGCCCGGCGTGAACCGCCCGCCCGAACGGCCTACCCGGACGGTTCGACGCGTCGACCGCTTCGTCGCCGCCCGCGTTCGGCCGGCTCTCGTCGGGCGCGTCCCGATCCGACTGACGTCCTTCCGACTCCATCTCGGTGGCGCGCTCCGGCTCCGCGACCCGCATCCGCGGGTCGGGCTTCGGCGCCGTACGACCCGTCGGGTCGCGGTCCGCCCCGTCGTCCGCGACCGGCGGGCCGACGTCCATCGACTCGGCCGTGCGCCGCCGTTCGGGCGATGCCGACCGGCGCGGCATCGAATCTTCCTCGGGCGCCGGCGCATGCGCGGCCGCGCGGTGGCGCTCGAGCGCTTCCTGGTTCGGGAACGTGGCGCCGCAGTCGAGGCAGAGCCCCGTTCGGGCTTCTTCCGACGTGTTCGTCCGTCCTTCCATCGCGCTCATCGTTCCGTTCGACCTCCTGGATCTCCGTAGGGGGAGGGACCCGAATCGGCGGGTCCGCGGGACGCCCACCGGGCAGCCTCCCGGAGCGGTGGATCGCCGGACCGGGAGACCGACGACCGCTCGGCCCGAGGGGGCGCCGAACGGTCCAGGGCACCCGGGACTCGTTCCGCCATCTTCGAGTTCCCTCCCGAGATTCCGACCCCGGAATCGCGCATAAACGGTCCGTGAGCGACCGTGCATTCCGTAACCGGTCGGGAACCGCGCCCCCCGTTTCGGAGCCCCGAGGGGACCCCAGACCGCTACCCCATCGGTAACGTCGTGAGCCGCCGATTAGCCGGCGACCATATAACCGGACCCGGTGGAAACACCATGGACGCGAACGTCCGAGTCCGGGTGCGACTTCCCGACGGCACGCCCGCGGCCGGCGCGAGCATCTGGGGCGTCAACCACGACGCCTGGGTGCACGCCCAGCGCGAATTGCGTGCGGTCGCCGACCTCGACGGCGCCTACTCGTTCCCCGACCCGCTCGCGGGCCACCCGGGAGATCGGTACACCTTCCGCGCGAGCCACACCGACCCGGACGGCCGGGAGTGGCTCGGGGAGTCGTACGAGCGCCTGCGCGAGCGTCGGGCGTTCACGATCGTCCTGGTCGAGGTCCCGTCGCCGAGCGCCCCCGTCGGCCGGGGGAGTTTCGGGCGCGCCCCGGAGGCCCCCGCCTGGAGCCGCCCATGAGCGCCCTCGGGGGCACGGCGGCGCGGCTCTCATTCGAGCCGTGGCCGGCGACGATGACGGCGGTCCCGGCGCTCGACCCGACGCCCGGGCCGCGCACCGCGGAGCCCGCTGCCCGCGCCCGCCGGTCTGCGCGCGAGGACGACCCCGAACGGGACGCACTCGGGGAGTTCACCCCCGAGCAACTCCGGATCCTGGCGTCGCTCTGGTAGAGTTCGCCGCGGTCGGCCCGAACCCCTTCTCGGCGCGCGCCGACCCCGTCAGCTCCGACCCGACCGGTGCGCCACTTCGTGGTGCGTCTTCAGGTCGGCCGGCGACTCGAACGTCGCGCCGCAGATCTCACAGCGGGGCACCCAGGGCCGCCCCGCGTGGTCTGCTTGAACGTGGATCGCGAGGGCGCGCTGGCCCTCGAAATCCCGCTGGCAGAACGGGCACGTGACGGTACGATGCGCCATCGTCTCCTACTGCCCCGCCGGCACACCCCGCCGCGGCGCGGAGGGGAAACGAGGAAGGGGTTGGGTCGAGCGGTCGTGCGTCATCGGTCCTACCCGGACCGCTGCTGGGCTCCTGCGGACGTGCCGCCCTGCTGCGTCGGGCCGTCCGGCTCCGACGAACCCCCGCGTCCCCGCCGCCGGGCCAGTGCGATCGCGGCCCCGATGAGGATCAGGATCACGAGGATGACCCCGCCCAGCACCGCGTACCCTTCGTCGGCCGGGAGGCCGAGGAACTTCCCGCCGCCGCTCCCGCCGCTGGGCGGCGGGGTCGCGTTGGACGGCGAGAACGCGATCGGTTGGCTGACGCTCGCGCCCGTCACCGAGACGGTGCCGCTGGCCGGGGTCGCGTTGTACCCCGAGATCGGGACGACCGAGAACGCGTACGTCCCGTTCGGCTCGGTCAGGAGGATGGTCGAGCTCGTCGAGGAGTAGGGGATCCCTTCGACCGCCACGCTCCAGTTGGTGCCCGCGCGGAGCCCGGTCTCCGAGAACGTGACCGTGTACGACCCGGCCGACGTGGGCGCGAACGTCAGGTTCACCCACGTCGGCAGCCCGACGACCGAGACGAGCCCGGAGGCGTTCGACGGCAGGTACCCCGCGACCGCGCCGACGGTCCACGAGTACGTCCCGTTCGGCATCGAGAACTGGATCGTCCCGTTCGTGGACGACTGGTTCGTCCCGTTCAGGGCGACCGACCAGCTCGTGCCGCTGGTCAGCCCCGTCTCGGTGAACGTCACCGCGTAGTACGCGGTGGTGCTCGGCAGGAACACGACGGACTGGTTGACCTCCTGGCCCGCGACGGTGAGGTTGCCGCCCGCGACGTTCGGCGCGTACCCCGACACGCCCCCGACCGACCACGCGTACGTGCCGTTCATCGCCTGGAACGTCACGTTGGTCGAGTTCGAGTAGAGGGTCGCGCCGGCGAGCGTCACCGACCAGAGGGTCGCGTTCGGGAGCCCGGTCTCGGAGAACACGACCGGGTAGGTCGCGGTCGAGCTCGGGACGAACGTGAGGTTCTCCCAGACCGGGAGGCCGTTCACGGTGAGGTTCCCCTCCGCCGGCGTCGGAACATACCCGACGACCGTACCGGCCGACCAGGCGTACGTGCCGTTCGTGGCATTGAACGCGATCGAGCTCCCGTTCGAGCCGAGCGTGCTCCCGCCGAACGTCACCGACCAGTTCGTGCCCGCGGGCAATCCCGTCTCGCCGAACGTGACGACGTACGGCGTGGTCGCGTTCGCGAGCGTGAACGAGATCGCGGTCGGAGTCGGCGACGCGCCCGAGACGAAGATCGTCCCGAGGGCCGGGGAGGCGTTGTACCCGGCGACGGCGCCGACCGTGTAGCCGTACGAGCCGTTCGGTTCACTGAACGCGATCGACGAGGTCGACGACGTGAGCGTCGACGTGCCGAGCGTCACGGACCAGGTCGTGTTCGCCGGGAGCCCCGACTCGGTGAAATTCACGGAATAGTTCGTCCCCTGGTCCGGACCCGCCGCATACCCCGCAGCGGGTGCGACCCCACCCATGGGCGCGAGGGGCGCGGCCAAACCCGCCGGCCCCGGGGCTGCGCTCGCGGCGGCCGCCACACCGGCCAGGAGCAGGAGCGCTCCCACCGCCGCAGCCGCCCCGAGGAGGCCGCTTCCCCTACGCCAGTTCGTCGACGCCGGCCCTTGGCGGGACTCCCGGGACCGCGCCGCGCGGCGGGTTCCCCGCGCGGACGCCTCCCGTTCCCCGTCCCCGATGCTCCGAGGCCACATGGCGCGCGCCACGCGCGGTGGGATACACCTAGACGCGCTGACCGGTCGGAGAGTCCGTTACCGTTCGGTGGGGATCCCGCACGGCCGCGACGCGATCGGGTGCGCGCACGCGATGGCCGAGGGGCGCCTCGCGAGGCTCACGCCCGTCAGGGCCGCTCGGGATATCGGGCCGTTCCGCCGACGCCGTTGCTACCCGAGCCGCCGGTCGCGCCCGCGGTTCCGTTCGACCCCGACCCGCCGGTGAGGCCGTTCGGGCCCGAGACGTTCCCGCGGCCGTCCGCGCCCCCCGCGCCGCCGGTGCCGCCGGTCCCACCGGTACCGGCGCCCCCGCCGGCGCCGGGACAGGTCGTGCCGACGCCGTTGCAGACGGACGAACCTCCGGTGCCGGCCGTCACGGAGTCGGAGCCGAACGTGTCGGTGCCGAGCCGGTACGGGCTCGTGGTGTTGTCGAAGGCCCCGCCCGTGGCGTTGCCGCCGTGCCCCCCGTTGCCGGACCGACCGCCGTTCCCGCCGTTCGCCCCGTTGCCGCCGAGCCCGCCGTTGCCGCCGGCCCCGCCTTTGCCGAACGAGCTGTTCACCCCGCCGCCGCCCTGCCCACCGGCGCCGCCGCGACCTCCGTCGCCGCCGGACGCGCCGACCGCGCCGGCTCCGCCGGATCCGCCCGACGCCCCGTTCCCCGCGGTCGCGGAGTTGCTCGCGAACGTCGACTTCTGAAGCGACCAGTTTCCCGAGAAGAACGCACCGCCGCCGAACGCGTCGCCGCCGCCGCCCCCGCGTCCACCGGTACCTCCGTTGCCGGAGGCGCCGGCGCTGGTCGCGGTGCCGCCCGCCCCGCCCGCGTCGCCGTTCGCGCCGCTGGTGCCGGATCCTCCGACCCCACCGGCCCCGCCGTCGCTGGCCTGTCCGCCGTACCCCCCCATGCCGCCGAGCCCGCCCGTGCCGCCGTCACCGCCGTCCCCGCCGAGGATGGAGTTCCCGTGGAACGTATCCGAGCGCAGGGACGCGCGCGAGTCCGTGTAGACCCCGCCGCCGAAGACCGACCCGCCGAGCCCGCCGGTCGCCCCGGCTCCGCCGTTGCGGCCC
>JASHPZ010000019.1 GCA_030037815.1 Thermoplasmata archaeon | reverse complement strand
GTCGGCCTCGCCCTCCTCAACGGCACCACCCTCCAGATCCTCTTCTGGGGCGGCTACCCCAACTTCCTCGCCCTCGTCTTCTTCAACGAGGCCCTCGTCTTCCTCCTCGCCTTCCTCCGCTCCCGCTCCACCACCGACGCCCTCCTCCTCTACGGGTTCGTCGCCCTCACCTTCCTCACCCACGACCTCACCTTCGCCATCCTGGCGGCGACGATCGTCGTCTGCGCGGTGTTCCTCCTCGCCCAGGATCGGCGGTGGTTCGCGCTGATCGTCTCGGGCCCGAACCTCCTCGGGATGTTCCTCGTCGGCGCGGTCGTCGCGGCCTACACCGGCGCGACGTCCGCCGCGGGGCTCGCGCACCCGGGGTACCTCTTCGGAAACCCGGCCGTGTACCGTCTCGACAATCTGGGGGAGTTGTTCCATCCCCTCCAGTATGCCCCGCTCTACGCGCCGAGCGCGGGGGGCGTCGCCTTCGACTCGAACGTGATGCTGGTCGTGCTCCTCGGCTCGGCGCTGCTGTTGCTTCTCGCCACGACGTGGGTCCGTCGGCAACACCCCACGTGGGTCCCGCCCCGGATGACGATCGCGGTGGCCACGCTCGCGACCGCCTGCGTGGTACCGGCCCTCGGCTACCTGGCGCACGTCGATACGGACTACCCGCGGTTCGTGTTCTTCTTCTCGACGCCGCTCGCCCTGATCGCCGCGCTCGTCGCGGAGCGCGCGGTACGCCCGTGGATCCGGGCCGCCCCCCGGGCCGCGGCCCCGTCCGGACCCCGCACGATCTGGGAACTCGACGCCCGCAGCGGGGGCACGATGGCGGCCGTCTCGGCGATCCTGGTGGCCCTGATCGTCGGCGTCTCCATCCCGACGGTCGCCGTCTCCGAGAGCACCTACGCGGGCGCGGTCCACACGTCCGACTTCCTGAGCGCGATGGCGTGGCTCAACGGGAATTCCACGCCGGGGGCGATCCTGGCCGACTCGACCGACTCCCAGCGGTGGGCCCAGGTGCTGACCGACCGGAACGCGTTCACGCCGGGGAACACCTACCTCGACTTCTATCCGTCCCAGATCCTGAACGACGAGGAGAGCTACCTCGCCTGGAACACGCATTACGCCGCGTCCAACAACCAGGTCATCGTGGGGTTGACCGGCTCCCCCTCGTCGAATCAGTCGGGCCTGACCCAGTGGTACCAGAGCCCGATGTACTCGGCGATCGTTCAGGGGATCATCCTTCCGATCCTCCGGATCCCGACGTCGAGCATCATCGTGCGCGGCACGAACGCGGCGGGCAATCCCTTCGGTGACGCGGACGCCTCGAACTGGGCCGAGTCGCCCGTCCTCTTCTCCCCGACCCCGTACCCGACGTTCACGTACGGCTACGACGCGCGCGACTTTTGGTTGAACTTCACCGTCGTCGTAGGCCCGGGCAGCGGGGCGTCCATCTCGGGGGTTGCCACCCCCCATCCGGGGGAGTCGGTCACGAACGTGACGTTCACGGTCTCCCAGCCCCGCGTGACTCCGATGTCCCGCTCGGTCGGACCGTCGGGAATCCAGGGCGGCGGGCAATTCCAGTGGGAGATCACGACCCACCTCGGCCAGCTGCCGAACCCCTACACCGTGACGACGTCGGGGCAGTTCCTGCCGACTGCCAATCGGACCGGCTACCAGGGCGCGAAGGCCGCCCCCTTCGGGCTGAACGTTTCGTATTTTCCCCCAGCACCGGGAGCGTTGATCCGGTTCGAAGTCCAGCTGGACACCAACGGCACGTCGAACCCTGCCGTCTCGTTGCCGACGTACTTCGATACGAATCAGTTCTTTGAGAGCAACGACATCCGGTTCCTCCTCCTGCAGAACATCAACGCCACGTACGGGAACACCGCCACGACGATTCCCTACTTCGAGACGGAGTTCGGGTTCCAGATCGCCTACCAAAACACCGGCTGGGTGGTGATGTTCCGGTGAGCGGCGAGCCCGCCCCGGCTCCGCCCGAGGCGCCTCCCGGACGCAATTGGTTCGTGCGACTGTGGTCGGGGGAGGTTCGCCCGACCCGACCCGCGGCACCGCCGGCCCCCGATGCCGGATTGCGGTACCTCTGGCTCGGGATCGCGGTCGTCGTCGGGGCGGTCGTGTTCCTCGAGCTGGTCTACGCCCAGTGGCCGGTGCCGCCCGGCGTGGACAGCGGCGACTGGATCCAGCGCTCGTTCGCGTGGGTCGGACTCGCGCACCCGCCGATGAACGCGGTCGGCTCGCCGTATCTCTACAACCCGCTGATGTTTCCGGTGCTCGGAGTGACGGTCCTCGCGGCCGGCGGCCCGACCGCCGCCGGGTTCGTGTTCGGGGGGTTCCTCCTCCTCCTCTACGGCCTCTCCGTCCTCCACCTCTCCCGCCGCTACCTCCTCTCCGGTCCCTTCCAGTTCCTCTTCGTCGGCCTCGCCCTCCTCAACGGCACCACCCTCCAGATCCTCTTCTGGGGCGGCTACCCCAACTTCCTCGCCCTCGTCTTCTTCAACGAGGCCCTCGT
>JASHPZ010000018.1 GCA_030037815.1 Thermoplasmata archaeon | reverse complement strand
GTTCGTCGCGAACGACGCCTCCTCCGAATCCGGCTCGGACGGGGCCCGGCGCGCGGGCGGCGACACGCGGACCGCCGGTTCCCCGCCGCCCAGCCGCTGCTGGTGGCTCCCGCGCAGCAGCGCCGCGGCGTCCCAGTCGAACACTTCCGTCACGCGGGCGAGGGTCTGCGCGACCCGTTCGGCGTAGTACTCCCAGTCCGGCTCCTTCGCGAACGGGCGCCCCTCCACCCACGGCTCGACCGCCTGGGGGCTCTGGTGCGAGTCGGTGACGACCCACGCGACCTTCATCCCGGGGATGACGTCGTACCCTTCCTGCTGGAGCTGCTTGAAGACGCGCAGGAACGGGAGCGCGTCGCGGGTCGACTGGTTGTACTCGCTCTCGGGGCGGACGCTGCGGGCGATCACGAGCTGCTCGGCCGGGACCTCGTGGTTCCGCACCGCCTGGACGAGCTCGCGCGAGCGCCGGACGGCGCCGTCGGTGTCCCCCTTCAGGACCAGGTCGAACACCTCGAGGAGCGCCGCGGACTGGTAGTCGAACGCGTCGGTCCGACGGGTCTCGTACCCGCGGACGACCATCTCCGCGCGGGGCCAGGCGGTCTGGCCGACGTACCGCTTCTTCGCGCCGTGCGAGAAGAACGACTCGTAGACCGACTGGAACTCGAACGTGACGCCCTCGTGCGTGAACCGCTTCGCGATCTGCTCGCCGAACTCCTTCGACCCCTCGAGGGTCGGGGTCGGCGACCGCACGAAGACGGAGTCGGTGTCGGAGTAGACGACCTCGTGGCCGTCCGCCTCGAGCTCGCGGATGATCGAGGTGATCGCCTCCCGCGCGAACGCGGTGATCGCCGCCCCGATGTCCTTGTTCGTGAATCGGTAGAAGCTCGAGGCCAGGACGCCGTAGAACGAGTTCATCAGGACCTTGACCGCGTTCTGGAGCCCGTCGAAGTACTCCTTCAGCTCGGGGGCGGTCGCCTCCCGGGCGGCCCGGCGGAACCGGTCGCGGTCGGCGAGCAGCTCCGCCAGGATCTCCGGGATCAGGCCGCGACGCACGGACGGGGCGAGGAACCGCGCGCCCCCCGGCGCGACGGTCGTCCCGTCGGGGGAGAGCGTCGTGAAGCAGAGGTTCCGCGCGATGATGATCGACGGGTACATCGACTTGAAGTCGAGGACGACCACCCAGCGGTAGATCCCGGGCCGGATCGCGTGGACGTAGCCGCCCTCGATCGGGTTCTCGCGGCCGGCGAAGTGGCTGGTCGGCACGCCGACCTTCTGCGCGTCGGCCCGCGGGATCAGCATCGCGTCGATGAACAGGCTGGTGCGTCCGTTCAACCCCTCCTCGAGCGGGAGCCGCGCGACGGTCGCGAGGTCGGCCGCCTTCTCGACGGTGCGCAGCCGAGTGAGGATCCGGAGCGCGAGGTCGGCGTCGTGCTCGCAGTACTCCATCACGCGGTCCGGGTCCTTCGCCCACTCCCCCTCGATGTTGCGCCGGTCGACATCGAGCTTCGAGTCCCCGAGGAGCGTCCGGGCGACGAACTGGAGCGACTCTTGCTTCGGCCGAAGTTCCCGGCGGGCCGACCACCAGGCGTCCGCGACGACCCGGCCGTGGAGCTTCCACAACCGGTCCCCGAACGGCTCGGCGTGGCCGCGGTCGCGGGCGAAGTTGAGCGTGCCGAGCCCGGTCGCCTTCGCCCGCTCCTCGAGCAGCGGGAAGTCGTAGCCACCGATGTTGTAGCCGGTCAAGACGTCGGGGTCGTCCTCCAGCACGGTGCGGACGAACCCCTCCAGGATCTCCCGCTCGCTGCCGCGCAGGCGGAACGTCGCGCGCGGTCGACCCGCCCCCTCCGCGACCCCGCAGATCGTGTAGATCGTCCGATCGCGGATCGCGTTCTCGATGTCAAACGAGAGGACACGCAGCGACAGGCGGAACCCCTCGGCGGGACGGATGTCGTGCGCCGCGTCGACGACGACCCGGACCACTTGGGGCACGGTGTACCGCCGCCGCACCTCCTCGGGCTCCTCCTCCGCCTCGAACGCGAGGGTGAGCCCGAGGTGCTTGTCGTAGAGGAATCGGTGGACGAACGGGATGTCGCAGGCGAGCACGGTCGGTTCGTCGCTCTTGCGGCGGTAGGTGTCGCGGTACTGCGGGACGAGGAACGGCCGGTGGATGGTGACCTGGACCGCCGGGTGGTCGCGTCCGTTCACCCAGCGCGTGACCTCGTCGATCCGCACGACCTCCGGGTCCTTGCGGAGGCGCTCGAGCGCCTCCGCGGGCGGTTCGACGATCTCGAAGTAGGGCCGGAACCCGTAGTACCGGGCGACCATCGCCTCCCCCTCCCGCGTGCGGCCGTACAGCTCGACGACGACCCCGTCGTCGACCGTCTGGTACGAACCTTCGAGGAGGAACAGCTCGACCGTGCGCACGGCGAATGAGACCGCCCGCGAGTTAAAGCGGTTTAGAAAGCGCGGGGCGCGAGCCACGCGCCGAGGGCCCGCACGTCCGCGTCCCATCGGCCCGCGAGCCGCTTCGAGCGCATCGCGGCGGCCGGATGGATCAGCGGGAACAGCACCCGCGACCCGACCGCGCGCGGACGGCCCGCGGTCTGGAGGACGGGCGGGGCCGACGGGTCGACGGCGCGCAGCGCATGGGCTCCCAGGGTCACGAGCGCCCGCGGCGCGAGCAGGTCCAGCTGCCGGTCGAGGTACGGGCGGCACGTCGCGGCGGCCGCGCGGTCGAAGCGGTTGTCCGGCGGGCGGCACTTGAGGACGTTCAACACGCCGAACTCGGGCTCCGCGAGCCCGACCTGCGCGATCGCGCGGTCGAGCCGGACGCCCGAACGGCCGACGAACGGCCTACCGACTTCGTCCTCCTTCCGGCCCGGCGCCTCGCCCACGAACACGACCGTCGGCGTCCGCGACCCCCGGTAGACCACCGCATGGGTGCGACTGACGCCGAGGGGGCACCGGCGGCACGACTCGATCTCCGCCGTGAGGGCCGTCCAGGGGTCCGCGGGCCCTCGCGGGTCCGGAAGCCCCCCCGCAGCGGCGGGCTCGACGGGCGTCAACGACCCGACCCAGTCCACGCCCCAAAAAATCGGGTGCGTACGCACCCGGTGCGACCGCCGGGCGCGCGGCGCGCGCTTCTCGGCGGGAATCGCGGGACCGACCTTAAATACGAGGACCTTGTGGCTCGGCCCCTCCATCGTCATGCCACCGCCGTCCGGTCTCCACACTGCCGGCAAGCTGTCGAGCTTGCGCCAGCGGCGGCGCTGGTCGGACCGCTACTACAAGCGGCGAACGCTCCACCTGAAGGAGCGCTCCGACCCGCTCGAGGGGGCCCCCCAGGCCCGCGGGATCGTCATCGAGAAGGTCGGCGTCGAGGCGAAGCAGCCGAACTCCGCGATCCGCAAGTGCATCAAGGTCCAATTGATCAAGAACGGCCGTCAGGTGACGGCGTTCGCGGTCGGCGACGGCGCGATCAACTTCATCGACGAGCACGACGAGGTGCTGGTCGAGGGGATCGGCGGCCGCATGGGCCGCTCGTACGGCGACATTCCCGGCGTCCGCTACAAGGTGATCCAGGTGAACGGGGTGTCGCTGGACGAGCTCGTCCGCGGCCGCAAGGAGAAGCCGGCCCGATGAGCGGGAACCCCGAGTCGATGCGCCCGCCCGACCCGGCGACCGAGGAGGTCGGACCGGTCGTCCAGCGCCCGGCCCCGCCGCCGCCCCCGCCGTTCGCGATGCCGCCGCTGTTCGGGAAGTACCCGTTCGAGGGCGTCGAGGTCCACGACCCCGGCCTGCTCCCGTACCTCTACCTGCACCCCGTCTACGCGCCGCACACCGAGGGCCGCCTCGCCGGACGACCGTTCCTGAAGAGCCGCATGCACCTCGTCGAGCGGCTCGCGAACCAGTTGATGAAGGGCGGGAAGTTCACCGGCAAGAAGTCGAAGGCGCTCAACACCGTCCGCCGCGCGTTCGACGAGCTCGCCGAGAAGGAGGGGAAGAACCCGCTCCAACTGCTCGTGGACGCGGTCGAGAACGCGGCGCCCCGCGAGGAAGTCACGCGGCTCCAGTTCGGCGGGATCTCCGTGCCGCGCGCGGTCGATGCGTCGCCCGCCCGCCGCCTCAACGTTGCGATCCGCAACCTCGCGCTCGGCGCCATCCAGGCGTCCCACAAGTCCACGAAGCCGATCCACACGTGCCTCGCCGACGAGATCCGGCTCGCCGCGAAGGGCGACCTCACGTCCTTCTCGGTCGGGCGGAAGGAAGAGGTCGAGCGGGTCGCGCAGTCGGCGCGCTAGCGGGCAGGAAGGAGGCCATGACGCACATCCGGAGCGAGCTCGCGAAGGCGATTCCCGACATGATGCGGAACATCGACAAGATCCGCAACATCGGGATCGTCGCCCACATCCACCACGGGAAGACGACCCTCTCCGACAACCTGCTCGCCGCGGCGGGGATGATCTCGAACGAGCTCGCGGGCAAGCAGCTCTACCTCAACTTCGACGAGCAGGAGCAGGCGCGGCTGCTCACGATCAACAACGCGGACGTCACGATCGTCCACGAGTTCGAGAAGGAGCAGTACCTGATCAACCTCATCGACACCCCCGGCCACGTCGACTTCGGCGGGGACGTGACGCGCGCGATGCGCGCGGTCGACGGCGCGATCGTGGTCGTCTGCGCGGTCGAGGGCGTGATGGCCCAGACCGAGACCGTGCTCCGCCAGGCGCTCCGCGAGAAGGTGAAGCCGGTCCTGTTCATCAACAAGGTCGACCGGGCGATCAAGGAGCTCCAGCTCACCCCCGAGTCGCTCCAGAAGCGGTTCGGCGCGATCATCACCGAGGTCAACGAGCTGATCCGCAAGATGGCCCCGGAGGAGTTCGTGGACGAGTGGTCGGTCGACCCGCGCGACGGGTCGGTCGCGTTCGGCTCCGGCTACGAGAACTGGGCGATCAGCGTCCCGTACATGCAGCGGACGGGCGTGAAGTTCCCCGACATCATCGACTACGTCTCGACCGGCCGGCAGAAGGAGATCGCGCAGAAGGCGAAGATCAACGACGTCGTCTTCGACATGGTCGTGCGCCATCTCCCGAGCCCGCGGGTCGCGCAGAAGTACCGCATCCCGAACATCTGGAAGGGCGACATCGGCTCGGGCGCCGGCCAGGCGATGGTGAACACGGACCCCGGCGGACCGACGTCGTTCATGGTCACCGACATCACGATGGACCCGAGCGCGGGCGAGATCGCGACCGGACGGGTCTTCTCGGGCCGCCTCCAGAAGGGGATGGAGCTCGCGATCGTCGGGACGAAGCTCAAGAACCGCGTCCAGCACGTCTCCCTGTTCATGGGGCCGGAGCGCCTCATGGTGGACGACGTACCCGCGGGGAACATCGCCGCCGTCATCGGCCTGACGGACGCGTTCGCCGGCACGACCACCTCGACGTCGACCGACATGGTCCCGTTCGAGGAGATCCGCCACGTGTCGGAGCCGGTCGTGACGGTCGCGATCGAGCCGAAGCGGATGGCCGACCTGCCGAAATTGATCGAAGTGATGCGGAAGGTCGCGAAGGAGGACGCGAGCCTGAAGGTCGAGATCAACCCCGAGACCGGCGAGCACCTCCTGTCGGGGATGGGCGAGCTCCACCTCGAGATCACCCAGTACCGCATCATCAACGACTACAAGGTCGAGATCGAGGCGTCGAAGCCGATCGTCGTCTACCGCGAGGTCGTGCGGCACCCCGGCGGCCCGTTCGAGGGGAAGTCGCCGAACAAGCACAACAAGTTCTACTTCGAAGTCGAGGCGCTGCCCGCGGGCGTCGTCCAGGCGATCCGCGACGGCGAGATCCCGCAGGGGAAGTCGTTCAAGGACACGAAGGCGCTCGTCACGAAGCTCGAGGGGCTCGGCGTCTCGCGGGACGAGGGCCGCGGGATCGTCGCGGTCGAGGGGACGAACATCCTGTTCGACGTCACGAAGGGGATCCAGTACCTCAACGAGACGATGGACCTGGTCGTGGACGCCTTCAAGGAGGCGATCAACCGCGGGCCGCTCGCGAACGAGAAGGTCTTCGGCCTCAAGGTCCGGCTCGTGGACGCGAAGCTCCACGAGGACTCGATCCACCGCGGGCCGGCGCAGACGATCCCCGCCGCCCGCTCCGGGATCTACGGCGCGATGTGCCTCGGCGACCGGCTCCTCCTCGAGCCGTTCATGAAGGTCACCGTCAACGTCCCGCAGGACGTCCTCGCGGGCGCCACCCGCGAGCTCCAGCGCCGACGCGGCGAGATCCTCGACATGACGAGCGTCGGCGACCTCCAGACGATCGTCGCGAAGGTCCCGGTCGCCGAGATGTTCGGGTTCGCCTCCGACATCCGCAGCGCCACCGCGGGCAAGGTGCTCTGGTCGACCGAGTCGATGGGGTTCGAGCCGCTCCCGTCGGAGCTCCAGACGAAGGTCGTCGGCGAGGTCCGCCAGCGGCGCGGCCTCAAGCCCGAGCCGTACGACGCGAGCTACTACTCGGGCTGACGGAGCCGCACGGCCCCGCGGCGGCGTAACCTACTACGGGTTGTAGTTGCTTTCGCCTACTTCCTACTACGGGTTGTAGTAGGTCGGGCCGTCGCGCCCGCGCGGGCGCGGCCTCGCGGGGGCTTCTCGAGGATCAGGTCGTAGACGTGCCAGTGCTTGGGGCCGCTGAACGCGGTCCCCTCCTCGTCGGTCTCGCGGAACAGCTCGACCCGGTAACCCGCGGTCCAGCGCACGGCCTCCGCGCGCCGCCAGAACGACATCGACCGGTCGCCGCTCCACGTGTCGCGGTCGCCGAACAGCTGACCCGCGAAGTGGCCGCCCGGGCGCAGGGACGCGAAGATCCGCCGCCAGACGGTCCGGAACTCCGGACGCCGGAGGAACGGCAGCGAGTAGCTCGCGTAGACGAGGTCGGCGGGGGGCAGTTCGACCTCCTGCATCGGCGCGACCACGGTGGTGAGCGCGCGGCGCCGGCGGGGCGGGACCCGGCGCGCGAGGAAGTCGGCCGCGGCCGCCTGCCCGTCCACCGCGAGGACGGTCCAGCCGTTCCGGAGGAGCTCGAGGGTGTCCGTCCCCCCGCCGAACCCGAGGTCGATCGCCCTTCCGGGGCGAGCTCGCGTCGACTCGGTCGCGAGGTGCCGGAGCGTCGTGACGAGGAGTTCGCGCGGCGGTCGCTTCGAGCTGTACCGGTAGTAGGCGAGGCTCTCCTTCCCCCAGTGCACCGGTCGCGAGTTCGCCATCGGCGCTCCGTTCCCCCCGTGGTACGGGCTACGCGGGGGGCCGCGCGCCCTTGCGCGAGCGCCCGGACCGCGCGGCCTGGTCGAGCGTGAGCTGGCCGCCCGGACGCGGCCCCTCCGCCGAGCGGGACTTGAGCGGCCAGGCGCCCTCGTGCTCGAGGAGCCACTTTTTCCGCCACAGCCCGAGGCCGAAGCCGGTGATCTCCCCGCCGTGTCCGACGACCCGGTGGCAGGGGATGACGATCGGGATCGGGTTGCGGTGCATCGAGCCGCCGACCGCGCGGGCGGACCCCCCGTAGCCCGCCTGGCGGGCGAGCGCCCCGTAGGTGGTCGTGTGGCCGGCGGAGACGGTCCGGAGCGCCGACCAGACCTTCTGGTCGAACTCCGACTCCGACAAGGGGGCGACGTCGACGGTGAACTCCGCCCGGTCGCCGCGGAAGTACTCCTGCAGCTGCTTCGGCGGGCTCCCCGCGAGGAAGGGAGGCTTGCGGCGGACCGCCTCGGACGGGGCCGCGCGCGCGTCCTGGCCCGTCTCGAGCAGGTCGACCACCTGGACGACCTGGCCCTGGTAGGTGATCCGGAACGTGCCGATCGGGGTCGTGACCTCGGCGTACTCGACGGGCGCGCTCACGTCGGGCCCCATGCGTCCGGGGATTTATGGCGTTTCAACCGGGGCCGATCGACTCGAGCCCCGTCGGGGTGATGCGGAACTCGACCGACCCTTCCGGGCGGGACCGGTGCTTCACGAGGACGACGCGGCGGCGCGGCCCCGTCAGGCGGTCGAACCGGAGGATCGTCTTCGCCGCGTGGTTCAGGAACGAGCCCCCGAGCGGCTCGAGCGTGCCGGCGCGCTGGCTCCGCCACACCTGGTTCGTGACGACCACCGGCACGTCCACCGCGAGGGCGGTCGCGACCAGGTCGGCGACCGCGATCGACAGCGTCTGGCGGGCGTCGTCCTCGTCGTCGCCCGAGAGCGAGAGCCGGTAGTAGAACGTCGCCGAGTCGACCACGATCAGCCCGACCGGCCGCTTCCCGTCCCGCGCGAGGGCGCACGCGGTCCGGACCGCGGACGCCTCCTCGTCGAGCGACTTCGGGGTCGCGAGGAGGAACCGCTGGAGGAGCGACTCGAGCTCGTCCCCGGCCATCGCCCGGAGGCGGTCGACGCTGACGCCCTCGGTGTCGATGTAGAACACCCAGCGGCCCGCGCGCGCGACCCGGACCGCGACCTCGAGGCAGAAGAGCGTCTTGCCGCTCCCGCCCTCGCCGTAGAGTTCGGTGACGGCGTCCGTGTCGAGCCCTCCGCCGAGGAGCCGGTCGACGGAGGCGATGCCGGTCGGGAGGCGCTCCTCCATCCGACCCGCCGAGGCGGGCCCGCGCCTTAATCGTTCTCGCGAAATCCGGGGGTGCGCCGGCGCGACCGGCTCACGTCCCGATCGCGTAGCGGGTCGCGAGCTCCGGCGGACGGACGGAGGCGCCCGCGGCGTCGAACGCCTCGGGGTGCTCCGTGTGGATCGGGTAGACCGTGCGGGCGCCGACCGAGCGGACGATCTCGAGGAGCTCCGGGCCGGACGCGTGCCCGCTCGCGTGCATCTGGTGGAACTCGAGGCCGAAGTGGTCGAGCCAGTTGTGCATCACCCGGTCGTCGACGTCGTCCTCGCTGAACGGCTCGCTCATCGAGTGGACGAACGGACTGCCGCGCGGGGGGCGCAGGTCGATCAATTCCGGGAAGTTCATCAGGTCGAGCGCGAGGAGGTACCGCGCCCCGTGCCGCGCGACCTCGGCGGACTCGATCGCGTCGTCGAGGAACGGCTTCTCCCAGTTGTAGTACCGCTTCTTCTTCCGCCCGTAGACGGAGACCCCGTCGGTCGTCCCCGGCACCGGGATCGCGCCGGCGGGAAAGTGGGGCGCGATGGTCGCGAGGAGGTGGGCCGTCCGGAGCGACACGACCAGCGTGCGGTCGGCCTCGGCCGCGGCGCGGTGGAGGGTCGTCAGCCGGTCGACGTCGCGCGGGTAGGTGCACGCGAGCGCGAGGGTCGACCGGTCGGCGAGGAGCCCGTCCACCCCCGCCCGGACCCCCTCCTCCGAGAGGTTCCGCCGCCGGTCCGCGCCGGCGCGCGTCCCCTCGATCAGGAGCGCGGCGGGCGACGCGGCGGCCGCGGCCTCGAGGAACGCGTGGGTGTCCGGCGCGCGGGGGCCGTGGTGGCGGAAGTCGCCGGTGTAGACGAGCGTGCCCTCGCGGGTGCGGACGAGGAAGCCGTAGGCGAACGGGATCGAGTGGTCCACGGGGTACGGCACCACCTCGAGGTGCCCGATCCGGATCGGGACGCGGTCTTGGAACGGGCGCCAGGCGTGGTCGCCGTAGTGCATCGCGGTCGACCCTTCGATCGCGTCCAGGAGCGTCTTCGTGCCGGTGCCGACGTGGACCGGGATCTCCGGGTCGACGTACCGGAGGTACCCCGCGTGGTCGGCGTGGGCGTGGCTGACGAACAGGCCCGAGATCTCGGGCGGCCGCCACGCGAGGTCGGCGTCCCCCAGCGCCTCGCGGCTGTAGAGGCCCTCGACCCGCGGGATCAGCCCGAACTCGAGGAGGTCCTTCACCGGCGCGGTCGACCGCGGCTGGAGGTAGTCGACGTAGTACTCCTCGAAGCGGGGCGAGAACGACGGGCCGAAGTCGAACAGGATCCGGTCCGGTCCGTCCTCGATGAGGATCTTGTTCCCGCCGATCTCGCGGACGCCGCCCAGGAAGGTGACGGTCGGGCGCGCCACGGGGGGCGGACGGGCCGCGGGGCCTTAGCCGTTGTCGGGCGGCGACGGGTCGGCGCCTAGCGCGCCTTCAGGACCTTCTTCACGTTCGGGTGCTCCTTCGTGAAGATCTTCCCGCCGCAGTTGTCGCAGCGGACGCCGAAGAGGTTCGCGTCGGAGGGCAGCGCCTCCCCGCACCGGATGCAGCGGAACATCGCACCGTTTCGAGGAAGAGGGCCCGCTTAAGCGTTGCCCGCGGCGGCGTCCTTCTCGGTCCGCGTGATCGGGGGCGGCGCCTGGAAGACGTAGGCGTTCGATGCGAACCGCGTGCCGCAGCGGCGGCACTCGTAGATCCCGCTCGCGACCCGCTGGAGCGTGACGGTCGAGCAGCGCGGGCAGGCGGCGAAGCTCTCGCGCGCCCGGTCGATGTCGAGGACGCGCCGGCGGATCCGGATCCCGTACCGCGGGCCCATCCAACCGGTGACGCCGACCTTCTTCGTGCGCTTGCTCATCGCGAGCCTCCGCGGGCGATCGCCCGCATCCGGTCCCCGTGCTGGAACGCACGGCGCACGCAGTCCTTGACGTCATCGGGCGAGAAGGCGCCGACCAAACCCTTCTGCATCGCCACCACGCGGTTGACCTCGTCGGTCGCGACCGTGAGCCGGCCCTGCGCGGCGAGTTCCTCGTCGAACGTCGGGTCGACCACGATCGTGTCGCCGAGGCGGACGAACGTGCACTCGATCGGGGTGTGCTGGACGGCGAGCGGGTAGTCCGCCTCGCCGACCTCGAACCGCTTCGCGGGGACGATCGCGTGGTGGAGCGCGGTGACGGCCGCGAGCTGCGCGGTGTCGATCAGGTTGCCCGCGTGGTCGAGCACGTGGAGGTCGACGTAGCAGACCCAGCTCTTCTCGCCGGGGGTCACGCACAGTTTCGTCAGGTCGATCGTCTCGGCCGCCCGGATCGAACGGTCGACCACGCGCGACACTTCGATCGCGCGCGGCGTCGGCGGGCCGGGCTCGAACGTCGGGCTCGACAAGGGGACGAGCTCCGCGTTGGTCGTGAGGACGCCCGCGTTCGGGGTGTCCGGGAACGGCTTCCCGACCTCGAGTTTCACGCCCGCGAGGACCGCGGTGTCGCCGATGCGGGCGAGCGCGCTCCCGTCCGCGGTGACGACGAACCCGGGCTCGAGCGAGACCGCGCGGTACTCGTCGGCCCCGCGGCCGTCGAGACGCTTTCCCGCCTGGGCGAGCTCGAGGATGTGGGTCGTCAGGATCTCGGCGGTGACCTCTTCGCTCATGCGCTGGCCCCTCCCGGGACGGGCCCGACCGCGTACCGGTCGCGGAGCGCCGCCTTCATCTTCTCGTAGATCGCGCGGCAGCCCTGGACGCCCAAGTCGAGCGCCTGCGCGAGCTCGGGCTCGGTCATGTGCCCCTCCATCTGGAGGAGCACGAGGCGGCCCGACTGCGGCACGAGCGCCATCGGGAGGTCCGCCTCACCAAAGTTGTCCTCTTCCTTCTTCAGGTCGAGCGCGATCGCGCCCGCGACCTTCCCGACCGCGACCGCGGGCAGGAGGTCGACCATCGGGATCCCGGCGTCCGCGAGGGCGACCGAGGCCGCGGTGAGCCCGGCGCACCGGGTCCCCGCGTTGGCCTGCAGCACCTCGATGTAGACGTCGATGCTCGTGCGGGGGAACTCCTCGACGAACACGACCGACTCGAGCGCCTCGGCGATCACCTTCGAGATCTCCTGCGAGCGGCGGTCGAGGCCCGGCCGCTTCCGCTCGTCGAC
>JASHPZ010000017.1 GCA_030037815.1 Thermoplasmata archaeon | reverse complement strand
CAGCAGGTCGTCGGTCATGGTGCCTCTACTTCGGTAACGTCCTGACCCGGCTCGCCGACGGTGGCCGACTGGGCGGCGGCCGTCTGGGCGGCTTTCTCGCCGGCCTCCGTCTCGGCGGTCCCGTCATCGGCAGGGGCTGGCTCGGCGGGGGCGGGCTGCGAGAGTTCCGCCCAGATCTGCTGCTGCTTGGACAGCGTCAGGTGACAAGCCACCTGGTGCGCGGGCCCGGTCTCCCGCAGCGGCGGCACCTCGGTCCGGCACCGGTCGCCGCTTACCTGCGACGGGTACGAACAGCGCGGGTGGAACGGGCAGCCCGACGGCACGTTGATCAGGCTCGGCGGCGTGCCGCGGATCGGACGCAGCCGGTCGACCCGGGCCGCGTCAAGCCGCGGCATGGAGCCGAGCAGGCCCCAGGCGTAGGGATGCCCCGGCTGACGGAACACGTCGCTGGCGCTGCCCTTTTCCGCCACTCGCCCGGCGTACATGACAAGCACGTCGTCGGCGACCTCGGCCACCACGCCGAGGTCGTGGGTGATGATGATGACCGCCGACCCGAACTCGGACTGCAGGTCCACTATCAGGTCCAGGATCTGGGCCTGCACGGTCACGTCGAGCGCGGTGGTCGGCTCGTCCGCGATCAAGAGCTCGGGCTCGCTCGACAGAGCCATCGCGATCATCACGCGCTGGAGCATCCCGCCCGAGAGCTCGTGCGGGTAGCCGCGGGCGACCTGGACGGGGTTCGCGATCGAGACCCCCTCGAGGAGTCGGACGACCCGGTAGAACAGCTCGTCGTTCAACGGCTTCTCGACGCGGCCCTTCACGCCGCGGATGCCGTAGTAGAAGTGCCCCCACCGCTCCCGCAGGCGGATCGCCCGCAGCCGGCGGCGCGCGCCGGAGAGCGGCTTCTCCTCCGTCATCTCGCGGAAGTAGGTGGAGCGGAGGTCGTCCTCGACCCGCAACAGGCGCTGGCGGTGCAGGAGGTACCGTCGGGCCCCGTGGGCGTTCGCCCGCTCGAACGAGCGGCGGATCTCGGTCTCGAGCTGGTCGGGAGCGACGGACGGCGACTTCGCGATCTGGACCGCCGCGCGGGCGAGGCGGGAGGAGCGCGTCACCTGGCCGAGCTGGGCGGCCGCCGCGCGGATCTGCGCGTCGTCCTTGGCGCGCGCCGCGGCGACGAACGCCGCGATCGCCTCGGGGAATCCCTTCGGGTTCCGCTGGCCGACGAACGCGTACTTCTCGATCCGACGCAGCGCGCGCCGGATCTTCGGCTCGGCCTCGAGCGCGGCCGGGCCGGCCGCGCGCGCGATGTAGTACGCCTCGGTCGCGAACGACGGCGCGTGGACGATCTCGCCCAGCTGGTTCGCGGCCGCGCGCATCTCCTCGCGCTTCCCGGCCGCGGCGGCCTGGAGGAGCGCGTCGATCGCCGGACCGACGCCCTCCGCGCGCGGGGTCACGGCGAGCATCTCGTCGATGATGCGGACGCCGCGGTGGAGGAGCAGCACCTCGCCGAGCTGGTTGGAGATCGAGAAGACGGGGTTCATCGCCTGGGTCGGCTCCTGGAAGATCGTCGCGATCGACCGGCCGCGGACCGAGGACATCCGCTCGGAGGCGTCCTTGATCCGGCGGAACGACCGCTTCACCTTCACGCGGTCCGTCCCCTTGATCGGGAGGAACTTCGCCTCCTTGTCGAGCCCCCAAAGGAGGTTCGTACCGCGGAACCGGATCTCGCCGCTCATCACGCGGCCGGGGGGGTCCGCGATCAGCCGGGTCACAGAGAAGGCGGTGACGCTCTTCCCGCAGCCGGTCTCTCCGACCAGGCCGGTCGTCTCGCCGCCGCGGATCGACAGCGAGACGCCGTCGAGCGCCTTGACGACGCCGTCGTACGTGAAGAAGTAGGTCTTGAGGTCCTTGATCGTCAGGACCGTCGGGTGGCTCGGGTCCTCGTCGGCCGGAGGCGCGAGCGGCGCCTCGGGCGCCGGCGCCTCGGGCGTCGGCACTTCGCTCAACGGCCGGCTCTCACCGGGGGGGGTGCTGATCGCCATCGATGCCTCCGGGTTACCTCCGCAGCCGCGGGTCGAGGGCGTCGCGCAGGCCGTCGGAGAGGAAGTTCACGCTGATGGCGAACATGAACAGTACGAAGCCGGGGAACAGGAACTGCCACCACGGCACGATGCACTGCCCGACCTGGCAAGTCGTCAGGAATCCCTGGAGCTGAATGACCGACAGCGCCGAGACAGACCCCCACTCGGGGAAGTAGGAGCTCTGGAAGAGGCGGAACCCGAGGAAGATCAGGGCGCCGATCAAAAGCGGGATCGACCCGACGTCCAGGCTCATCTGAATGAAGATCGGGTACATGCTGTTCGGGATGATGTGGCGGCGGATGATCCGGCCGCGGCCGGCGCCGCTCGCGCGGGCGGCCTCGACGTACTTCTGCTCGCGGATGACGAGGACCTGGCCGCGCACGACGCGGGCGTAGAACGGCCACCACGTGACCAGGAACCCGACGATCAGGAGGAAGATCGGCGTGTTCGCCGCCGATAATCCGAACACGCCGCCCTGATGTTGGGTGATCACGGCGATGACGATGATCACGAAGAGGATCTGCGGGATTGACAGGAAGATATCGACCAGCCGCATGATCGCCTCGTCGACGACCCCGCCAAAGGCGCCGGAGATCGCGCCGACGAACAACCCGATCATCGCCCCTCCGGCGACGATCGAGAGGGAGATCATCAGCGACCAGTCGGAGCCGCGCAGCAGCCCGTCCCACGTATTGTAGAAGTACTGTTCGGCGGGGTTCAGCGTCAGAGCTCCCAGCGGAAGCGGCCCCGCGGTCGGCGGGTTGAGGGTGATCGTCGGGGCGATCACGGAGAGGTAGCAGACCTGGGCGCTCGTGCACGGCACCTGGTAGCAGCCCGGACCGGGCGGGGTGGAACCTTGCAGGTAGGTGCACACCTGGGACCCCTTGCACTGGTTCTCCGACGTGACGCTGGCGGTGACCTTCCAGGAGGCGCCGGCCGGAAGGCCCGACTCGTGGAAGACCACCGAGTACGGCGGCGGGGCGGCGCCGGCCGTCGGTACGACCGACGCGGCCGGGGCGTTGTGGAACGACGCCGGCTTGGCCACGAACGTGACGTTGACCGTTAACGCGGCGCCGTTGACAGTGAAATTACCGGTCGAGGGCGAGGGGGCGAAGCCGAATTGGGTCGTCGACAGGGTGTACGAATACGTCCCGTTGTCCAGGCTCGGGACGATGGTCAGGTCCACTCCCGTACTGGTGAACGCCGTCGGGTTCGTCTGGCTGGTGGCGCAGTACTGGGTCATGGTGTAGTAGTTGAGCGGGGTGGTCGCGGCGTAGAGGGCCATCGCGACCAGCGCGAGGATAATCCCGAGCCCGACCAGGGCGAGCGTGTTCCGTCGCAGGAAGTACCAGGTGCGCTTCCACTGGGCGATCCGTGGGTTCGGCCGGCGTCCGGGTTTCGCCGCCTTCTTGGCGGGGGCGGCGGGCGGGGTCGGTGCGGGCGCCGCGGGGGCCGTTCCGGAGGGAGTACCGCTCATCGACCCTCACCCCAGCCGGACCCTCGGGTCCAGGTACGCGTAGATCACGTCCACGATGATGTTCGCGATCACGACGATGAACGTGAACAGGAGGGTGGAACCGAAGACCAACGCGAAATCGATCGAACCGTTCGAACTACTGGCGGCGAGCTGGAGCATCAACCCCACTCCCCGGAGGTGGAACACGTCCTCGATGATTGGAAAACCGCCGATGAAGAACGCGAACGTGAGGCCGAGCACGGTGACGGTGACGTTGAGCGAGTTCCGTCCCGCGTGGCGTTTGATCACGCGCTGTTCCGGGATCCCTTCGGCCCGCGCGGTGCGCACGAAGTCGAGGTTCATCACTTCGAGCATGCTGTTGCGGACGAACCGCAGCAGAATGGCGACCGAGCCGAACGCGATGACGAGCGCGGGGAGCGCCATCCGGAGCAGCGAATCGGCCGCGAGCCAGTACTGGTGGTGGAGGAGGGCGTCGACCGTGGGGAATCCGGTCGGGCTGGTCTGATACCCTCCGTGCATCCACAACGGATATTGACCTCCGGGGAAGCAGGAGTTCGACGGCCACGAGCCCCAGAACTCGAGCCAAGTCGCCTCCCCCGATGGGCACCACGGGGTATGGACGACGGCCCCGGTCACCGACGAGATCGCTAAAACCGTCCCCATCAAGACGAGGGCGCTTAACAGGAAACCCGGCAAAGCGAATCCGGAGAACGACATCACCCGCGCCACCTGATCGACGGGCCGGTTCCGGTTGACCGCCGCGAGGTTACCCAACGGGAGCGCGACGGCGAGGATGATCGCGAGCGATAACGCCGCTAACTCCAACGTGTAGGGAAGGAACCAGCCGAGCACCGTCACCACGGGCTGACCCTCGGCGACGCGGATCGCCTGGCCGGCCGTGCTCTGGTTCGCGACCGTGCCCCACTGGAACGTGAAGCTCCGGTACAGGTAGTACCCCCACTGTACAGGGGCAGGTTGATTCAATCCGAGTTGCTTCGTGAGTTTGACGTAGATCGGGTTCAGGCACTGCTGGCTCCGGTTCCCGGGGCACGGTAAGTACTGGTTGTACTCCGTCGGGTTCTGTCGCGGCGGCTCGCCGAAGTGGGCGATGATCTGCTGCTGAACGCTGAGCGAGCTGAGCAGGAGGAAGGTGATCGTCATCACCCCGATGATGACGGGGATCAACAGCACCAGTCGGCGCACGATGTAGATCCACATCTTCATCGGCTCGCCCTCGTCTCACGGGAGGTTTCGGAGTATTTATTCATTCGAACGGGCGAAACGACTCGCGGCCGGGCAGTCGAAAAAATCGGACCCGTCCGCGCGACGAATCACTTTCTCCGGTCGATTTATTCCCTTCCGGAGGGCGTGTTAGACGTCGTGAATACGTATCGAGAAATCGCCAGAATGTAAGGTTTATATCGGGGGCCCCGTTCGGTCGGCCGAAGGTTGGACCCGCGGGTCCAATGCATAAGGGGTTTAGAGAATGAGAGCCAACCGGATTGGGCGAGTTGCGACTTTCGCCATCATGGCCGTAATCGCCCTGCTCTGTCTGAGCTTTGTTCCCGCGAGCGCCGTGTCGCCCGGCGGAAATTCCGCCGCGACTCCGGCGGCGTCGGCGAGCTCTCCGACGGTGCAGGTGACGTCGACGCCGACTACCCAGACCGCCACCGCGGCCACGCCGGCCTCGGGCGGCGGACCTCACCCGGGTACCCTCGACATCTACGAACCGACGGGCGCCGGAACCACGGTCGACCCGGCGGCGGCCTACTACACCGTGAATGCGGAGCCGATTTGGAACACCTACGAGACGCTGATCGCGTACAACGGCACGAGCACCGTGCCGACCCCGAACGGGTTCGTTCCGGAAGTCGCGACGTGCGTCCCGGGTTCCCTCGAGTGCCAGAACCAGTTCGGCGGTTCGACCCTCGTCTTCAACAACGCGACGACGGGCGCCCCCGAATACTACACGTTCGAGATCGACTCGGCGGCGCGGTTCTACGACCCGTCGACCGGCAACAGCTGGCCGATCTACCCCTCGGACGTCGTGTTCAGCTTCGACCGGACGATGGCGTTCGCGAATCCGTTCGGTGTCTACAACGGCTGGATCAACACCCAGGACCTGATCCCGGGCGGGAACTCGAGCTGGGACGGCGGCATCCACGCGCCGTTCAACAACACCCCGAACCACGTCCTGTCGGCGATCCTGGTCAATGACTCGGCGTACTGTCCGAGCGCGTCGATCTCGCTCGCGACCAACGGCTGCGTCACGTTCGATGTCGGTGCGTCCGGCACGATCTGGCCGTACTTCCTCGAGCTGGTCGCGGACCCGATGGGTGGCAGCGTCGTTCCGTGCGGTGCCTTCACCTACCTGAACGCGGGCCTGCCGGGCTGGCTGGGCTCGAACGCGACGGACGGGGACGGGCCGTGCCTGCTCCCGGGCAACGCGACGAGCACGAGCCAGTCGGCGTTCACGAACTACGTCGCCAGCGTGAGCCCGTACGCGTGGGACGCGGTCGAAGGCTCGACCATCACCAACTACCCCTCGCCGCAGGCCGGGGTCCAGTGGACGATGATCGGCTCGGGACCGTACTACTCCTCGAGCCCGAACAACGAGATCAACAACGGAGTCGGCTACTTCCTCCAGGCGAACCCCGCGTACGCGGCCCCGACGGGCTGCGCGGGCCAGCCGGGCTGCCTGCCCGAGCCGGGCCAGTACGACGCGACGGTCAACGTCTACTGGGAGCCTGACGACACGGTCGGCCTCCAGCAGTTGATCGCGGGTTACGCCGACACCGCGGGTGTCGACGCGTCCCACTTGGGCACGGTGCTTCAGCTCGTGAACGAGGGGAAGTACGGGATCCAGACCAACATCCCGACGCTGTCGATCTTCTTCTATCCGTTCGAGCTGAACTTCAGCGTCGCGGCGGAGAACCTGATCGACACGACGGGCCAGCTGAACGTGCCGGGCGACTGGTTCAGCAACGTCGGGCTGCGGCAGTTCTTGATCAACTCGTACCCCTACCAGACGATCATCAACACGATCTTCACGGTAGACGGGATCCAGTTGGGCGAGAACTACGGCGGCATGATCCCGCTGAACATGGGCAACTACTACCCCCAGAACATCTCCTGGCCGGGCGGGGACCCGACGTCGAACCCCACCCAGACGGGCAACGTGACCTGGTGGTGGTACCAGCTCAACAACCCGAGCTCGCAGTGGTATGACCCCGAGGTCGCGGGCTGTACGTCGTCGAGCCCCTGTAAGTTCCCCATCATCAACTTCCAGGGCGCCTTCTCGGTGGACAGCGCGATCAACCTCGAGATCGCCAACGTCGAGACGTTCTCCAACAACTCGCTCCAGCCGTACCTGCTGGACGAGCCGGCGAACACGATCGCGAGCGGTGTCGGTCTGCCTCCGGGCTACGGGAACATGCCGATGTACAACTACGGCTGGGCTCCCGACTACCCGGACCCCACCGACTACGTGGCCCCGATGTACGGCCCGAACGCGACGTACACGTTCGTGGACGCGGTCTGGCAGCAGACCAACGAGGCCCCGTACAACAACGTCACCGCGTGCGGCCACGCGACGCCGGACTGGGCGAACCTGACCTACTGGGCGAACATCGGCCAGCTGCCGAACGACTGCCAGGGGATCGCGTACGACGTGATGAACGCCTGGCTGACGACCGCCGCGACGGAGACGAACATCCCGCAGCGGACGCTCGACTACAACCTGGCGGAGCACATCGCGAACACGCTCGGTCTGTACATGTCGCTCGACCAGTCGCTCGGTGTGTCGATCTACGGCTCGTGGATCAACCCGGCCACGATCAACACGAACGTGATGATCGGCGGCGGCGGTGACCAGCTGTGGTTCAACTGGGGGTACGCGTCGAACGCCTTCGACGTGAACTTCACGGAGTCGGGCCTGCCGGCCGGTACGACCTGGTCGGTGACGCTCGGGACTTCGACCCAGACGTCCAGCGCGTCGACGATCGTCTTCGCGGGCCAGGTCAACGGGACGGAGCCGTACACGATCGGATTCGTGTCCGGCTACGGCGCGAGCCCGGTCACGGGAACGGTCACGGTCGCGGGCAGCTCGGTCAACACGGCGGTGACGTTCACGGCGTTCTCGGGCACGACCTACTCGTTGACCCTCAACGAGCAGGGGATCGTCTCGGGCACGAACTGGACGGCGTCGGTGGCGGGAGTCGGCGGATTGCGCACCAACCAGACCAGCATGGTGTTCGCGGTGCCGGCGGCGGCGTACGCCTACACGCCCGGAACGCTCGTCGGCTACACCAACTCGGGCCCGGGCAACGTCACGGTGACGTCGTCCGGCGCGAGCGCGACCATCGTCTACACGCCGGCGGTGTACTCGACCTACGCGGTGAACTTCACCGAGTCGGGCTTGCCCGCGTCGTCGACCTGGGCGGTGACCCTGAACGGCTTCACGCAGACGTCCACCGGGACGACGATCTCGTTCACGCAGGTGAACGGGACGTACGGCTACACGATCACCGGTCCGGCGGGATGGTATCCACCGTCCAACACCGGCAGCGTGACCGTCAACGGGGCGAACGTCAACGTGGCGGTGCCGTTCTCGAACGCAGTCTACACGGTGACCTTCACGGAGAGCGGCCTCACGGGCAGCTTCACGTGGCAGGTCAACCTCAACGGGACCGTGAAGACGAGTTCGTCGACCACCATCTCGTACACCCTGCCGAACGGGTCGTATCCGTTCAGCATCGCCGCGGTGTCGGGCTACACGATCTCGCCGTCCAGCGGGACGACGACGGTGGCGGGCGCGGCCGTCAATGAGCCGATCACCTTCACGCCGACCCTGTACACGGTCACCTTCTTCGAGGGTGGCACGTTGCCCGCGGGATCGACCTGGAGCGTGACGATCAACGGCGTCACCATGAACTCGACCACGAACTCGCTCGCGTTCAACCTGCCGAACGGCACCCAGACCTACACGGTCGGGGTCCCGGCGGGCTACACGGCGAGTCCGGCGTCGGGCTCGGTCCTGGTGGCGGGCGCCGCGCAGGCGGTCGTGGTCGTCATCAGCCAGTCGACCACGGGCGCGACCTACACGGTCACCTTCACGGTGAACGGCGGGTCGGGCTGGACGGTCCAGGTGAACGGCCAGACGTTGACCCCGGCGAGCGGCGCGAACACGGTCCAGGTCGCCTTGGCGAACGGGACGTACAGCTTCGGGGTCATCGCCCCGTCCGGCTGGTACGCCTCGCCGTCGGGCGGCACGTTCACCGTGAACGGCGCCCCTGTGCCGGTGCCGGCGATCACGCTGAGCCAGACGACCACCACCGGTACGTCCACGAACTCGAACTACCTCGGCACGCTCGCCTACGCGCTGATCGGGGTGTTCGCGGTCCTGGCGTTGATCTTCCTGGTGCTCGCGATCATGTTCGCGCGCCGGAAGCCGCCGATGGGGAACCCGCCGCAGAGCTGGCAGGGCAGCGACAACAAGGGTGACGGCAGCAGCCAGTCGCCCCCGTCGTCCTAAGCCGGACGAGGTGCGATCGGGCGAACCTTTTCCCCTCCCCGGGGGCCCGCGGTTGCGGGCCCTTGGGGTCTTGTGTTTCTATTGATCGGAGGAGCTTCCGTCGTCCGCCATCGCGGGCGGACTCGGGTCAGAGGAGCGCGAGCTCGCCGGTGATCGGGTCGAGCTCCGCGCCGGTCGCGGGACCCAGGCCGAGGCAGGTCCGGGTGCCGGGCGCGACCTCGGTAAAGCCCGCGTCCTCCACCCACACCGTCGGGATGCCGGCCGCCCGGGCGCGGCGCTCGACCGCGCTCATCTCGTCCAGGGTCTCGACCGTCAGCGCGACCTTCTTCTGCCCTTCCGCGAGCCAGGGCGCGAGGGCCGCGAGCCGGCGCGCCTCGGCCTTCTGTACGAGGAGAACGGCCGCGTGGGCCGCCTGGACCGCCGCCTTGCCGGCCGTGAGACGGATCTCGCCGCGCAGGATCAGGACCATCTTGTACGGTCCGCCCCGCGGCGGGCGTCTATTGGGCATACTCCGCCTCCCGTCGTGCCCGCAACGCGGCGGAGTCCGCCCGGACCCGTTCGAGGCGCGCGCGGAGGCGCGCCCCTTCGTCCGCGTCCACGCTCGGGGCGGCGAGCGCCTTCGAGATCCGGCGCTCCTCCCGCATCAACCGCTCGAGGTCGCGGGAGAGCTCCCACGCCCCCTCTTCCGCCGCCCCGGCCGCGTCGTGGGAGGGCGGGGTCGGACCGGGGCGACCGAACGCCCCTTCCATCGCGGCGACCAGGAGCGCGAGCCCGGCGACGGCGGCGAGGATCGCTTCGAGGAGCGGGTCGTTCCAGCTCGCCTGGAACCCGCCCGGCGACGCGCTCAGGAGGACGTACCCGACCAGGACCGTCAGGACAACGCTCAGGACGAACGAGAGCGTGACGGTCTCGACCGCGCGCCGCAGTCGACCGGGGCCGCGGAGGCGCCACTCGGGGAAGACGGCCCGCGTCAGTCCGTAGCCGGGGAGGAAGAAGAGGAGCAGGAGTCCGACGACCGTTTCGAGTACGACCCAGTAGGACATGCGGCGCGCCGCTCCGTCACTCGGGGGCGGCCTCGCCGCCCGCGAACTGCTTCTCGAGCTGGCGCCGGAGCCGACGGTTGGACACGAGCCCGTGCGCCGCCTTGCGCGTCGTCTCGTACTGCTTCAGGAGCGAGCGGACCTCCTGCGGCCGCTGGCCGCTCCCCCGCGCGATGCGGTGGACGCGGTCCGCCTTGATCAGCGCCGCGTCGTCGAGCTCCTCGGGCGTCATCGAGTCGAGGATCGCGCGGAACCGCCGCAGGCGGGCCTGGGTCTGGTCGACCGACTTCTCGTCCATCTTCTGGGCACCGAACGCGGGGAACATCGAGAGCAGCTTCGAGATCGAGCCCATCTGGCCGATGGAGTCGAGCTGCGTGCGCATGTCGCGCAGCGTGAACCGGCCCCCCATCAGGTTCTTCGCGGCCTCCTCGGCCGCTTCCTTGTTGGAGAGCTCCTCGAACCGTTCGAGCAGCGTCTGGATGTCGCCCATCCCGAGGAGGCGCGAGACGAACCGGGTCGGCTCGAACCGCTCGAACTCGTCCATGTGCTCTCCGGTCCCGATGAACAGGATCGGCGCGCCGCTCACCGCGACGGCGGAGAGGGCGCCGCCGCCCTTCGCGGAGCCGTCGAGCTTCGTCAGGATGACGCCGGTGAGGCCGACCGCCTTGTGGAACGCTTCGGCGCTCCGGCCCGCGGCCTGCCCCATCGCCGCGTCGAGGACCAGGAGGACCTCATCCGGTTGCACGACCGCGCGGACGCGCTTCAGCTCCTCGATGAGCTCGGCGTCGAGCCCGCTCCGACCGGCGGTGTCGACGATGACGGCGAGGTGCGGAGGGAACCGCTCCAGCGCCTCCCGACAGATCACCTCGGCGCGGGTCTCCTGGCGGTTGGCGTAGAACTCCGCGCCGACCTTCTTCGCGAGCTGCTCGAGCTGGTCGACCGCCGCCGGCCGGTGGACGTCCGCCGCGACCAGGCCGACCCGGATCCCCTTCTTCTGGAAGTAGCGCGCGAGCTTGCCGGCGCTGGTCGTCTTGCCCTGCCCGAACAGCCCGGCGAGCAGGACCTTGCGCGGCTTCAGCTCGAACGCGCGGTCCTTCCCGAGGATGCCGCGGATCTCCTCGTAGATGATCCGGACAAGGAAGTCCCGCAGGCTCGCGCCGGCCGGGGGTTTCTCTTGCGTCGCCCGTCGGCGGACCCGCTGGGTCAGTTCGAGCGTCAGCTGGACGTTGACGTCGGCCTGGAGGAGCGCCCGCTGGATGTCGCGGACGACCTCCGAGAGGAGCGCCTCGTCGACCGCGCCGCCGCGGGCGATCTTCTGGAGGACCCCGCGGAGCGATTTCCCCAGCGAATCGAGCACCATGGGGCCACCCCTCCGAGCGTCCCGAGGTGCTAGCGCGGCACGTCTATAAGTCGTGGTGTGCGCGCTCGTTCGCGGCCCGCCGGGGCAAGGGTCATATCGGCGCGCCGAGGTCAAATCGGTGGTGCGTGATGGCCGGCATCGCCGCGTCCCCTCCGAAACCGACCCCCCCCAAGCTCAACCCGGTGCGCGTCCCGGTCCCGGAGGAGCCGGTCGCCGAGCGGACGAAGGATTTCCGCGAGGTGCTCCACGCGTACTCGAAGGAGGAGGCGGTCCTCGAGGCGAAGCGGTGCATCCAGTGCCGCCGTCCCTGGTGCGTTGAGGCGTGCCCGATCTCGCAGGACTGCCGCGAGTACATCCGTCTGATCGCGATCGAGGACTGGAACGGCGCGGCGAAGGTGACGCTGCGGGAGAACCCGCTCTCGACCACCCTCTGCAAGGTCTGCTACCACTACTGCGAGGAGTCGTGCGTGATCACGAAGAAGGGCGTCCCGATCGCGATCCGCCAATTGAAGCGCGCGGCGCTCGACTACGGGTCGAGCGACCTCGCGTACGTCCCGAGCGCACCGAAGCACCAGCGGGTGGCGGTCGTCGGCGGCGGCCCCGCGGGGCTGATGGCGGCGTGGGAGCTTGGGGTGCGGGGCTACTCCGTCACGGTGTTCGAGACGGAGGGCCGCGTCGGGGGCCTCGCCCAGACGATCCCGGCGTACCGGATGACGGACGCCGACCTCCAGGTCGACATGGCGCGGTTCCGGGACCTGGACGTGACGCTCGTTACCGGCACGAAGGTCGGCCGCGACCGCCCGTTCGCGTCGTTGCTCGCGGAGGGGTACCAGGCGGTGTTCGTGTCGGTCGGCACGTCGACGCACCGGACGCTCGGCGTCCCGGGCGAAGAGCTACCGGGCGTCGTGCCGGCGCTCGAGTTCCTGAAGGAGCTGAACGCGGGCCGCCCGGTGACGGTCGGGACGGAGGTCGTCGTGGTCGGGGGAGGTGACGTCGCGATGGACTCGGTCCGCAGCGCGCTGCGGAAGTCGAACGGCGGCCACGTGACCCTCGTCTACCGGCGGACGAAGGACGAGATGCCGGCCGACCCGGAAGAGGTGCACGGCGCCGAGGCGGAAGGGATCCGCTTCCTGTTCCTCCGAGCCCCCCTGCGCATCGTCGGGACGGACCACGTCACCGGCCTCGAGATCCAGACGATGGAGCTCGGAGCGCCCGACGCCGGGGGCCGCCGCGCGCCCGTCCCGGTCCCGGGCGGCACCGAGGTCCTCCCGTGCGACACCGTGATCGTCGCGGTCGGTCAGAAGGCCGACCTGGAGGGGATCGACCCCGCGCTCGACCTCCGGATCGCGTCCGGCGGATGGCCGGAAGGTCGCTTGCCCCGGTTCGCGACGGCCGTCCCGGGAATCTTCGCCGCCGGCGGCCGATCGGTCGTGTACGCGATGGGGACCGCCACCGAAGCGGCCGAGGCGATCGACGCCTACCTCTCCGGCCTTCGCCACGCCGACGCGAGCCCACGCCCCGAGCCGTTCGGCGGGACGGGCACGTTCCACCTGCCCCCAGGGTACACCGCGCCCATCCGAAGCTAGCCCCCCGGAACGGGGCCAATCTATTTCCGAGGGGGCCGAGCTTCGAGCCCTGAGATGGACGGGCGGACGGCGCGGCGGGCGCGCTTTTGGGGCCTGCTCGCCCTCGCCCTCGTCGTCGCGATCCCGACGCTACCCGGCGTGACGCTGGCCGCGCCGGTCGGGGCGCCGGCGCCGACCGTCGCGACCGGAGCTCCGTCGGTGGACGGGTTTCCGTCGTTCTACGGCGGCTCGTTCGCCCAACGGGCCGGGTACAGTTCCGCCGTGCCCGGCGAGGTGTCGGATCCCCTCGTGTACACCGGTTCCGCGCTGGTCGCAATCACGTTCGCGGCCCGCGACCCATCGTTCTTCGCGACGCCGTCCGCCGGCGCCGCGCCCTTGACGTCCACCCAGGTGGCGAGCCGCTGGGGGCTCCCGGTCGCGGCGTACGCCGCCGCCGAGGCGTACTTCGTCGCCGACGGGCTGACGGTCGTGCACACGGCTTCCGATCGGCTTTCGTTGACGGTCTCGGGAAGCGCCGCGGCGCTCGACCGGGCGTTCGGCACCCGCCTCGAGTCGGGCGAGTGGGACGGGCGCACCGTGACGTTCCCGGCCGCGTCGCCCACTCTCCCCGTCGGTCTCGAGAACGAGATCGTCGGGATCTCGGGGCTGTCGACCGGAATGGACTCCTTCTCGCTCCCGCTCGTCCCCACGTCGCCGGCCGCGTCCGCGACGGACATGGTAACGCCGGCGATCGCCCGGCAGATCTACGACCTCTCGAGCCTCTACAACGTCTCGGGCGGGGCCGCCCAGTTCCCGAGCGGGGAGGCGATCGCGCTCCTGCTATGGGGGGACGGCTACGCCCCGTCGGACATCTCGACGTTCTTCTCCTCGTACTATCCGTCCTCGTTCCCGGCGGTCCACTGGAATGCGTACCCCGTCGACGGGGCGCCCGCGCCGTCCGCCGGCGCCCCGAACGACCCGAGCGGCGCGCCCCGCGAGCTGACCCTCGACATGGAGTGGTCGGGCTCGATGGCGCCGGGGGCGACGCTCGACGCCGTCTACGCGCCGGACGGTCCGTCCTCCAACGGCTACTCCCCGACGGACGTGTCGATGATCGACGCGCTGAACGAGGCGATCTCGCTCCCCGACGTCCGCGCGGTCTCGATGTCGTTCGGCACGTCCGAGTCGACGGACGCCGGCCTGAGCGCCGGCTTCGAGACGGCGTTCGCGACCGCTACCCAGGAAGGGATCAGCCTGCTCGCGGCGACGGGCGATACCGGCGGGGACGCCAAAGCGTGCAGCGGGGGGCCCGCCCCCGAGTACCCCTCGACCTCGCCGTACGTCCTCGCGGTCGGGGGAACGGACGTCTCGCTCAGCCGAAACGTGATCGGTTCCGTGACGGGGTTCTCGGAGTCGGGCTGGGTGGACAGCGGCGGCGGCTTCTCGTCGGACTACTCGACTCCGTCCTGGCAATCCAGCGTCCCGACCATCGCCGCGCAGGGGCATCGCGGGGTGCCGGACGTCGCCGCCACCGCCGCGCTGAACTTCCTCTACTTCGACGGCCAGACCGGCCAGGGCGCGGGGACGAGCTTCGCTACGCCGCTGTGGGCCGGGCTCGTCGTCACCATGGACGCGCGCGCGGGCACGTCGCTCGGCTTCCTCAACCCGCGGATCTACGTGGTCGCGGAAGAGCAGTCGACCGGAAAGAACGGGATCGGGCTGATGGACATCACCTCGGGGTCGAACTGCGTCGCGACGGCGACAACCGGCTGGGACGCCGTGACCGGGTGGGGGTCGCCGAGCGCCTTGTTGCTCTACGAAGACCTCACCGCGACGTTCGTGAACATCACGGTCACCGCCTCGCCCGCGACCGTGGCCCCCGGCGGCACCGTAACGATCCAGGTGACGCTCGCGAACCGGACGAGCGGCGCCCCGGTGGTCGGGGTGCCCGCCGAGATCGACCTCGACGCCGACAGCGCCGTCGGGCCGTGCGTGGGGCGGTTCGCGACTGCCACGGTCTCTTCGAACGCGCAGGGCGTCGCGACCGCGAGCCTCGCGGTGCCGGCGTGCTACCTGGGGTCCCACGCCATCGCGACCGTGACCGTCACCTCGGACGGCCTCTACGGCCAGAGCTCGACGACGCTCGCGGTGAACCTGCTCGGGCTCGTACCGGCGCTCGGTTTCCTGGGGGAGATGCCGTACAGCATCCTCGGCTTCGTCGTGATCATGGGGCTCGCGATCGCGCTGGGGGGCGTGCTCGGTCGCCGACCTCCGCGGCGCCCGTCCGTCGCTTCCGCCCCGGCGCCGCCGGCGGGCGCGAACGCCCCGGTCGCGGCTCCCTCGGTACCGGCCGCCGGACCGCCGGCGTCGCCTGCGGCCGCGCCGGTCGAGCCGACGGCGACTCCACCGGCGGAAGCTCCACCGGGCCCCGCCGACCCCGAACCGTTCGACATGGGCTCCGGGCGCTGAGTCTCCCGCGGCCCGCGGCCCTTGGCCCGAACGACAATCGTGGAACGAAACCCGGCGCGATGCGGCAATCGCCGAATCCGAAGACGAATTCCGCGAAGCGCGGGACGTTCCTTCAAGTAGGATGGGCCCGACCTTCGCTCGGTAAGGCCCGCCCCGGTCCCCCCTCGCAGGGGGGCTTCTCGGGGCGGAGCGAACACACAGGAGGTGAGAAACCAATGGTGAATCCAAACGAGCGGACGCTCGCCCACGGGCTCGGGCTCGCGGGGGGGCTGCTCCTGATCGTCGGCGGCGTGGTCTCCCTGGCGTTCGGCCTGGCCGACGCCGTGACCGGCCACGTCTTCGGGGCGATCGCAGGCGTCGGGACGGCCGTCGCGCTCGGCGTGATCGGGGCCCTCGTGCTCCTGTTCGCCCACCTCGCGAGCCGCGGCTGGAGCGACCGGGCCGGGACGTGCGGGGTGCTCCTCGTCGTCCTCGCGGTCGTCTCCTGGGTCGTGAGCGCGGGCGGGCTGAACGTCGCGACGCTGGTCGGCGGGATCCTCGCCCTCGTGGCGGGGGTGCTCCTCCTGATCGAGCCCGCGACGCGCGCGGTCTCCCGGGCCGTCGCGTCGAGCTAGTCGCGCCGGTCGGTCGAACCAACCGCCGGCCCGAACCCCTTCCCGCGCGTCCGCGCGGTCAAGTTCATAATCCGCGACCTCTCTCCGCCGGCGTGCCCGGCGCATCGGACGATGCTCCGGACGGTGCGGCCCCGGTGACCCTCTCGGGGCCCGAGCGTTCGGTGCTGGCGGTGTTGCGTGCCCTCACCGACCTCCCGGTCGACGAGGAGGAGCTGGCGGGCGAACTCGGCCTCCCACCGGACGCGGTCCGCGGGAGCCTCCAGCGCCTCAAGTCGAAGCACCTCGTCGTCGTCGAGGAGAGCCACGAGTCGACCCGCCGGCTCACCCCGCGCGGCGACGCGGCGATCGCCTCCGGCCTTCCCGAACGCCGGTTCCTGGACGCGTTGCGCCGACGGGGGGCGCTCACCCCCGAGGAAGCCGCCGCGGAAGGGATCGCGGAGGAAGAGCGCTCGGCGGCGATCGGCATCCTCCGACGCCGGGGGCTCCTCGCCGACGGGCTCCCGTTCCGGTGGAAGGATGGCGCGGCGCCGCCCGACGGGCTCCTCCCCGAGGAGGTCGTCCTCAAGCAGGTGGCGAACGGCGAGGAGGAGCTCGACGGCGCCGTGTACCAGGCGCTCGAACGACGGGGGCTCGTCCGGACCGACCGCCGTTCCCGCAAGGCGTGGTCGCCCTCCGAAGAAGGGCGGCGTCTGCCGCTCGAGGCGACGTCGGAGTCTCTCCTGGGGGCGCTCTCGCCCCGCCTCCTCGCGTCCGGCGCGTGGTCCACTCAGGCGTTCCGGCCGTACGACGTGCGGGCCCCCGTGCCGTTCGTCACCGGCGCGCGGCCGAACCCGTACGTCGCCTGGCTCGAGGAGTTCGAGGAGATCCTGGTGGGCCTCGGGTTCGAGCAGTCCGAGGGACCGCTCCTCGAGACCGAGTTCTGGAACAACGACGTGTTGTTCATGCCGCAGGACCACCCCGCGCGGTCGATCCACGACGCGCTCTCGCTCGAGGGGATCTCGGGCCGCCTGCCCTCGGCCGAGCTCCTCGCCCGCGTCGCGGCGGCGCACGAAGGCCGGGCCCTCCCCGGCGAGTCCGAGCCCCTGGGACCCGGTTGGACGGCCCAGTACGACCCCGCGATCGCGGCCCGTCCGGTGCTGCGGTCGCAGACGACCGCGGTCTCGGCGCGGTACCTCGCGCGGCACCCGACGCCGCCGTTCCGGATGTTCTCGGTCGACCGGAACTTCCGCCGCGAGGAGTTGGACGCGCGCCACCACCTCGAGTTCGGGCAGTGCGAGGGGATCGCGGGGCAGGCCGGTATCTCGCTTCGGGACCTGGTCGGACTGTTCCAGACGCTCGCGCACGCGATCGGGATTCCGGAGCTCAAGATCCGGCCGAGCTACTTCCCGTTCACCGAGCCGTCGATCGAAGGGTACGTCCGCCACCCGCGCCTCGGCTGGATGGAGGTGTTCCCCGGCGGCCTGTTGCGCCCCGAGGTGCTCCGCCCGCTCGGCGTGGAGGTGCCGGTCATCGCCTGGGGGGCCGGCATCACCCGTCTCGCGATGGTGGCGCTCGGCAAGAACGACATCCGCGACCTGTTCGTCGAAGACCTCGCCGAATTGACGGGAGGGACGGACTAGATGCCGCAGAGCACGCTCGTCCCGTCGCGGGTCCTCGAGCTCCTCCGGGCCCCGCTCTCGGATCGCGCGCTCGACGATCTACTGTTCGCGTCGAAGGCGGAGGTCGAGGACCGCACGCCGGACGCGTGGACGGTGTCGGTCACGCCGGACCGGTTGGACCTCCTGTCGGAGGGCGGCCTCGCGCTCTACCTCCAGGGCGAGGTCGAGTCGGACGTCGGCCTCGTGACACCCCCCGCGGGCCCGGAGCCGTCCCCCACGACGCGACTGGAGGTCGACCCGAGCGTCGTCCCTCTCCGCCCCCACCTCGCCGGTGCGCTGCTCTCGGCGCCGCGCGGCGGGGCGCTGGATGCGGGGCTGCTCGCCGAGGCCGTCCGCTTCCAGGAGATCGTCCACGCGAGCATCGGCCGGGACCGGCGGGCGGCGAGCCTCGGGATCTACCCGGTCGATCGGTTCGCCTTCCCGGTCCGGTATGCGCTCGAGCCGCTCGACCGGCTCCGGTTCGTCCCCCTGGACGGCGTCGCCGAGGTGACGGCGGCCGTGTTCTACCGCGACCATCCGATGGCCGAGCGGTACGGCGCGCTCGGACGGGTGGGGGACGCCGGCCTCGCGCTGGTTGACGCGCACGGCGCCGTCCTGAGCCTGCCGCCGGTCCTCAACAGTCGGGGCGCGGGCGAGGCCCGGGTCGGCGACCGCGACCTCCTCCTCGAGTCGACCGGCACCGCGGAGCGCCCGGTCCGCGAGTCGCTCGGGCTCCTGCTCGCCCCGTTCGTCGCGCGCGGCTGGTCCGTGCGTCCGCTGCCTGTCGTCGGGCCCGGGGACGCGCGCTCCGACGGCCGCCGCGCGGTCGCCCCGCATCCGGTCCGTCTGTCGGCGGCCCTCGTGCACGCCGCGTGGGGGGACGTCGTGCCCGGTCCGGAGGTCGAGCGTCGTCTCGCGCGCGCCCGACTGGGGTTCCGACCGCACTCGGGGGGCTGGACGGTCGAGGCTCCGCCGTGGCGGCCGGACCTCGTCACGCCGATCGACGCGGTCGAGGAGGTCGTCCTGTCGGGCGGCATCCGTCCGTCCGACGGGCGGCTTCCGATGAGCGGCACCCGGGGCCGGCGCTCCCCCGAGATCCGATTCCGCCGCCGCGTCGCCGACTGGTTCCTCGGACTCGGGTACGCTCAGCCGAACACGGGCCTGCTCGTCTCGGACGTCGCGGCGGCCCGGGTCGGGGAGGGCCCGATCCCGCTCCGCAACCCCGTCTCCGCGGAGTTCGCGTTCGTTCGGGACCGTCTCTTCGCCTCGCACTTGGTCGTGCTCGGCCGGAACACGCGGCACGGCTACCCCCAGCGGTTCGCCGAGGTCGGGCCGGTGGTACGGCGGTCGACGGACGCGGAGTCCGGGGCGGAGACACGGTATCACGCGGGGGGGCTCCTCGCGTCGGAGTCGGCCGGATTCGCCGACGCGGCCGCGCTCGCGGACTACGTCCTCCGGCTCCTCGACGTCGGTTCGGTGCGGGAGCCGGTCGAGCTGCCCGCGACGATCCCGGGACGGGCCGCGCGGGTCCGGGTCGCGGGCGAGGTGGTCGCGGAGGTCGGCGAGGTCCACCCGAAAGTGCTCACCGATCTCGGCGTGCCGGTGCCGGTCGCGTGGGCCGAGCTGGACCTCACGGCGCTCTGGCCGCTCCTCGGCGGCCGCGAAGTCGATTAATAGCGCGCGCCGGTCCTACGGCCGATGGCGAAGTCGCGGGCGGCCCGGCCCCCGGCCGCCGACCGCGCGCGGTGGGAGTCGGACGCGCGGGCCGCGATCGGGCCGAAGGTCGACGGCGGGAAGGTCCCGCTCCTGGTCGGACCCCCGGATGACCCGGACGACGCGTTCCTCGAGAAGGTCGGGTTTCCCGGCGTCGCGCCGTACACCCGCGGCATCCAGCCGACGATGTACCGGGGGCGCCTGTGGACGTTCCGCCAGTACTCGGGGTTCGGGAGCGCGGCGGCCACGAACGCGCGGTTCCACTTTCTGATGAATGGGGGCCAGACGGGGCTCTCCGTCGCGTTCGACCTCCCGACCCAGAACGGCTACGACCCGGACCACCCGCGCGCGCAGGGCGAGGTCGGGCGGTGCGGCGTGCCCGTTTCGTCGCTCGGCGCGATGCGTACGCTCTTTCGCGGGATCAGGCTCGACCGCGCCACCGTCTCGATGACGATCAACGCGACGGCGCCGATCCTGACGGCGTTCCTGGTCGCGGTCGCCGAGGAGAACGGGGTGCCCCGCGCGCGGCTCGGCGGCACCGTCCAGAACGACATCCTGAAGGAGTACATCGCGCGCGGCACGTACATCTATCCGGCCGCCGCGTCCCTCCGTCTCGCGGTCGACCTGATCGAGTTCGCGACCCGCGAGATGCCGCAGTGGAACTACATCTCGGTCTCGGGCTACCACATGCGCGAGGCGGGCGCGACCGCCGTCCAGGAGGTCGCGTTCACGCTCGCGAACGCGATCGCGTACGTCGACGCGGTCCGCGCCCGCGGGCTCGACCTGGACGAGTTCCTCCCCCGCCTCTCGTTCTTCTTCTCCGCCGACCGCAACTTTCTCGAAGAGATCGGAAAGTACCGCGCCGCGCGGCGACTCTGGGCGAAGATCGTGCGCGACCGGTTCGGCGCGAAGAGCGGGCGGGCGATGCAGCTGCGGTTCCACACCCAGACGGCCGGCTCGAGCCTGACGGCCCAGCAGCCCGAGCTCAACGTCGTACGGACGACGCTCGAGGCCCTCTCCGCGGTCCTCGGAGGGACGCAGTCGCTGCACACGAACTCGCTGGACGAGGCGCTTGGCCTCCCGACCGAGTCGTCCGCGCGCCTCGCGCTCCGCACCCAGCAGATCCTGGCCGAGGAGTCGGGCGTGGCGAGCACGGTCGACCCGCTCGGCGGGGCGTACGAGATCGAGTACCTCACCGACGAGGTCGAGCGCGGCGCGACCGAGTACCTCGCGCGGATCGACGCGCTGGGGGGCGCCCTCGCGGCGGTCGACCGCGGCTTCATGGCGTCCGAGATCGCCCAGGAGGCGTACCGGGTCGCGCGCGCCCGCGAGCGGAAGGAAGAGGTGGTGGTCGGCGTCAACGACTTCACGGAGGGGAACGCGGAGTTCACGCTCTTTCCGGCGACCGACGGGCGCGGCGTCCGCGTCGAACGGATCACCGACGTGCACGAACGCGCCGAGGTCGCCGCCGTCCGCCGGTGGCGGTCGCGGCGGAGCGCGGCCCGCTGCCGCGACCGGCTCGCCGCCCTGGAGGCGGGGACCCGGTCGGGGTCGAACGTGATGCCGCTCGTCCTCGCTGCCGTTTCGGCCGGCGCGACCTTGGGCGAGGTCGCCGACGTCTGGCGGACCCTCTTCGGCGAACAGACGCCGTCGCGGGCGTTCTAGGAGGGGCCGGATGGACGTCGACCACATCGGAATCGCGGTCCGCGACCTCCCGTCGGCGGTCGCCCGCTGGGCGCCGCTCCTCGGCCCGCCCGAGGCACCCCCCGAGGTCGTCCCGTCGAACCGCGTGCGCGTGGCGTTCCTGAGCGCCGGAGCGACCCACGTCGAGCTGCTCGAGCCGACCGAGGCCGAGTCGCCGGTCGCGAAGTTCCTCGAAGCGCGGGGCGAAGGGGTGCACCACCTCGCCTATCACGTTCCCAACGTCGACGCGGCGCTCGCGGGCGTGGTCGCCCGGGGGGGTCGCGTGGTCGACCGATCCGCCCGACCCGGCGCCCGCGGCCGACGGGTCGGGTTCGCGCATCCTTCGGCGTTCGGAGGCGTGCTGGTGGAGTTCGTGGAGGGTCCATGAGTCGCATCGTTTCGACCGAGATCGAGCCGTTGTACGACAGTCGCGGGAAGCTCACGGTCGAAGTGACCGTCCGACTCGACTCCGGCGCGTCCGGACGCGCCGGGGCCCCGAGCGGCGCGAGCACGGGTGCGACCGAGGTCGCGGCGTTCCCCGAGGGGGGCGTTCCGGCCGCGCTGACCGCGTTCCGGGCCCGCGGCGCCCCCGCGCTGAACGGATTGGACGCCGGAGACCAGGCGGCGGTCGACGCGGCGCTGCACGCCGCGGACGGTACGCCGAACTTCACGGGGATCGGGGGCAACTCCGCCACCGCCGCTTCGGTGGCGTGCGCGATCGCGCACGCCGAGGAGACCGGGCGTCCGCTCTGGTCGGTGCTCGCCCGGCCGGGGGTCGACGGCCGTGCGTTCCCCGCGATCGTCGGGAACTGCATGAACGGCGGCCGGCACGCGATTGGCGGACCGGACATCCAGGAGTTCATCGCGTTCTCCGAGGCCCCCCGACCCGAGGACTCGGTGCGGGCGGCCGTTCGGGTCCACCAATTGATCGGCGCGGCGCTGGAGCGAAAGTTCCCGGACCGGGCGCTCGGCCGCGGCGACGAGGGGGGGTGGGTCGCCGGCGTCGGGAACGTCGAGGCGATCGAGATCCTCGCGACCGCCTGCGCGACCGCGCGCGACGAGCTGAAGCTGCCCGTCCACCCGGGGCTCGACCTGGCGGCGAGCGAGTTCTTCCACGACGGGCGCTACCGGTACAAGGAGCAGACCCTCGACTCGGCCGGCCAGGTCGGGTTCGTCGCGAAGCTCGTCGACAAGTACGGCCTGAAGTACGTGGAGGACCCGTTCGACCAGGAGGCGTTCGAGGCGTTCGCCGAGCTGAATCGGCAGGTCGGGTCGAAGGCCCTCGTCGTCGGGGACGACATTTTCACCACGCACGTCGAGCGGCTGCGGCACGGCATCCGGGTCGGCGCGGCGAACTCGGTCCTGATCAAGGTCAACCAGGTCGGCACCCTGACCGACACGTTCGCGACGGTCGACCTGGCCCGGGTGAGCGGCCTCGCGACGGTCACGTCCCACCGCTCCGGGGAGGTGCCCGAGGGATGGCTTGCCCACGTCGCGGTCGGGACGGGGGCGCGGGCCCTGAAATGCGGGGTCCTCGGGGGGGAACGGGTGGCAAAGCTAAATGAACTCCTGCGGCTCGGCCGCGCCACGCCCCGATAGGAACCGATGCCCGACGACGAGACGATGGTCCAGGAGACGCCGACCGCGAGCGACGCCCAGGACATCCGCCCGGGGGACCTCCTGATCCCGGAGGACACCTACCTCACGTCGGGGGTCCACATCGGGACCCAGCAGAAGTCGGCGTCGATGCGCCGCTTCGTCTACAAGGTGCGGTTCGACGGCCTCCACGTCCTCGACGTCAAGGAGACCGACCGCCGCATCCGGCTCGCGGCGAAGTTCCTCGCCCGCATCCCGGCCGAGAAGATCCTTGCTGTCTCGCAGCGGCAGTACGGCCAGAAGCCGGTCCGCATCTTCGCGAAGACGATCGGCGCGGTGTCGTTCGCCGAGCGGTTCGTCCCGGGCTGCCTCACGAACCCCAACCTCGTCGAGTACTTCGAACCGAAGGTCCTGGTCGTCACCGACCCGGCGACCGACCAGCAGGCGCTCAGCGAGGCCGTCTCGATCGGGATCCCGGTCGTCGGGCTCTGCGACGTGAACAACGAGACGCGCAACGTCGACCTGGTCATCCCGGCGAACAACAAGGGCCGGGTGGCGCTTGCGACCGTCTACTGGCTGCTCGCGCGCGAGGTGCTGCGGGCGCGGGCCGGCGGCGCCGAGGTCGAGTACCCGCTCTCGATCGAGGACTTCCAGGCGGCGCTGTAAGGGCCCTTTCGGCGGCGCGCGCGCCGCCCCCTTGGGGCTTTTATCGGGCGCGGGCCTTTCGGAGACGTGGGGCGGCCCGGTTCTGGCCTGCTCGACCTCCTCGGCGAGCACGGCATCCCGGAGAAAGGCGCCCGGGTCTACCTGGCGGCCTGCCGCGCCGGTCCGCAGACCGCGAGCGAGCTCGCGCGCCTGTCGGCGCTCCATCGGGTCGAGGCGTACCGCACGATCAAGCTGCTCTCGCAGGAGGGCCTCCTCCGGGCGACCACGAGCCGACCGCAACGGTTCGAGGCGCTCCCCCCCGGGGAACTGGTGGACCGGTTCATTCACCGCGCCTCGGAACGGGTGCGGCGGCTGGAGGAGAGCCGCGACCGCGTGCTGGCCGACTGGGAAGAGAGCCGGACCGAGCTCGACGAGCGGGACCCCCGCAAGTTCGCCGTGCTCGAGGGGCGGGAGACGGTCCGTCGCTTCCTGCGCAAGCGGATCGGGACCGCGGAGCGGCGCATCCTCCTGAGCACGAGCGGGCCCGGCCTTTCGGGACTGATCGAGGGCGGGGTCGACCGGGCGCTCCGCGACGCCGCCGAGCGCGGCGTCAAGGTGCGGGTCGTCACCGAGGTCTACCCGACGACGCTCGCCGCGGCGAAACACTTCGCGGCGTTCTGCGAGCTCCGCCACTCGGCCGGCCCGGTCGTCAACCGGACGCTCGTGGTCGACCGCACGGGCGCGCTCGTGTTCGTGTCGGGCGAGGAGCCGATCGAGCCGTCGGGCGACGAACAGGTCGCGCTGTGGTCGTCCGCGCCCGCCTTCATCCAACTGGCCCGCGACTACCACCGACGCCTGTGGACGCCCGGGGGGCGGGCCGACGAGCGGTTCGTCGAGCTCGAGACCGCCCCCGCGGCGGTTCTTCCGGTCGTCGCCGGGAAGGAGGCGGTGCCGTTCCAGCGGCTCAAGGAGATCGCCAAGCTCGGGATGCGCGCGACCGGGGTCCGCGAGTTCCAGTTCCACCTGCCCGAGATGATCGAGACGATCGGCCGGCAGCTCGGCCGCGAGGTCGCGGAGGACGTCACCGGGCGGACGCCGGCCGAGGTCGCCCGGTCGCTCGCCCGCTACTACGAGGCGCACACGATGGGCCGTCTTACGATGGTGAAGGAGAAGCCGCTCACGCTGCAGGTGACCGGTTGCTTCGCGTGCACAACCGACTCGCCCGAGATCGGGCGCGTGATGTGCCCCCAGCTGCTCCGGACCGTGCTCGAGACCCGGCTCGGCCGCCGCTGGGAGGTCTCGAAGCCGGACCCGACCAAGCACGCGACCCGCGGCTGCGTGTTCGTGGCGTCCCCCGCGTGAACGGGCGCCGGCGGGCCCGACTCGCGTAGTTCGGCTCGCCGCAGTCCGCCTCAATTTTGAGTAGGGTTTATAATGCAGGCGAGCGGAGTACTCCGCAATGCGAGCGCCCCAATTGCTCGCCTCGCCGAGCGAGCTGCCCCTCGGTTCCCACGGCGTCTCCTTCCACTCGACGGACGGCGAGGCCGCCCAGCACGCCGCGAGCTTTCTCGCCGGAACCCCGCGCGGGCAGCGCGCGCGGTTCTGGGTGAAGGACAGCGCGACGGCCGCCTTCTACGCGCAGGCCGCGGGCCAGCACGCGCCGGCGCACGTCGGCTGCGTCGCGGTCCTCCCGACCGAGCAGGTCCACGAAGTGGACGGCCGGTTGCGCCCGGTGCCGCTCGTCGAGGAGTTCCTCGTCGCCCACCCCGAAGGGGTCACCGCCGGCGGCGGGACGATCACGGCCTACTGGGCGCCCCCGAACATCCCCGACCACCTCGAGTACGAGGACTGGTTCGAGCGCCAGCCGCGGTCGAAGTCCCGGTTCATCTGCCCGTACGACCTCCGGGCCGTCCCGCCCGACCTCGCGCCGGAGGTGATGCGCCAGCTCGGCGCCCACCACTCCCACGTCATCCTCTCCGACTGCACCGAGGAAGCGGCCCAGCTGCTCGAGCTGTTCATCTTCCCGAGCTCGCACGAACTCCCCGAGTCGCTCGACCGCACGTACCGCTGGGCGGTCGAGAAGGGCCACGTCAGCGTGGACGCGAACACGGGCGCGTTCCGTCTCGCCCCGTCGGGCGAGGAGATCATTCGCGCCTGGGGCGAGCGCGGCACCGCCAACTGGTAGGCGGGGCCGTTCCGGCCGTCGAGCACCGCCCCGCGCGTAGCCTCCGGTTATCCGTCACGCGCGGGAGTCCTCCGTCAGGCGTGCTACGACACCGCACGGTGTAACAAATGTAGCCGACAAACGCAACATTCGCCGCACAAGGCTATAAATACGAGCCTTCGGTTAGGGGCCCGTACAAGATATGAAGACCACTACTGCCTCCTCGGTGTCTTCCCGCCCGCGTTCTCCGAAGCCGAAGGTCGCTGCCGCCCCCCGCCCCGCGGCCCCGGTCGCTCCGACGGTCGCACCACCGGCCGCGCCCGAGTCGGACGTCTGTCCGAACTGCGGCTCCACCCACCTGATCCGCGACGAGATCCGCGGCGAGATCGTCTGCGCCGACTGCGGGCTCGTGGTCGACCAGAGCGCCCTCGTGAGCGACCGCGGCCAGCGGGGCACGAAGGACGACACGGGCCGCGAGGCCCGCGGCTGGGGACCGGTCATCTCGCCGTTGATGCCGGACAAGGGTCTCTTCAGCGAGATCGGCGTCCCGACCCGCGACTTCCAGGGGAACTCGCTCTCGCGGAACACGTCCCTCAAGTTCTACCACCTGCGCAAGTTGAACCACCGCTTGCGGGCGGCTCGCACGCATCAGCGCAACCTCGTGGTCGCGCTCGGCGAGCTGAACCGGCTGGCGGGGGTCCTCGGCCTCTCGCGGGAGGTCAAGGAATCCGCGACCTACATCTACCGACGGGCGCTCGAGCACAAGGCGACCCGCGGCAAGAAGATCGTCGCGCTGGTCGCCGCGAGCGTCTACGCGGCGTGCCGGCAGTGCCATGTCCCGCGGACGATGAAGGAGATCATCGCCCACTCGAAGGCGACCAAGATCGAGGTCGGCCGGGCGTACACGCTGCTCGCGCGCGAGCTCAAGCTCGGGCTGAAGCCGGTCGAGCCGCGGGACTACCTCGTCCGGTTCACGCAGGACTTGAACCTCTCGAAGGAGGTCCGCCAGAAGGTCCTCTCGCTGCTCGAGCAGGTCGAGCAGGTCTACTCGACCAGCGGCGTGCTTCCGAACGGGATCCTCGCGACGATCATCTACATCGCGTCGAACCTGATGGGGGAGCCGCGCAGCCAGGACCGGATCGCGGCGGTGGCGAACGTCACGCCGGTGACGATCCGGAACCACTACAAGGAGCTCCTGGACCTCCTCGGGCTGCCGAAGAACCTGACCAACCCGCAGGCGCGCGGCGTCCTCCCGTCCGAGTCGGACGAGAAGATCGCCGTGGACGCCGCGGCCGCCGGCCACTAGGGCCCCCGGTCGTCGTGGGCGAACCCTTTCCTCCGGTGCGGGGGCGAAACGCTTAGCCCGACCGGTCCTCCCACGCCCGTGGCCGCGGTCCAGGCGCTGAGCTACTCGTCGTACCACACGTACCTCGAGTGCCCGCTGCGCTGGAAGTTCCTCTACGTCGACCGCCTCCCCGAGGCCCCGCGGGGGTACTTCAGCTTCGGACGCGTCATCCACTCCGTCCTCGAGGAGCTCGTCCGACCGTACGTGGTCCCGGGGACCCGTCGGCTCGCCACCGGGGAGTCCCAGCGGACGCTGGACGACTGGCACGCGGGGTCGCACACCCCCGCCGTCCACCCGGCGCTGAACCGTGAGGAGCTCCTCGCGGTCTACGAGAAGAGCTGGACGAGCGAGGGGTACACCTCGGCCGAGGAAGAGGCCCGCTACCGCGCGCTCGGGAAGGACCTCCTGCTCCGCTACTACCAACGGCTCGTGAACGACCCGCCGCGGCCCGTCGCCGTCGAAGAGCATCTCGAAGCCCGCTGGGACGGCATCCCGATCCACGGCTACATCGACCGCATCGACCGGACCGAGTCGGGGGGACTCGACGTCGTCGACTACAAGACGTCGCGCGAACTGTCGGGCGACGACGCGAAGGCGTCCGACCAACTGTCGATCTACCAGGTCCTCGTCCAGACCAACTACGCCGAGCCGGTCGAGCGGCTCACGCTCTACCACCTCCGCTCGCTCACCCCCCACCGGACGGCGCCGCGGACGGTGGACGCGCTCGACCGGCTGCACGACCGCCTCGGCTCGGTCTCGGACGGCATCCGCGCCCAGGCGTTCGACCCGACGCCGGGCCGGCAGTGCGCCCGCTGCGACTTCCGCGCGCGGTGTCCCGAGTTCCGCGAGGTCCCGGCCCCCGAGGAGCAGCGTCTGGTCGCGCTGGTCGACCGGTTCGAGACGCTCCGGTCGGAGGAGCATCGGCTCGAGCACGAGCTGCGCCAGACCGCCGAGGAGCTCCACCACGCCGCGGAGTCGCTCGGAGTCCACCGCATCCCGGGCTCCCACGCGACCGCGATCCGCCGGCGCGAGGAGGCGTGGCAGTACTCGCTGGACGCCCTCCGGCCGCACCTCGAGAGCGCGGGGATCACCGAGCGGGTGCCGCGGGGCTCGGCCGACGAAGTCCGCAAGGTGCTCCGCGACCCCCGCATCCCGGCGGAAGTGCGGCGTCGGATCGCCGAGACCGGGTCGCGGCGGGTCAAGTGGTACTGGGAGCTCGAGGGCGCCGGCCGGGAGCCGTGACGCGGCCCGGCCGTCGCGCAAAGGCTATGATGGTCACCCAGTACGACCCCCTATGGGGCAAGCCCTTTCGGACGCCGCCCGTCTCCAGCCGCTCGAGGGCCGGACGCCCGCGATCGCGACCCTCTGTTCCCACTCTTCGCTCCAGATCTTCCACGGGGCGCGGGCCGAAGGCCTGAGCCCGATCGGGATCTGCGTGGGGCCCCCGCAGCGGTTCTACGACGCCTTCCCGCTCGCAAAGCCGGACCGGTTCCTCTCGGTCCCGAAGGTCGCGGACCTGCCGACCCTGGTCGCCCCGCTCCGCGAGGCCGGCGCGATCCTCGTCCCCCACGGGTCGTTCGTGGAGTACCTCGGTCCGGAGAAGTTCGCCGCGCTCGACGTCCCCGTCTTCGGCAACCGCGCGGTCCTCGGGTGGGAGTCCGACCGGCGGAAGGAGCGGGACTGGCTCGAGTCGGCCGGCGTTCCGATGCCGGACCGGTACGAGGACGAGAGCGAAGTGGACGGCCCGGTGATCGTGAAGTACTACGGGGCGAAGGGCGGGAAGGGATTCTTCCTCGCCAAGAACCGCGAGGCGCTCGCCGACTTCACGCCGACCGGCCCCTACGTCATCCAGGAGTACGTGCTCGGCACCCGCTACTACATGCACTTCTTCTACTCGCCGATCACCGACGGCGGCTACCGGTGCGGGAGCGGCTCCCTCGAGCTGCTCGGGATGGACCGGCGGGACGAGGCGAACATCGACGAGCTCTACAAGCTCGGCGCGCAGGAGGAGCTCCTCAAGGCCGGACTCCGCCCGACGTTCGTCGTGACGGGGAACGTGCCGGTCATCCTGCGCGAGTCGCTGCTCCCGAAGGCGTTCGACGTCGCGGCGCGGATCGTCGAGCGGTCGATCGAGCTGTTCGGCGGGATGGTCGGACCGTTCTGCGTCGAGGGGATCATGACGGAGGACCTCGAGTTCAAGGTGTTCGAGGTGTCGACCCGGATCGTGGCCGGGACGAACCTGTTCATCTCGGGGAGCCCGTACTCCGACCTCAAGGAGCCGGGTCTGTCGACCGGCCGGCGGATCGCGCGCGAGGTCAAGCACGCCCGCGCGACCGGTCGCCTCGCCGAGGTCCTGAGCTGACGCGGGCGGGCCGGCGTTAAGAACCGCGCCCCGTTCCCCGAGCCCTCAATGGGCAGCGCGATCCACGCCGAGCGCCTCGGCAAGGTCTACCGTCACTCGGTCAAGGGCGTCCCGGCCCTGGACGGGCTCTCCCTGGACGTCCCGACCGGCGGCGTCTACGGGCTGATCGGACGGAACGGCGCCGGCAAGACGACGTTCATCCGGATCGCCGCGACCCAGCTCGAGCCGACGTCAGGGCGGCTCGACGTGCTCGGCGAGAACGTCCAGGGCGGCGAGCGGAAGATCCGCGCGCGGATTGCGTGCGTCCCGCAGGAGTCGCGGCCGCTCTACTTCCTCCGCGTCGAGGAGGTCATCTACCTCTACCTCAAGATGCGCGGGCTCGAGCCGGCCGAGGCGCGCCGGCGGACGAAGGCCGCCCTCGACGAGCTGTCGCTCACCGAGTACGCGAAGCGGCTCGTCTCCCGCCTCTCCGGCGGGCTCCGCCGGCGGACGCTCTGCGCGATGGTGCTCGCGTCGGACGCCGACGTGATGTTCCTCGACGAGCCGACCACGGGGCTCGACCCGATCGCCCGCCGTGAGGTGTGGCAGGCGATCCGCCGCGCGAGCCGCGAGCACCGCACGATCGTCCTGACGACCCACTACCTCGACGAGGCGGAGCAATTGTCGGGGCGCCTCGCGCTGATCGAACGGGGGCAGCTCGTCCTCGAGGGGTCGCCGGGCGACCTCCGGGGCCGGGTGCGGTACCCGTACCGCGTCACGCTCCAGGGCGGGTTCACCCACGCCGAGCTCGAGTCGTACGGGCAGGTGTCGGACGTCGAGGGCGGCTACCTCGTGTTCACGCGCGAAGCCGAGGCGCGCGACTTGGCGAAGGTCGCGCTCGAGCGCGGCGCGCGGCTCTCGATGGGACCGGTGAGCCTCGAGGACATCTTCCTCGACGTCGTCGGGAAGTCGATCGACTCGGACGGCGACGCGGAGACCGCGGAGGAGGCGGCGTGAGCGAGCGCCACCGCCTGCGTTCGCTCCTGACGCTCGTCCAGCTGAACGGCATCATCCCGATCCGGACGCAGCCGCTCTACCTCCTGAACCTGCTCGCCTCGCCGCTCTCGTTCCTGTTCTTCATCACCGTGATCTCGCACGGCTCGCTGCTCGCCTACGGCGTCACCGGCGGGATGGTGCTGACGATGCTGTCGGTCGGCACCGGCCTCCAGTCGGACCTCACCCACTACCGGCACGACCTGAAGTTCCAGGACGTCGTCGTCGCCTCGCCGGTGGAGGCGCCGGTGTACGTCGCCGGCATGGCGTTCTCCGAGCTCGTCTACTCGTTGCCCGGGATCGGCGTGTTCGTCGTGATCCTCGCCGCGGACGGGCTCGCGAGCGCCGAGGCGTGCGTCGTCCTCGCCGGGGTGATGCTGCTCGTCTGGGGGTTCGCGACGGCCCTCGCGTTCACGCTCGCGACCTACTTCGAGGACGTGCGCGAGACGTTCATGTTCAGCCCGCTGATCTCGCTCGGGCTCACCGTCTTGCCGCCCGTCTACTACCCGCTCTCGGCGCTGCCCGGGTGGGCGCAGGTGATCGCGCGGTTCTCGCCGACGACCTACGCGGCGAGCCTCGCGCAGGGGGCGACCGGCCTCCAGCCGCTCTCGACCGGCCAGGCGCTCCTCGACTGGACCGTCCTCGTCACGTTCACGGCCGCGCTGTTCCTGATCGCGGCGGTGAAGGCCCGCTGGAAGGAGCCGTAACGACGTCTATCCGGCGTTCTCGGCCGCCGGAACGCGGGCCGACGCGCGAGGTCTTATGTACCGCCCGGCTCGTGGTGGCCGCCCGATGCTTTTGTTCGCGGACAACCGTGGATTCCCGTCGCCCGACGACCGGTGGTCCCGCTGTCTCTTCTGCGGCAAGGAGATCGTCCTTCTGCCCGAGGACCGACGCGGCGGAAGCTGCTTCGACTGCCTCGTGCTCTCGGTCGCGAGCCCGACGCCGTGCCCCAGCTGCGGCGTCCCGATCCCCGGCGAGGACCGCGGCGTCGGCTGCGCGAACTGCCGCTGGTACCCCCTCCGGGACTGACGGGCGCCGCCGTCCCGCCGCTAAGCTTATGGCGCACGCGCCGTCCAATCGCACCGGGCGTGCCGAGGTGGCTCAGTCCGGTACGGCGCGAGTCTGGAAAGCTCGTGGCGGAATACGCCTCGGGAGTTCAAACGCCGCGGACGGCCGTCCCGTCGCGGCGGAGATTCTCCCCCTCGGCGCTCTCCTCCAGCCCGGGCGGTCCCGATGACGGTGGCGCCCCGCGCGGCGACGCCGGCCCTGTTGCAACTGGATGCGATCCTCGGCCGGCTGAAGGGTCGGGCGGCGCTCGCGGAGGTCTGCCGCTTCCTCCGGAGCTCGTTCCGGAGTTACCGCTGGGTCGGAATCTACCGCCTCGACGGCGCGACGCTCGTCCTGGACGCGTGGGACGGCCCGGCCCCGACGGAGCACACCCGCATCCCGATCGGCCGGGGCGTCTGCGGCCGGGCCGCCCGGGAGGGCCGCACGGTCGTCGTCGACGACGTGCGGGCGGACCCCGAGTACCTCGCCTGCTTCCTCGAGACGCGCGCCGAGATCGTCGTTCCGATCCACGTCGGCCCCACGGTCGTCGGGGAGATCGACATCGACGGGACGACGGTCGGGGCGTACGACGCCTCGGACCGGACGTTCCTCGAGGCGGTCGCGGCGAAGCTCGGGGCGGCCGTCACCGTCGCCGCGTCCGAAGGCCCGCCGCCCGCGTGAGGTTGCGGTCGATCGTCGCGAGCGCTTCCGCCAGCGCCGCGGGAGCGTCGAACGGAGGGAACCGCCCGGTCGCTCGGGCGCCGCGGCCAGCCTTGAGGTCGGTCGCGAGGTGCGAGAGCGCCCGAACGAGTTCGTCCACGATCGGGAGGTCGGCGGTCCGGCTCGTGCGGGACAGGGGATTCAGGTCGATCGCGATCACGCGTTTCCCGAGCGCGCGGAGCGCGGCCGTCCGGTCTCCGTCCTCGAGGGGGACGACGCAGACGTCCGCGCGATAGATCCCCTCGCGGTCGACCCGGGATCGGTCCGACGGGAGCCCGGGGATGCGGGCCGACGGTCGGACCCCCAGGACGTCCCGTACGCCGGCGCGTTCGAGCGCCGCGGCGATCCGTTCCGCCCGGTCGGCCGTCCGGTGGAACAGGTTCACCTCGACGCGGAGCGCGGGCCAGGCCCGTGCCACCGCCGCGACGTCGCGGGCGGCGAGCGCCGCGACGTTGCCGTTGACGCTGAGGACCGGATGCCGGGCGGCCCGGATCCACCGCGCCGCGACGCGCTCGGCGCGGCGGGCGCTCGGGGTCGTGCGTTCCCCGAGGAGGTAGTCGAACGCCTCGCCGCGACCGTGGGCGATCAGCCCTTCCGGTACGACGAGCCCGGACCGGGCCGCCGCGGCGAGCCCCGCGCGCACGGTGAGGCTACGGTACCGCGGGTGGCGGGGGGAGATCCGCATCCGGGACGGGCGCGCTAGGCGCCCCCGGAGGGGGTTTCCGCGGTCCGGGCGCCGTTCGTCTCGCCGTTCGCGCCCAGCCGGCTCTCGAGCGCGGCGATGCGGTCCTCGAGCGGCTGGAGGCCCTCCTCGAGCGCTTTCGTCAGGACGAGCTTCAGGGTCTCTTCGAGCGCGACCAGGTCCCGGCCGAGGTCGATGATGCGGCGCGCGTTCTCGTTGAGCAGGAGCCGGCTCTGGGTCGTCACGCGGTAGGTGTCCGAGAGGTCCTTCGACAGTTGGCCGGACGCCTGGGCGAACGTCTCGATCGAGTCGCCCACGGGCTTCCACCGCTCGTCCAGGTTGCGGAACAGGTCGGTGCCGATCTGCTCGGCCGCCTTGCCGATCGTGCCCGTGACCTCCTTCGAGACCCGCTCCGCGAGCTGGCTCTCGATCCCGTCGAACCGCGTCTTCACCTCGAGGCCGACCGCCTGGGAGGCGGTCTCGACCCGCTGGACCCGGTCCTCGACCGACTGGAGCCGCGCGATGAGGTTCGAGTAGGCGGTGCCGATGAGGCTGTCGAAGTGCGCCTGGTTCAGCTCCTCCGCGCGCAGGAGGAGGTGGAGCACCCAGTGCTCCTTCCCCTTCGTCTCGGCGAGCGGCCCGCGGTCGATCCGGTCGCGGGCATCCCGCCCGTCGATCAGCGCCTGGAGCTCCTTCAGGACCTCGACCCGCAACGAGGCCATCGAGCCGGAGCTCGCCGGAGGACGGCCGGCCATCGAGGTCGGATGGGGCACGGGGCGCTATATACGTTGGCCGGGCGGCGCGCGCGCGACCCGCGCCGCGGCGCTCCCCACGTCAGGGGACCGTTTCCGGCGTCGGCCGACCCGAACGAATGATATTTATCCGACGGCCACCACACCCCTCTCGGCCGTCAGGCCCCGCGGACCGGGTACCGCGGTCGAGTCTCAGGACTCGAAGGAAAAAAAAGAACAGTATGCCGAGACCACCGAAGAGCAAGGCGAAGCGACGTGTCGGACTGGCCGTATATCTCGAGCCCGCCATCCTTCGCCATCTGAAGCGCGCCGCGGAACGCGACCGCCGATCGACGTCCACCCAGGCGGCCCTCTACATCGAGGAAGGGCTGGGGCTCCGGAAGCCGCAGGGGCGGTAGGCGCCCCGGCCGGGCCGCCGCGCGGCCCGGTCACCCTCCGAGTCCGAGCAGTTCGCGCGCGACCAGGAGGCGCCGGATCTCCGACGTCCCGGCGCCGATCTCGAGCAGCTTCGCGTCCCGCGCGAGGCGCTCGATCGGAAGGTCGCGCATGTAGCCGTACCCGCCGTGCACCTGGACGGCGTCCAGTGCGACGCGGGTGGACGCCTCGGAGGCGAACGTCAGCGCCGCGGCGCTCGCGCGGCGCAGCTCGGGCGCGGTCGTCACGTCCTCGAGCGCCGCCCAGGTGAGCAGGCGCGCCGCCCGGAGGTCGGTGTACATGTTCGCGATCTTCGCCTGGATCAGCTCGAACTCGCCGATCGGCTTCCCGAACTGTTCGCGCTGCCGCGCGTACGCGACCGAACGGTCGAGGCACTCGGCCATGATGCCGAGCGGGATGCCGGCCAGGACCGCTCGCTCGACGTTCAGCCCGCTCATCATGATGCGCACGCCCTCGTTCTCCGCGCCGACCCGCTGGTCGACGGGCACCCGGGCGTCCTGGAACGCGAGCTCGCCGGTCGGCGACCCGCGCATCCCCATCTTGTCGAGCTGACGCGTCACCGAGAATCCGGGCGTCTCCCGCCGCACGAGGAACGCCGAGATGCCCCGCGGGCCGCGGTCCGGTGCGGTCTTCGCGTAGACCAGCATCGTGTCCGCGACCGGACCGTTGGTGATGAACTGCTTCGTCCCGTTGAGGACGTAGTGGTCGCCCTGGCGTTCGGCGCGCGTCCGGAGCGACACGGCGTCCGAACCGGCGTTCGGCTCGGTCAGCGCGAGCGCGCCGACCGCCGCCCCGGAGGCGGCCGCCGGCAGAAACTCGGACCGCTGCGCGGGGCTCGCGTTCCGGAGGACGTTGTCCGCGAACAGATTCGAGTGCGCGCCGACGCTCAGCGCGAGCGCGGGGCTCGCCCGGGCGATCTCCTCGAGCAGGATCGCCTGCGCGAGGTAGCCGAGCCCCAACCCGCCGAGCTCCACGGGCAAGGTGGGCGCGAGGAATCCGGCGTCGCCGAGGCGACGGAAGACGTCCCGCGGGAAGTAGTCCTCGCGGTCCATCCGGTCCGCGACCGGTAGGACCTCCTTGCGCACGAACGCGCGGGCCGCGTCCTGGAGCGCCCGCTCCTCGTCGGAGAGCGCGAGGTGCATCGACGCCACCACCGCGCCGGGAGGATAACCCTTGTCGCGGTTCAGGGGCGGGCGCGGGGTTTCGACTCGAGCCGGAGGCCGATGTGCTTCACCCACTCCGTCCGCGACTTCGGCCAGTCCGACCGGTAGTGGGCTCCGCGGCTCTCGGTCCGCGCGAGCGCGGACCGCGCGATGAACGCGGCCGTGAGCGCCGCGTTCGCCTCGGGCCCGGCCAGCTCGTCCGACCGCGCGGGTTCGAGCTCGCGCAGGATCGCCTCGAAACCCGAGAGCGCGTCGCGGAGCCCGTCGGCGGTCCGCACGATCCCGACCTCTTCCCACAGCAGGTCCGGCACGGCCTCGACCTCGGGCGGCGGGTCGGAACGGCCGGCGCCCGGGCGCAACGGGATCTCGACCACGCGACCGGGGTCCGGCGGCGCGCGCGGCACCGGATGGACCAGCTGGCGCGCGACGTGCTCGCCGAAGACGAGGCCCTCCAGCAACGAGTTGCTGGCGAGCCGGTTCGCGCCGTGGACCCCGGTCGCGGCCGCCTCGCCGCACGCGTAGAGGTGGCGGAGCGTCGTACGGCCCTCGAGGTCGGTCGTCACCCCGCCGACCATGTAGTGCGCGACCGGAGTCACCGGGATCGGGTCGCGGGACGGGTCGAGGCCGTAGGCCGCGAGGAAGGTCGTGATCGACGGGAACCGGGCGAACAACCGGTCCCGCGGGATCGCCGTGGCGTCGAGGTAGACGCACGGGTGCCCGGAGCGGTGGATCTCGCGGTCGATCGCGCGCGCGACGACGTCGCGCGGCGCCAGTTCCGCGTCCCGGTGCTGCCCGACGAGGAACCGCTCGCCGGCGTCGTTCCGGAGGACCGCCCCTTCCCCCCGCATCGCCTCCGTGATCAGGAAGTGCGGGGCGCCCTCGCGGTAGAACGCGGTCGGGTGGAACTGGATGAACTCCATGTCCGACACGAGCGCGCCGGCCCGGAACGCGATCGCCACGCCCTCGCCGGTCGAGATCGACGGGTTCGAGCTCTGCCGGTAGAGGGAGCCCGCGCCGCCGGTCGCGAGGACGACCGGCCGCTCGTCCATCACCTCGCTCTCCCCGCCGTCGGCGTGCGAGAGCACGGCGACCACGCCGTCCTTGCCGTCCGGGCGCAACGCCCGCAACACCGTGCGCTCGCGGGCGTCCACGCCGGCGTCCAGCGCCCGCCGCTTCAGCGCCTCCTCGATCTGGAGTCCGGTCGCGTCCCCCCCGGCGTGCAGGATGCGGGCGGTCGAGTGGGCGCCCTCGCGTCCGAGGGCGATCTGCCCGTCCACCGTGTCGAACGGCACCCCGTAGCGCACGAGGTCGGCGATCCGCGCGGGCGCGTCGCTCGTCAGTTGGCGCGCGGCGGCGCGGTCGACCAGCCCCGCGCCGGCGCGCAGCGTGTCGTCGAGGTGGCGCGCCGGTGAGTCGTCCGGCCCGATCGCGGCCGCGATGCCGCCCTGCGCGTATCGGGTCGCGCTCTCCTCAAGCCGCGACTTCGTGACCAGGGTCGGCCGCAGGCCGAGCTCTCGCGCGCGGAGCGCGACGTAGAGCCCCGCGATCCCGCTGCCGATGATCAACGGGCGCCGGGCCGCCGACGGCATCGGGCGTTGAGGGGGCGGGCGCGGTATATCGGCTTCTGCCGGCCGCCGGGGTCAAGACGCGGGGCTCTCTCGGCCGGACGACTCCGTGGCGCTTCCGGACGAGCCGCGATGGGAACCGACGGTCGCGGTCACGCTGGACCGGGACCTCTCCGCCGAGATGGCGGGCCGAATCGCGGCCGTCCCGGAAGAGCGCGCGATCTGGGTCACCGACCTCCTTGACCCCCGGCGCGCCTTCTGGCGACGGACGCGCGGCGCCCCGGCGTTGTCCGAGGAGCGGCGTGCAGCGATCGACGCCGGCCGCGCGCTCCACATGGCGCTCGGCCGGGCGCTCTCCCGGGAGGGCCAACTCGAGGTGCGGGTCCGGGGGCAGGGACTGGTCGGCCGGATCGACCTCCTCGCGGACGTTCCGACCGAGGTGAAGACCGGCGGGACGGTCGTCGATCCGGACGAACTGCGCACGCTGCGACCCGAACACGTCGAGCAGCTCGCCATGTACTGCGTCCTGGCCGACCGGCCCTCGGGTCGGCTCCTCCACCTCCGGACGGAGGGGTCCGACGTGCGGGAGGTCCGGGCGACCGACGTGCGGTTCGAGCGCCCGGCCGAGGTCGCGGGCGAGATGCGGCGTCGGGTCGACGCCCTCCGAACCTCCCTCGCGAGCCGCGACCCGGCCGGACTCCCGCGCTGCCGGTGGTTCGCAAAGGGGTGCGAGTACCGGGCGGCGAACGTCTGCGACTGCTCGGGTGGCGAGGCGGACGCGGGGTCCGCGATGCTCGACGCGGCCGCCGGGTTCACGTCCCGGCCGGAGCTGGCCGAGCGCGTGGACACCGGCGTGCGCGCGCACGCCCGCCCCGCGGAGGCCGATCGGATCGCACGGTTCCGGGACGTGCTCTATCCGCGGCGCACCTACTTCGAACGGACCGCCCCCCCGGGACCCGAGGAGGTCGACGGCGCGGTGCCCGCGACGGCGGGACCCGCCGACCCGTACGAACGGGCGGTCGCCGCCCTCGAATCCGGTCCGCTGGGCGAAGTGTGCGGCGCACCCACGTGGGCCGAGGAGCCGCTCGAGGAGGTCGGCCTGTTCCGCGGCGCGCCCTACCTGGTACGGACGTCCCGGTCGTGGGACCCGATCCGGCCCGAGGAGCTCGCGGCCCGCTCGCCGCAGTACGTCCTCGAGCTCGGGTTCCGGTGCGCCGCGACCGGACTCGCTTCGGGTCGCGTGCTGGTCGTCTACGAGCGCGCGGAGCGGGCGGAGGACCGCGTGGCCGTGTTCGACCTCCGGTTCGGCGCCCCGACGTACTTTTCGCGCATCTGGAGGGGCCGTGCGGAGGCGATCCGAGACGCCGTGCGTCGGCACGCCCCGCAGGGGCTCCCGGCGTGTCCCGCGTGGCGGTGGGAAGAGTGCACCTACCGGCCCGAATGCGGCTGCGACCCCGCCGTCGACCGTTCCCACCGGTAGATCGCGGCCCGGGAGGTCGGCCGGAATCCGACGTCCGCGTAGAGGCGACGGGCCGTCTGGTTCGACATCGTCACCCACAGCCGGACGCTCTCGTAGCCGAGGGCCCAGAGCGCCCGGAACCCCCACCGGAGGAGGTAGCGCCCGTGTCCGTGACCGCGGCGCTCGGGGTCGACCATGAAGTCGAGGAACACGGCCCGCCGCGGGGACTGCTCCGACGTGAGGATCGCGCCGACCAACCGGACCGGCTCGGTCTCGACGAGCGCGGTCGACGCCTCGTCGAGGAATCGCCCCATTCCGCCCGCGAGCAGCGACTCGAGCACCCGGCGGTAGTCGCCGAGGTCGTGGCCGATCAAGAGCTCGTCGTCCGACCCGCGGAACGCCCGCACGTCGAGGTCGGCGAGCGCGTCCAGCGTGACGTCCCGGATCGGCGCGTGGCGCACGCCGGGCGGCAGGGGGCCGACCGGCGCGCCGTCCTCCCCCCCGAGCGGCCGCTCCATCGCCTCCCGCTCGATGACCGTCGACCCCGGGCGCGCCGCCAGGCGGACGAGCACCGCCCGCTCATCCTCGACCGTGAGTCCGGTGAAGCCGAGGTCGACGGAACCCACCGCGGAGGGGAGTCCGGCGAGGACCGCCTCCGCGAGGGCCGACCCGCGCTCCGAGCCGTTCGGACCTGCCGGGACGTGGACGTGGCCGAACGCCGCCGGTCCGCGCACGTTGAAGAACGCGAGGCCGCCCGGTTCCTCGGAAAGGACCCACCCCGGGGTCTCCCCGGAGCGGAGGCGCGCCGCGGACTCCTCGACCCACGCGCCGGAGGGGGACTCCTCGCGCAGGAGGAGTTCCCGGCGGAGCTCGTGCACGAGCTCGAGCAGACGGTCGGCCGGGGCGCCGCGCGCCGGGCGGGGGAGCTCCACGGGCGGCCGCGGCTACGGCGACGCCTCCCGCCGGAGGATCTGGGCGATGTCGGGCGCGACGGACGCCTTCTCCGCCGGATTGCCGAGCGTGTCGGTCGAGTAGACCTCGTCGGTCACCGCCTTGATCCGCTCGAACGCGTCCCGCAGGAACAGTCCGTGCGTGCACGCCGCGCTCACGGCCCCGACTCCCCGCTTCTGGAGGAGCTTCGCCGCTTCGACGATCGTCCCGCCCGTCGTGATGACGTCGTCGATCAGGACCGCGTGCTTCCCCGCGATCGGGATGGGGACCTCGGCGGGGAACGCGAGTTCGACGTGCTCCGAGTCGATCCGCTTCTTGTCGAGCGCGAACCACGGCTTGTCGAGCAACTGCGCCATCCGGCGGACGCGGTCGACCCCGCCCTTGTCCGGCGAGACGAGCACGTCCACCGGCCGCTCGCGCAGCATGCGGGCGATCGCGGGGATCCCGCTCGCCTCGAACGCCGGCTTGGTGAACTGCGCGAGCGTCTGGGCGGAGTGGAGGTCGACCGTGATCACGGCGTCGGCGTCGAGCTCGACGTGCCGGCAGAGCGCCCGGGCGCTGACGGGTTCGCCCGGGAAGAAGCGCCGGTCCTGGCGCGCGTAGCCGAAGTACGGGACGACCGCGAACGTTCGCCGCGCGCCGGCCTCACGGACGGCGTCCAAGAGCAGCAGGAGCTCGACCAGGTCCTCGTCGGTCCGGGTCGACTGCACGACCACCACGTCCTCCCCTTCCACCCGGCCGCCGACCCGGACGTACATCTCGCCGTCCGGGAACCGCTTCTTGAACGGGATCCCGAACGGTGCGTTCCCGAGTTCGCGTGAGACCCGTTCGGCGAGCGCGGTGGACGCGGTCCCCCCGATGATGTGCACGGCCCCTCGACTCCCGCGTCGGGACCGGGTTCGGGGCTTTAGGTTTGCCCGACGCGACTAGAGCGAATCGTCGTCGTCGCGGTCGCGGGCGGCCGTCTTCTTCGGCTCGCGGCGGACCCGCGGGCGCGGCCGGCCGTGCCGGTGGGTCGACTTCGGTTCGGGCGGCGGCGACCGCTTCCGGGGCGGCGGGTCGTCCGGTTCGGGGTCCTCGGCGTCCGGGTGGCGCCACGGTCGCAGCGAACTGAACCAGCGTCGGGCGCGCCCCTCCTCGAGGGTGTCGTCGTCCACGTCGGCCGCCGCCTCCTCTTCGCGCTTCCGCAGCTCGGTCTCGATCCCTTCGGCCCGGAACAGGTAGTGCAGCCCGATCGCGCCGAGGATCACCGCCGCGAGCGTGATCCCCATGTACTGCCACGATTGGGACGGAACCTCCCCGAGGGTCGGTGCGTTCGTGATCAGGAGCTTGAACGCCCCGAACCACGGGACCATCCCGCGGGCGACGCCGATCACCCACGACGGCTCGACCAGGGTCGAGATCCCGGGCTGGTCCGGGTCGATCGCGCAGGCGCTCGGACACGAGCCCGGCACGAAGTTGTTGTCGCCGGCGGTCAGGAACCCGGTTTGGGGCCCGAGGGTCGAGACCGAGAGGTCGATCGAGAGATTGGCGGACCTCCATCCGACGCGGTAGAGGGTGAGCGTCTCGTCCAGGAGGTGGGTGGTGGCGCACCCGGGCGTGTCGTACACCGCGCCGCTCGCCCAGCTCCCGCACGACTGCCCGGTCAGGACCGGAAGGCTGTACGTCCCCGTGCTGGCGTTGTAGAACACTTCGAGGATCGACCGATGGATGATCGGCGTCGCCCCCTGCCCGTTCGGATGGTAGAGGAGCACGTCCCCGTACTCTCCGTAGGTCGAGTACCCGGTCTGCCGGCCGAGCTCGTACGGCGTGATCTGGTCGGTCGAGAGGCGCTGGGCGAGCACGAGGTCCCCCGTGTTGATCAGGCCGACCATGTCGTTCGACCCGTGCTGCATGCTGTCCGACTCGACGACGTACACGGGCGGCCAGTTCTGGGTGTAGGCGAACAGCGAGACGATCAGCACGACGATGATCGCGAGCGCGACCAGGGGTTCGAAGAACAGGGAGTCGCGGGCCCGCCAGTAGACCGGCGCGCGGCGGGGCTTCGGCGCGTCCGGATCGTCGGGCAGCTCGTCGTCGGCGGGCTCCGGTTCGCCGTCGCCCGACGCCCTCCACTCCTTCACCGGCGCCGGGCGGCCCCGACGCCGCGCGGTGCGGCGCGGAGGCGGACGGGCGCGGCGCGTCCGGGAGGGTTCGTCGTCCTCCGCGTCGAGGTCGTCCTCGTCCTCCGGATCCTCCGGGGTCGACGACGGACGCCGGGCCATCCCCGCCCCTTCCCGTCCGCTCTCCTTAACGATTCGGCTCGTATCGAAGACGGCCCCTCCCGTGCCGGACGAGCCCAACCGTTAAGGCGGCCGGCGCCGGCTCGCCCCGCGGAGAGCGACCCGTGGCGCGCCTCGACGTGTCGATGCCGCTCTACGCGGGCATGCCGGCGTTCCCGGGCGACCCGACGTTCTCGAGCGCCGCGGTCGACCGGATTGACCGCGGGCAGGCGTACAACCTCTCGGCGCTCGCGTTCGGGTCGCACGCGGGCACCCACGTCGACCCGCCGGTCCACTTCGTCCGCGACGGCGCAGGGATCGACCGGGTCGACCTCGACCGCCTGAACGGGCCGTGCGCCGTCGTCCGGGTCGCGGAGGAACGTCCCGCCGTCGAACCGTCGGACGTCGACCGCGTGCCGCCGGGGACCGACCGAGTCCTGTTCCACACCGCCAACTCGGCCCGGTGGGCGCGGAAGCTCGAGTTCTTCGAAGACTACGTCGCGGTCACGCCCGACGCGGCGCGGGCGCTCCTCGTCCGCGGAGTCCGCCTGGTGGGGATCGATGCGCTGTCGGTCGAGCGGGACGCGTCGGGCCGGTTCCCGGTCCACCACGCGCTCCTCGGCGGCGGGGCGTTGATCCTCGAAGGGCTTCTCCTCGCCGACGCGCCGGAGGGGAGCTACGACCTCGCGTGCCTGCCGCTCCGCCTCCGCGACGGGGACGGGGGGCCGGCCCGCGTGACCCTGACCCCCCGCGGGCGCGGGTGAGGGCCCTGGACGCGCCCGGACGCGGCCCGATCCCGCTGCCCCTCGCGACGACGTCGTTCTACGTCCTGGTCGGAACGCTCGCGGTCTTCGTCCTGATGCTGTTCGTCTTGCGCTGCTACTACCCGAAGCGGAAACGCGGGTTCGAGGGGTACCTCGACGCGGCCGGGGTCAGCCTCGGGTTCCTCGTCTTCGCGGTGGCGCTCGTGGTCGCGCTGGTCGTGCACGACCCCGACGGGAACCAGACGTCGTTCGCGCTCTACACGACGATCCTGACGGGGTACTGGCTCGCGTTCGCGATCCCGGTCGTCACCGTGGGGAGTTCGGTCCAGGCGCGCTCGCGCGGCGCGATCGCGTGGCTGATCCCGTCGGTGCTGGTCGCCGCGCTGATGTTCGGCGTCCTGTTCGCGTACTACTACGCCGCCGGCGCCTGACCTAGTCGCGCTCGTCGGGCGGGAGCAGGTCGGGGATCCCGTCCTCGATCGGGTAGTCGACCTTGCACTGCGCGCACCGGAGGTTCCCCGTGACGATCTCGTCCCGCTCCTCGGAGCGGATGGTGAGCGTGAGGGTCCCCTTGCAGACGGGGCAGCAGAGGATCTCCATCAGGTCGGCCTTCACCGCGCGGCCCCCTCGACGATCCCGTAGCCGATCAGCCGCCAGGCGTTCAGCTTGCGCGAGACGGCGACGCGGCTCCCCGGAAAGACGGTCACGGCCCGGTTGAGCGCGAGCTCGACCTCGTCCCCGCGCGCGCTCGTCACCTTGCCGGCCGCGACGGTCGTCCCGACCGTGACCGCGAGCTGCTCGCTCGTCCGGATCTTCTCGACCTTGATCTCGCGCTGGGCGCCGAGGACGCGGTCGAGGAGCGTCGCCTTCAGCCGGATCTTCTGGCTGACCGGGGGCAGCGTCCCCGAGGCCCCGACCAGCCGGCCCGTGAGGCCGTCGCCCTTCGCGAGCGCGGGGTCGAGGCTCGTTCCGACGGCCGCGAGGCCGCCGGGGATGAGTTCGTCCCGCTCCTCGCCGCCCGAGACGATCGACGTGACCTTGGTCGTGAGCGACTCCGGCTGCGTTCCGGTCGGTCCGGCCCAGCCGGGCCGGATCTCGATCGAGTCGCCGACCGTGAGCCGGCCTTGGAGGAGCGAGCCGCCGAGCACGCCGCCGCGGAGCGCCTGCGGCCGCGTGCCGGGCCGGTTGATGTCGAACGACCGCGCGACGTACATCAGGGGGGTCTTCTTGAGGTCCCGCGGCGGCGTCGGGATCTTCTCCTCGATCACGCCGATGAGCGCGTCGATCCCCACCCGGTGGTTCGCGCTGATCGGAACGACCGGGGCGCCCGCGAACGGCGACCCCTTCAGGAACTCCTCGATCTCGCGGTAGTTCGCCTCGGCGTCCTCGGAGGAGAGGAGGTCGATCTTGTTCTGCACGACCACGACCTTGCGCACGCCGATGATGTCGAGCGCGTAGAGGTGTTCGCGCGTCTGCGGCTGCGGGCAGTGTTCGTTCGCCGCGACCAGGAGGAGCGCGCCGTCCATGATCGCGGCGCCGGAGAGCATCGTCTCCATCAGCGCCTCGTGGCCGGGCGCGTCCACGAACGAGACCGCGCGCAGGAACTTCGCCGGGCCGCCGCACGAGGGGCACTTCGGCTCCACCGAGAAGCCGGTCGGCTCGGGGCAGTTGGGGCACTTGTAGAACGCGGCGTCGGCGTAGCCGAGCTTGATCGAGATGCCGCGCTTCAGCTCCTCCGAGTGGCGGTCGGTCCACTCGCCGGTGAGCGCCTGCGTGAGGGTCGTCTTGCCGTGGTCGACATGGCCGACCAGGCCGATGTTGACCTCGGGTTGCCTCGGGACCTTCATTGAGCCGCGAACAGCTCAGCGAGCGGCTTCGAACCCTTCTGGTCGACGACCAGGCAGATCTGGACCGTGTCCTCGCTGATCGTGTTGCCGCGGAAGGTGCGCCGCTTGCGCTGGCCGTCGCGCGGGGCGTGGAATCCGAAGCCCTCTCCGACGTAGAGGCGGGTCTGGCGGGCCCCCGGGACGTCCGGACGGAGCGGGAACCCGCTCTTGTCCGTGCCCCCGGTGATCCGGAACGTGTAGCCGGAGGCGCCGATGACCTCGCCGCCGACGGTCTCCCCGATCCGCTTGCCGAGGAAGCCGGCGGCCTGCGGGTCGGCGACCGTGCGGGCGAGGGAGGCCGCCCGGTCGGAGATGACGAGCTTGTACTCGACCATGAGGTTGGAACGGTGGCGCGCCAGCCGGGCGTGGTTTAAATAGCTTTTCCGAGCGCCTGCGCCGCGAACGAGGGGACGAGCCCGCCGACCGGGGCGGTGACGCTGACGGCGCAGTTCACGCTGCCGTTGGACGCGGTCGAAGCGTCGCCGGTGAGACCGTTCACGGTGGCGTTGAACTCGGACCCGTTCTCTTCGACCGAGCCCGGGAGCGTGCAGGTCGTGTCGCCGATGTACCAGGTCGGCTCGGTGACGATGCCGACCTCTTCGAGACCGCCCAGGATGAACCATCCCTGCGTCGCGTTCGGGTCGGCCGCGAGGAACGCCGACCCACCGGCGGCGTTCGCGCCGGCCACCGCTTCGGGGGAGTCGACGATCGAGCCGATCGAGACGAGGTGACTCGCCGCCGACTCGCAGGTCGAGCCCGTCGCCTCGAGCAGCACCGCGCCCACTCCGTCCGTCACGAGCGCGATCGTGATCGCCCCGACCGCGTTGCGGAAGCCGACGACCCAGAAGGCCGAGTGTCCGGACCCGGCCGAGTTCGGCGTGAGCGGCACGAGCACGGTCGGGTCCGGAGTCCCCGTCCAGGCGATCGAGCAGTTCAACGATGCGATGACCGAGGTCAGGTTCGCCCCGCCGACGAACGCCGAGTTCGCCGACACGATCCCGAACCCGATGACGGCGAGCCACGGTCCGCCCGCGGTCGACGAGACGGCCGGAGCGGCCACCGACTCCGCTTGTTCGTAGGTGGGATACGGACCCGCCGAAGTGGGGCCAGCCGCGTGCGCGGTCAGGTCCCCGAGGACGTAGAGTCCGGCGACCACCAGGATGGCGGCGGCGACCACCGCGCCGACGGCCGCCCAGATCACGGAACGCGACCCGCGCCGGGGCGCCGTCGGCGGGGCGGAGAGGGCAGAGGGGGGAGCCGGGGGGCTCCCGGGTGACGGAGTCGCCATCGGCAGCGGGAGGAGTCGGGCACCGTAAAAAAGGCCGGCTGGCCGGTCGCCGTTCCGGCGACCCGTTTAAGAGGTGGGCGGAGCGTCGGGGCGCTCGACGCGGCGGGGCCGGGCGTGAACGGGCTTCAGAACGAGGTTCTCGCCGCCCAGCTCGTCGTCCTCGTCGCGGGGTTCGGGTTCGCCGCGGCCTCCGACCTGCGCACCCGCGAGGTCACCGACCGGCTGTGGCTGCTGATGGGGGGTGCCGGGCTCGCGCTCGGGATCGTCGTGGAGTCGCCGGAGGGGTGGGGGCCGGTGCTGCTGTGGGTCCTCGTCGCCGCGGTGGTACTCGAGCACATGGTGCCGTGGGACGAACGGCTCGGCCCGCGCTACGAGCGGTTCGCGGACGCGATCGACCTCGCGGTCTACCTCGCGACCGTGGGCGTTCTCGGCCTCTCGGCGCTCCGCTGGGGGATCGGCCCGGCCGGCGTCCCCCGCGAGGTGATCGCGGTGTTCGCGGTCGTCGTCTTTTCCCGCGTCCTGTTCGAGCTCGGCGTCCTCTACGGAGCGGCCGACGCGAAGGCGGTCATGGTCGCGGGGCTCCTGGTGCCGTTCTTCACCGCGCCGGTGGTCGGACTTCCCTCGGCCGCGCTCAACGGCTTGCATTTCCTGCCGTTCGCATTCAACGCGCTGATGAACGCCGCCCTGTCGGCGGTCGTCATCCCGATCGGCATCGCCGCCGTCAACCTTCGACGGGGGGAGTTCCGTCTCGCGGGCGGGTTCACCGGCTATTCGCTGCCGGTCGACGAGCTGCCGACGCGGTTCGTCTGGGTCCGCGACCCCACGTTCGCCCCGCGCGACGAGCCCGAGCCCGAAACGTCGGAGGAGGATCGGCTCCAGCGGGTCGAGATCGCGCGGGAGCTCCGCGCCCGCGGGGTGCGCCGGGTCTGGGTGACGCCCCAGCTCCCGTTCGTCGTCCTCATCGCGGCCGGCGCGCTCCTCGCCCTCCTCGCCGGCAACTTGTTGCTCGACCTGCTCGCGGTCCTATAGAGCCCGCGGAAGGCTTTTCTCCGCGTCCTCGGTCGCCGGCGCTCGAGGGGTCGGAGTGCCGTCGAAAGCGAAGACCGCGCCGATTCGCGTCCTGATCGCGAAACCCGGGCTCGACGGGCACGACCGGGGGGCCAAGGTCGTCGCGCGGGCGCTGCGCGATGCGGGGATGGAGGTCATCTACGCCGGGCTCCGGCAGACCCCCGAGGAGATCGTGCGCGCCGCCCTCGAGGAGGACGTCGACCTGATCGGACTCTCGATCCTGTCGGGCGCGCACATGGCGCTGTTCCCGAAGATCCTCGCGCTGCTGAAGAAGGAGCACGCGGGTCGGATCCCCGTGTTCGCGGGCGGGATCATTCCGGACGAGGACGCCCGCCGTCTCAAGAAGGCCGGGATCCGCGCCATCTTCGGACCGGGGACGACCCTCGACGAGATCGTTCGGACCGCCCAGGGGCTCGCGCGCCCCGCGCGATGACGGGGGTGCGCGCGCCCCCGGCCGCGCGGGCGATCGTGCGTGGGGACCGCCGGGCGCTCGCCCGCGCGATCACCGCGGTGGAGAACGGTTCTCCGGAAGCCGACCCCATCCTCCGGGCCCTCTACCCGAACACCGGACGGGCGCCGATTGTCGGATTCACCGGACCCTTGGGCGTCGGCAAGTCGAGCCTGATCAACGCCCTGGTCGGGCATCTGCGGGAGTCGGGCCGGACGGTCGGGGTCATCGCGGTCGACCCGTCGAGCCCGTTCTCGGGCGGGTCGGTACTCGGCGACCGGATCCGGTTCTCCCGTCGGGCGGACGACGACGGAGTCTTCTTCCGGTCGATGGCGAGCCGCGGCGCGGTCGGCGGGGTCGCGGGGACGACCCGCGAGGTCGCGCGGCTCCTGGACGCCGCGGGGTTCGACCTCGTCCTGGTCGAGACGGTCGGCAGCGGGCAGGTCGACATCGCGATCCGGGACATCGCGACGACGAGGGTCGTGGTCCTGGTGCCGCACTTGGGCGACGAGGTCCAGACGCTGAAGGCGGGCCTGTTCGAGATCGCCGACGTCTTCTGCGTGAACAAGTCCGACCTCCCTGGGTCCGAGGCGGCGCAGCGCGACCTGATGGAGCTCGTTTCGCTGGGCCCGAAGCACGCCGAGTACCGGATCCCAATCGTCCGCACGTCCACGTTCCAGCCGTCCGGCTTGACCGAGCTGTGGGCGGCGGTCGAGTCCCACGAGGCGTACCTCGACCGCTCGGGGGAGCGCACGACCGGCGAGCGCGCCCGACTCACGCAGGAGATCGTCGGCCGCGTCCGGGACCGCGTCGGGGTCGAGCTGGCCGCGCGGCTCGAGCGGGACGCGACGTTGCGGCACCTGATCGACCAGGTCGTCGCGCGCACGCTCGACCCGCGGAGCGCGGCCGAGCGACTCTACCGGGGCCGTTCCGCACGCCGGTGAAGGTCGATGACCGCGATCGAGGTCGAGGTCGCGCTCGCCCTCTTCGCGGTCGCCGCGGCGACGGGCTACTTCGTCTTCGCGTCGTTCGTCTACGGCGCGGGGTACCAGCCGACCCCTCGCGCCTCCGTTGCGATGATGCTGCGCCTCGCGGAGGTCACGCCCCACGACACCGTCTACGACCTGGGCGCGGGGACCGGCGCGATCGTCTTCCGCGCGGCCCGCACGTTCCGCGCGCGGGTCGTCGGCGTCGAGGTCGAGCCGATCCGGATGCTCGTCCTTCGATTGCGGCGACGCTTCGGCACGGGCGCCGACCGGATCACGCTCCACTGGGGGAACCTGTTCCACCTCGACTACCGGACGGCGACCGTCGTGACCGCGTTCCTGTGGCCGGGGGCGATGGCGCGTCTCCGACCGAAGTTCGAGTCCGAGCTGCCCGTCGGGGCCCGCGTGGTCAGCCACTGCCACGCGATTCCGGGTTGGACCCCGACGACCTACGACCGCGCGACCGACGTCTACCTCTACCGATGGACGGGGCACCGCGCCCCGCCGGAGGACGGGGTCACAGCGGGTGGTACATGAACCACAGGACGGCGCCGGCGGCCAGGATCGCGAGGATGGCCAGCGCGCCGGCGATCCAGCCCGTGTAGGGCCCGGTGCGGTGGGCGGTTCCTCCCTCGGGCGGCATCGCTCGCCGACGGACGACCCGGTTTAAGTCGGGTCGATACGCACCCGGACTACGGGATCGGCACGCCGATCGCCCCGGTGATGCCGAGGTAGGCGATCACCGCCCCGATCGCTCCGGCGATCGCGAACACCAGGACGAGGAACGACATCGGGATCCGGGTGTCCGGCGGAGTGGGTTGCATTCCGCCCGAGGACGAGCCCTCGATTCAAGAGGGCGTCGTACGTTCGACCGCGGCCTACTCGTCTTTCGCGGCGGCCGGCTTGGCCGCCCGGTGGGGCTTCGCGTGCGCGGGCTTCTCGGCCGGCGCCTCCGGCGCCGTCGCATCCGTCGTCGCGGGGGCGTCCTCGGCCGGCGGAGCCTTCTCGGGGGTCGGGGTGACGTACTCCTCGACCACCCGGATCGTGTGCGGCTTCAGTTGCGTGCGAAGCCGGTCGATGACCCGCGGCTTCGCCGCGACCCACCCCAGGTCGAACTTCGACCGGTCGGGGATCCGGAGCGTGACGGTCTTTTCGTGGACTTCGATGTGGAACTCGTTCGAGCGGCCGTACTGGAGCTCGAGGATGCCCCGCACCTGCTCGACGGGGTCGTGGATCTTCTCGACGATCTTGAACGTGCCCCGGACCTTCTTGCCCGCGAACGGCGGGTTGAAGTCGACGCGGACGCGCGCTGCCGTGAGCGTCACGACGCGGCCCCGGCGGCCGTTGATCGTCAGCACCGTCCCGAGGTCGAGGTGTGCGTCCTCCCGCCGCATCTCGGGCAGTCGGGAGATCTCGTGCATCGAGAACAGTTCGATCAGGTTCGGGTCGCGCTCGCCGAAGGCGTCCTGGGGCGCGAACTCGCGTTCGACCTCTTCCCCGACCTTCAGCCCGACCAGGGCGTTCTCGACGCCGGCCGGGAAGTAGTCGCCGCCGATCTGGTGGGCCCGCGGACCCCAGCTGCGCCCTTCCGGGCTCTCCGCATCGGCCTTGCGGGCCGTCTCTTCGTGGGTCGTGTCGAGGAGCTCGGTCTTGCCGCCGCCCTCGGCCCAGAGGTCGTATTCGATCTTGACGAGGTCGCCGGGCTCGGTGGCCCCGGCGGAGCGGGCGGCGTCAGGCGACATGGCCCCGCCGAACCGGGACGTGGGATAAAGTTTGCTTCGGGACGGTGGCGGAGGGCTCCCGCTCAGGGGGCCGGAACCCGCCGGCCCGCGACCCGGCGCCAGCGGAGCGCGGCGTGGGCGAGCGCCACCGGTTTCATCGCGGCCTCCACGAACCGCAACCGGTGGGGGATTGGCCGCCGTCGCTCGGCCACCCGGCCCCGGAGCTCGTCGTTCTTGATCATCGACATCGCGAGCGCGACGTTGTAACGGTACCGCTTGCGCGCCCAGCGGTAGTAACTCGTCTCGTCGCTCTTGTCGTGGCGCACCCACGCGTCCGGTACGAACTCGCCCGCGAGTCCGGCCCGCTGGGCCCGGACCTCGAGGTCGTGGTCCTCCGCGAACGGGATGCGCGGGTCGAACCCGAGCCGACGCAGGTCCGCGGTCCTCCAGGCCGTGTTCTGGAGCGGCAGGTACGTGAGCTTCGCCGGCACGAGGTCCTCGTAGATCGACGCCTCGATCAGCGCCTGGTACCGCTCGATCGGCGTCTCGGGCGGCGCGGCCGGCCGGGTCGGTCCGCCCGCGAAGGCCGCGCGTCCGGCCTCGATCGGGGCCACCAGGCGGCCGAGCCACTCCGGAGGGGCCTCCTCGTCGGTGTCGAGGAAGGCGGTGACCTCGTCGGGGAGGTGCGCGAGGCCGGCCTGCCGCGCGTCCACGACGCCGCCCGAGACGCGCAGGGTCTCCACCGGGATTGCGTCGGCGGCCGCGGTCGCCTGGGCGACCAGCGCGGCCGGAGTCTCGGGCGTCGCGACGAGGAGGATGTGGTCGGGCCGACGGGTCTGGTCGCGGAGCGACCGGACGGCTCGGACGAGCCGGGGGTCGTCGCGGACCGCGATCTCGACCGTGATCGTGCTCATCCGGACCCCCCGGCGCGCGGCCGGGCTTCCTCGCCGGACGACCAGCGCGCCAAGACCTTAATCCCACGGTCCGCTGGGTACGCCGTGCGGATTCTCCTCATCGGAGGGGGGGTCCACCCGATCCCACCGACCGGCTACGGCGCGGTGGAGCAGATCATCACGGAGCTCCAGCGCGGCCTGCGCGCGGCGGGACACGAGGCGGAGGTCGTCAACCGCGTACGCCACCGGCGGATGCGCGACGAGTACGCGTTCGCGTGGGAGCTCCCGGCGCTGCTGCGGCGCGAGCGGTACGACGTCCTCCACGCCCACACGCCGGTCGTCGCGAACCGACTCGCGGGCGGGGGGCGTCCGCTGGTCTACACGTCCCACTCGCGCCACTGGTACTTCCGCGAGCGGTGGACGCACCGCTGGGGATACTGGCTCGAGCGGCGCGCGGTGCGACGCGCGCGCGCGGTCGTCGCGCTGACCGAACGGCTCCGGCGCACGATGGAGTCGACCGTGCGCGCCCCCCACGCGCCGCTCACGGTCATCCCGTTCGGGGTCGACTCCGACCGCTTCCGTCCCGACTGGGGTCGTCGCACGGGCACGACCGCGCTCGGCGTCGGTGTCGTGCTCCCGTTCAAGCGGTGGGAGTGGGCCGCCGCCGCCCTCCGGGGCACCGGACTCTCGCTGAAGCTCGCCGGTCCGATACCTTCGCCCGCGTACGCCGACTCGGTCCGCGCGGCGGGGGACGGCGTGGAACTGCTCGGGGAGGTCGCGCCCGACGAGCTCGAGCGCCTCTTCCGCGAGAGCGACGTGCTCGTCCACCCGAGCTCGGTCGAGATCCTGTCGGCGACCGTCCTCCAGGCGCTCGCCGCCGGCCTCCCGGTGGTCGGGGGCTCCGCGCTCGACGGCGTGTTCGACTCCGGGACGACCGGCTGGGTCGTGGACGACGCGAGCGCCCCCGCGTTCCGGCGCGCCGCCTCCGACCGGTTGAAGGCGCTCGGTTCGGACGCCGCGCTCCGTCGGCGGGTCGGGGACGCCGCGCGCGAGGTCGCGCGCACCCGGTACGCCTGGCCCGAAGTGGTGCGGGCCCACCTGGCGGTCTACGCCGAGGCGATGCGGCCGAACCGCGGCCCGCCCTAAGGCGGGCACCGGCGCGCTTCGACCATCTCCTCGATGGTACGGTCGACCGCGCCGGCGCTCGAGTACTGGGGCTTCCAGCCGAGCGCGAGCACCTTGTCGATGGCGAGGAAGGTCTGGGGGACGTCGCCCACCCAGCCGCGCTCCCCGCCCGTGAACTCGATCCGCGCCCGCCCGCCGTGCGCGGCCACGACCTTCTCCCCGATCTCGCGGGCCGTGATCCGGTCGGTCGTGCCGAGATTGAACACCTCGACGCGGCCCTCCGCCCGGTCCGCGACCGCGAGCATCCCGCTCACGCAGTCCTCCGTCCTTAGGTAGCTCTTCGACTGCTTCCCGTCACCGAGGATCTCGAGCCGGGTCGGGTCGTTGCGGAGCTTTTCGAAGAAATCGCACAGGATGCCGTGGGTCATCCCCGGGCCGATGATGTTCGCGAACCGGAAGAGGCGGGCGCGGAAGCCGTAGGTGTGGGCGTACGCCGCGCACATCCCCTCGCCGGCGAGCTTCGCGGCCCCGTAGAGCGACTCCGGGACCAGCGGGCCGTACGTCTCCGGGGTCGGCAGGACGCGCGCCGAACCGTAGACGACGCTCGAGGAGGCGTACCGGACCTCCGGCACGTCGTGGCGTCGGACCGACTCGAGAAGATGGAACGTCGCGAGCGTGCCGTGCTCGAAGTCGACGCTCGGGTCGGCCGAGCCGCGCCGGATGTCGGTGTTCGCGGCCAGGTGCCAGACGGACGCGGCGCCCGCCACCGCCGGGTCGACGCCGCCCGGCGTGCGGAGGTCGGCGACGGTGAGCGTCAGGCGCTCGGCCGTGCCGTCGCCGGGGAGATGGGCGCGTTTGCCGGCCGAGAGGTTGTCGACGACGCGGACTTCGAGCCCGCGCGCGAGCAGCGCCGCGACGAGCATCGAACCGATCGCGCCGGCGCCCCCGGTGACCACCGTCGGGCCCGACGCGCGCGCGCCCGTCATCGCCGAGGGCTCGTCAGGGAAGCATATATAAATGAAGCCCCGCCTAAACTCGTTGCTCGTCGCGCCGGTGCGTGGTCGGATGAGAACGTACGTGCGCATGACCTTCCACTCGGAGGGGGCGAATCCCCTTCGGGTCCTCGAGGCGATGCGGGGGCTCGGGTTCGAGGAGTCGATGGGGATGCACGACTTCGTTTACAAGTGGAAGGACAAGGCGGCGCTCGACGACGTCGTCCGACTGACGACCGAGATGCACGAGCGATTGAAGGGGCTGGACGTTAACTACGAGATCACCACGATCTCGTGAGCCGACGGGTCACGATTCACCGATGGACGAGCAGTTGGACCGCCTCGAGCGGATGCTCCTGATGCATCTGCTCGAGCACCGCGGGCAGCAGGTCCGGTTCGAGGCGTCCCAGTGGACGACCGAGTTCGGCATCCTCCGGAAGTTTTCGGACGAGGACACGGCCGCGCTCAAGCAGGCGCTCCACGTCCTCGAGATCGGCCGCCTCGTCTACCGCCGCACCCAGTACGTCGTGGGATACTCCGAACCGAAGCACGTCTTCACGCTCACCCCGTCCGGCCACAGGAAGGCGCTCGAGGTCCAGCACGGGGACGACCCCGGCGGCCCGGTCGTGCCGCCGACGCCCGCGGACGACCTCCCGGTCGACCCGGAGCCGCCGCTCCCTCCGCCCGGGACCGACAGCGTGCCCCGGCGGCACCTGAACGCCCACGGAGATTGACGGGCGACGTGACGGCCCTCGAGGGCGCCCACGTCCGGCTCCGTCCGGTGCGGTCCGACGAGTACCGGACCGTGTTCGCGTGGTACGCGGACCCCGACCTGGTCTCCCCGTTCGACCGGTACGTCACCGACACGTACGACTCGTTCGTGCGCAGCGTCGAGACCGCGGACGGGGACCCGGCGTCGCTCGCGCCGCGGTTCGTGATCGAGCGGACGGACGCGCCCGGCGCCATCGGCGCCGTGGGGTACTACCAGGGACACCCGGTGCTCGAGTACCTCGACACGTGGTACCTGCTCGCCGACCCCGCGGCCCGGGGGAAGGGGTACGGCCGCGAAGCGGTCGGGCTGCTGGTCGGCCACCTCTTCGAGACCCACCGCATCGAGCGGGTGGGCGCCGTGTGCGACGTCGACAACCTCCCCTCCGCCCGACTGGTCGAAGGGCTGGGCTTCCGCCGCGAAGGCACGCTCGCGCGCGCGCTGTTCCACCACGGGCGGTGGCACGACGTCTACGTGTACGGGGTCACTCGGGCGGCGTGGTCGGCCCGGGGTCGACCAGCGTAAAGGAGACGCGGCTGTCGCCGCCCTCCCGCGGGGTCAGGGGGGCGATCCGCACCGCCCCGAGCTCGCCCGTCGACCGCAGGTGCGTGCCGCCGCAGGGGCAGACGTCCATCCCGTCCACCTCGATCACGCGCACCGGGTCGACGTGCGGCGGCAGCGGGACGAGGCCCGACCGCTCCGCGGTGGGATTCCGGTCCCACTCCGCGCGGGGCACGTGGCGCACCGCGACCCGTCGGGGGTGCGCGACCGCGTCCGCGAGGTCCTCGAGGAGCCGGTCCACGACCGCGGGGTCGAGGGCGCCGTTCAGGTCGAGCGTCGCCCCGACGCCCGACAGGTTCGCCTTCCGCGTCTTCAAGCCGGTGCGCTCGAAGATCCGGGCGCTGAGGAGGTGCTGGCCGGTGTGGAGGCGCATGTGGCGGTGCCGACGCGGCCAGTCGATGCGACCCTCCAGCTCCGCCCCGACCGTCCAGGGGGTCGCGGGGCGGGCCGACGGCCGGAGGCGGTGGACGACCGCCGGTCCGGACTTCGTGACGTCGACCACCTCGCTCGCGGCACCGTCGGCGGCCGTGAGGTGCCCGCGGTCCGCGGGCTGGCCGCCCCCGGTCGGGTAGAACAGCGTCCGGTCGAGCACCACGCCGCCGGGCGGGAGCGCGGTGATCCGGGCCCGGAACCGGGTGCGGTAGGCGGCGTCGATGTCGACCAGGAAGTCGAGTTCGGTCACGGGACCGAGGGGAGAACCGCGGGGCAAAATCGGTTCTGGTCCCTCGGGCCGGGCAATCTTTTTAGGGCGACCCCGATGTGTCGCGCCCCGAGGATTTCGGATGTTCAAGCTCCGCATCAAGATGGAGAACCTCCGCGAGGTCGTCGAGGTCGTCTCCACCCTCGTGAGCGAGGTCAAGCTCGCGGTCTCGAAGGACGGTCTCGAGGCGAAGGCGGTCGACCCGTCCCACGTCGCGATGCTGGTCCTGAAGCTCCAGAAGGGCGTGTTCGAAGAGTTCACCGGCGAACCGACCGAGGTCGGCGTCGACATCGAGAAGCTGAAGGAGGTGCTCCGGCTCTCGAAGCCGGGCGACGTCATCGACCTCCAGTACGACGGGAAGAACCGCCTGGTCGCGTCCGTCGGACGCCTGACCCGTCAGATGGCCGTGGTCGACCCGGCCGGGATCACCGACCCGAAGGTCCCGAACGTCAATCCCCCCGCGAGCGTGACGGTGAAGATGGAGGACATGCGCCAGGGGATCCGCGGCTCGGAGAGCTTCACGGACCACGTCACCCTGACGGTCGAGCCCGAGGCGTTCACGATGCATTCGGAGGGCGACACCGACCGCCTCGACCTCCGCATCCCGAAGGAGACCCTCACCCGGCTCGACGTGAAGGACTCGGTGAAGAGCATGTACCCGCTCGACTTCTTCTCGGCGATGGTGAAGTCGATCGCGGCGGACGAGGCGACGCTCCACGTCGGGAACGAGTACCCGCTCAAGATCGAGTTCGCGATGGGCGCCGGACGCGGCGAGGGACGGTACCTCCTCGCGCCGCGGGTCGAAGAGGACTGACGGGACGCCTCGGCGGCGGCCCGCCGCCACCAAGCCTATATCGCCGGTCCCGGTCGATACGTCGTGCATCGGCCACTGCCGCCCGCGGTCGCCATCCTCTCCGCCGTCCGCACGCCGATCGGCCGGTTCGGGGGTTCGCTCCGGACGGTCGCCGCGACCCGGCTCGGCACGATCGCGGCGACCGCCGCGGTCGCCCGGTCCGGCCTCGCGCCCGCCGATATCGAGGAGGTCCTGTTCGGCCAGTCGATCCAGGCCGGCGCGGGGCAGAACCCGGCCCGGCAGGTGCTCCGCGGGGCGGGCGTCCCGGACTCGGTCGGGGCGGCGACCGTCAACATGGTCTGCGGCTCCGGCATGAAGGCCCTCCACCTCGGGGTGATGGGGGTCCAGGCGGGCCAGTTCGACCGCGTGCTGGTCGGCGGCATGGAGAGCATGTCCGGCGCGCCGTTCCTGGTCGACCCGAGTATGCGGTGGGGTTCTCCGCCCGGGCCGCACGTCCTGGACGACGCGATGCAGCGGGACTCGTTGATCGACGCCTACGACGAGCACGAACTGATGGGACTCACGGGGGAGCGGATCGCGACGAAGCTCGGGCTGACCCGCGCCGAGGTCGACGCCTTCGCGCTGGAGAGTCACCGGCGCGCCGCGAAGGCGGTCACGGACGGCACCTTCCGGGACGAGCTGGTCGCGGTCCCGCCCGGCGCCGGAGCCGGCTCGCCCGGCCTCGACCACGACGAGGCCCCGCGGGGCGACTCGACGCTCGAAGGGCTGGCGAAGCTGAAGCCGGCGTTCACTCCGAAGGGCCTCTTGACGGCGGGCAACTCCTCGAAGCTCGCGGACGGCGCCTCCGCGCTGGTGCTCGCGAGCCGCGACGTCGTGGCGGCGCGCCACCTGACCCCGCTCGCGTGGGTCCACTCGATCGCGGAGAGCGGGGTCCACCCCCGCGACGTGATGGAGTCCCCCATCCCGACCGTGCGCCAGCACCTCGAGAAGACGGGCCTCACCCCCGCCGCGTTCGACCGGGTCGAGCACAACGAGGCGTACGCCTCGGCGTCCATCGCGGTCCAGCGCGCGTTCGGGTTCACCGACCGCCAGTTCAACGTCCTCGGCGGCGCGATCGCGCTCGGTCACCCGATCGGGTCGTCGGGCGCGCGGATCGTCGTCACGCTCGCCCACGAGCTCCGGCGCACGAACGGCCACCTCGGGCTCGCGACCCTGTGCATGGGCGGCGGGAACGGCCTCTCCACCGTGGTCGAGCGGCCGCGGGCCTAGAGCAGCGGCAGCCCGAGCCGCGCCTCGACGCGGCGGAGCGCGTCGCGGACGTCCGCGCGCTCTCCTCGGGCGGCGCGCGGGTTGGGGTTCGACTCCCACGCGTCGGCGAACGCGGACAGGCGCGCGAGCGCGCGGTCGGTGCCGAGGTTCGCGTCGAGGTC
>JASHPZ010000016.1 GCA_030037815.1 Thermoplasmata archaeon | reverse complement strand
GGCCGCGGGGGCGGGCGCCCCAACCGACCGCGCGGGGGCCGTCCGGGCGGGTCGCACGAACGACGGGAGTCCGCTCCGTCCGAGCACCGCGGCGCGCGCCGCGTCGCACGGCGCTGGTAACCCGCCCGGGCGGCTACCCGCCGCTGAGCGCGTCCACCGTCACCAACGCGCTGAGGGTCTCGTCCGACGACGTGCTGGGCAACTGGATCGTCACGACGAGCCGCCAGTCGTCGGCGCGGCCGGGCACGACCGTGGGCAACTCTGGGGTCGCCGAAACGACCGAACACGGCGACGCGACCGTGACCGAGTAGACCGTGTGATTGGCGGCGTCGAGGTTCGAGATCGTCAGCACCGCCTGGAAGGTCCCCCCGGATCCGACGGACTGCGGGTATCCGTCGGCGGGCGTCGTGTTGACGTACGACGGACCGAACCAGCCGGTACCGTCGGTGGTCGTGCCCTGCTCGATATGCCACTCCACGCCGGCGACCGTGATCGTTCCTTTCGTCGGCGCGAAGAGGAACCCCGTTTCGACCAGCACGACCAGCACCACCGCCACGGCGACCGCCACCCCGACGACCGTCCACGCCAGTCGGTGGGGTTTCGGCCCGATGCGTCCCCCGCGGTACGGCACGGGGAGTGAGAGCGCGGCTCGGGGTAGGAATACTTTCGCTCGGACCGCGCGGCGGCGCGGGCGGGGCGCTACGTTATATCGAAATCGATATAGAGGTCGATAGGAAGTCGGTGCCGTGCCGCCTCGGGTGATCGGGCTGTACGCGCTCGCGTTGATGGAGCGGGAGGGCCCGGTCTACGGCTATGTCGTGGGCGCGCGCATCCGCGAGCGCACCCAGGGGGCATGGGCCCCGGGGGCAGGAGCGGTCTACCCGGCGCTGGAGGGGCTCTCCGAGCGGGGACTCGCCGTGGCCGCGACCCGCGGACGACGCAAGGAGTTCCGGATCACGCCGCGCGGGCGCGCGGTGTTACGCCGCATCCGCGCCGAGGCCCGGGGCGACCGGTCGGCGCTGCCCGACCTGACCGTGCTGTGGGCCGAGATCGCCGGCGAGCGCGCGCCGGGACCGCACCTGCTGCGACGACTGCGTCGGACGCTGGACGGGATCGAGGGACTGCTCGAGGGGGGCGGCCTCGACGCGGCCGACCGCGCGTCCCTGCGCGAACGCGCGCTCGCCGAGCTCGAGGTCGCCCGCCTCCGGTGGAGCCCCTCGGGAGACCGCGGGGCCCGGCGCCCCGCGCGGAGGGCCGCGTGAACGACATCGCCATCGAGACGCGCGACATCACGAAACGGTACGGTTCGGCGGCGAACGGGGTCCTGGCGCTCGACCGTGTCTCGGTCGCAATCCCGAAGGGGACGGTGTTCGGCCTCCTGGGACCGAACGGGGCCGGGAAGACGACGTTGATCAAGCTCCTGACCGGCATCGCCGACATCACCTCCGGCGACGCCCGGGTCGCCGGCTTCGACGTCCGCCGCCAATCGCTCGCGGTTCGGAGCCGCATCGGCTGGGTCGCGGCCGAGGTGATCCTCGACGACGAGTTCAGCGCGTGGGAGAACCTCTGGCTCCAGGCCCGGCTCCAGGACCTGCCGGACTGGCAGGGCCGCGCGGAGCAGCTCCTCCGCTACTTCGAACTGAGCGACCGCAAGACCGACCGTGTCAGCCACTTCTCGACCGGGATGCGCAAGAAGCTCGAGATCGCGCTCGCGCTCCTGCACCAGCCCGAGGTGATCTTCATGGACGAGCCGACGATCGGGCTCGACGTCAGCACGCGCCGGATGATCTGGGAGATCGTCACCGGCGTCCACCGGGAGTTCGGCGTCACGGTCCTCCTCACCACCCACTACATCGAGGAGGCGGACGCGCTCTGCGACCGGATCGGGATCATCGACCACGGGCGGATCATCGCGACCGGTACCCCCTCGGAGCTCAAGTCCCGCGTGCGGTCGGACGTCATCCAGCTCGAGTCGAAGGAACCGATCGACCCCGTCCGCCTGCGGGCGCTCCCCGGCGTCCAGGACGTACGCGCGCAGGGCAACGAGTGGCAGATCCGGGTCCCGTCGGCGGACGAGTTCTTGCCCCGACTGTTCGCGACGATCCAGACGGACCAGATCCGCCGGATCAGCGTCGAGCAGCCGAGCCTCGAGACGGTGTTCCTCGAGTTGACCGGTCACCGGATCGGCTCGGACGAGCCGATGCGGGACATCCGGAAGTTCTACGCCCAGGTGCGGAGGGCCCGCGGATGAGGAGTCAGCTCTGGGGCCTCTACCTGCGGGAGGTCGTCCGCACGTTCCGGAACCCGTTCGTCCTCCTGCTGACGGTCGTCCAGCCGTTCATGTGGCTCGCGTTCTTCGGGAGCGGGTTCTCGCAGTTCGCGAAGGAGGCGGCGAGCGAGTTCGGTACCTCCAACTACATCGCGTTCCTGTTGCCGGGCGTCCTCTCGACCTCGATGCTGTCGGTCGGGATGTTCGGGTCGATGAGCACGATCCAGGACAAGCGGTTCGGTTTCATGAAGCGCATCCTGATCACCCCGACCTCGAAGGAGGTGATCTTTCTCTCGAAGGCGTTCGGGGCCGCGACCCGCGGCCTCGTCCAGATCCCCGTGATGGTCGCGGCGGCGCTCGCGTTCGGGGTGACGTTCTCGCTCAGCCCGCTCGAGTGGGCGGTCTGGGTCCTCGCGCTCCTGTTCGGGGCGATCGGATTCTCGAGCATGTTCCTCGCGATCACCGCGTCGTCGACCGACTGGCAGACCCCGGGCGTCGTGTCGAACTTCATCACGATGCCGTTGATGTTCTCGAGCGCCGCGCTCTACCCGTCCTCGGGGTTCCCGGTCTGGATGCAGTGGATCTCGAAGTTCAACCCGATCTCCTACTCGGCGGAGTTCGGCCGGTCGCTCGTCCTGGGCAGCGGGATCGTCTGGGTCGACCTGGGCTACCTCGCGCTGTTCGCCGGGGTCATGCTGACGATCGGCTACTTCGTGTCGGCGCGGTGGCTGAGAGTCGAGTAGCGGACGCGGGCGGCGCGACCGCCGTGACGGTGTAGTTCTCCCCTTCCCATCGCTCGGGCGCCGTCCAGTGGAACGTGAAGGTCCAGGCCCGGCCCGCCTGGCCGAGCGGCGCGAGGTCGACCCACTCGAGACCGACCCCGGTCGACTCGGACGGGAGGTCGCGCGAGGTCGCCCAGCCGTCGTCGCTGGCCCGGAGGACGAACGGCGCGTCGGCGACGACCCGCAGCCGGGCGTCGGGCTCGACCGTGGCCGGTCGCCGGTTGAACTTCCACACCTCGAGCGGGGCGCGCGGCGCCGCGTGGGGCCCGTACCGTTCGACGACCGCCGGGATGCGGTCGTAGACCGCCCCGTCCGTCGCGGAGCGGAGGAGCTTCACGTACTCGGCGTGCGCCCACGCGAGCGGCATCGCGGCGTCCGTGGGCCGGCCGCGCTCCAGGTGGAGCGTCGGGCGGTCGTCGTCGTCCCAGACCTGCTCGGTCAAGAGGCCCGTCGGGTTCGCGAGGCGCTCCATCGCGCGCAGGTACGGCGCGGGGTCGCGGCCGAGGGCGAGCTCGTAGTGCCCCCGCTCGCCGGTCAGGAGGGGCCACGCCCGCCCGACGCCCCAGTCGACGAACGGTCCGCCGTCGTCCCGCTGCCCGTAACCGTCCCGATTGTACCGGCGCCACGTCGGCCCGAACGGCGTCTCGACGCGCAGGGTCGCGTCGACCACCCGCAGCGAGTCGACCACCACCGGGTCGTCCGGCGCCCGGATCCCGTATCGGACGAGGTCGAGAAAACCGCCGTCGACGATCTCGGACGCCGGGAACTCGCGGGGCAGTTCCGGGGCCCGGTTCGGCAGGACGACCGTCCCGAACTCCGCGCCTTCGGGCGGCGACGGGTCGGTGACGGCGATCGGCCGGATCCGGACGAAGTGCCGCGGGATGCCGGGAACGAGCGTCCCGTGGTGAGTAACGGTCCACCGGTCGACGTGCGACTCGAGGAAGTCGGCGTGCTCCTGGAGGAAATCGGCGGTGCGGAGGTCCCCGCGGGAGCGGGCGAAATGGGAGGCGACCGTCAGCGCGGCGATGTTCGAGGCGAGGGTCGACGGCGAGTAGCCGCCCACTTCCTCCCAGCGGTCCTCCTGGGTGGCGGGCCCGCGGGCGACCAGGTAACGGGCCGCCCGCAGCACCATCGCGTACGGGTCGAACTCCTGGAGCGCGTGGGCCTCGTGGAGTCGCCACGCGAGGAGGATCGGGAGCGCCACTTCGTCCAGCTGGACCCCCTGCCAGTACGCGGTGCCGTCGACCCAGAAGTTCTGGGGGAACCCACCGTCCGGCCGCTGGCGCGCGGCGAGGTAGATCAGCGCGCGGAGCGGCGCTTCGGCCGAACCGGAGGCGAGGAGCGCGGTCGCGGTGTTGACCATGTCCCGCGTCCAGACGAGGTGGTACCCGCCCCGGTCGTCGTCCGACTTCGCCGCGCCCCACGGGATCGTCAGGGAGGCGATGAACGCGCCCGGGAACGTCTTGTCCTCGTGCGCGAGCAGGACCGACCGGCTCGTCCGATAGAGGCGTCCGTGGTCGTGGGCCGCTCCGGCGATCGGCGCCTCGTGGGCGGCGGACCGGGCCCACTGCTCGAGGAATCGGCGCCGGTGGACGGCGAACGGTGTGCCGAGGGACTGCAGCAGCGTCGTCACGGCGGAGGGGAGCCCTTCCCCGAACGCGACCCCGAGCGTGAATTCCGTCTCGGCGCCGGTCTCGAGTTCCCCGGTGAGCGCGACGTTGCCGTCGGGCGCGCGGTCGAACTCCCACGTCAGGTCGCGGTGCTGCGCGAGGTCGCTCCAGCCGTCGCTCGCCCCGACGTACCCGACGGTCGCCCGCACGAACGGCGACGTCGCGGCGATCGCCACCGCCATCCGGTTCTTCTCCGCGGCGAGGACGCTGCGCCCGAACAGCTGGTAGACGGCGGCCGAGTTCCCCCAGCCTCCGACGTCGAGGTGCGGGGCCGCGAGGAGGAACATGCGTAATCGGCCGGCGAGCGCCGGGTCCCGCACTTCGAGTCGGCACCTTAGGAGCAGGCACGGAAGGTGCGGGTCGGGGAGTACGGTCTTCTCGAGCCGGTACCGGTCGTCGGGGGCGGTCGACCGGACGACGTAGCCGAGCGCCCGCTCCCCGAGCGGGTCGACCGACCGTTCGAGGTGGCGCTTCTCCTCGTGGAAGAACGTCTCGCCGTCCGAGAACAGGAACTCGAGGTCGCGTAGTTGGGGCCGGTCGATCGTCGGGAAGTAGACCTCGGTGACGACGCCGTGCCACAGCGAGAACCAGAGCCGGGAGTCGGACGAGTAGGCGGTCCCGACTCCGTCCTTCGCGCTGTGGGACCACCGCGGGGAGATTCCCGGCCCTCCGAACGCTACCCGATCGCCGCGCGGCTCCATTCGGGACCCCAGGCCGCAAACGTCGGGCCTCGTTTGAAGGTTCGTGCCGCCGGCGCCGGGCGCGCGGTGGCGAGCCGTTTTCTCTCCGGCCGGGGTCCGCCGCCGATGGACCTCTTCCTGTTCGTGCTCCTCGTGGCACTAACGGGACTCGTCGCGGGGCTGGTCGGCGCGCTCTCGGGCCTGGGCGGGGCGGTCATCGTCATTCCGGTGCTCGTCGTCGCCTTCGGTGTGCCGCTCCCGGAGGCCGCGGGCGCGGGATTCGTGACGATCCTCGCCACCTCTTCCAGCGCGGGGGCGACGTACGTGCGCGACCGCCTCAGCGACCTCCGGATCGGGATGTTCCTCGAGATCGCGACCGTCCCCGGCGCCCTCCTCGGCGCGACCCTGACCGTGCTTCTCGTGCACAACAACTTGGAAATGCCGCTCCTCATCGGCCTCGGCGTCGTCCTTCTCGCGATCGTCCCGAGCAGTCTCAGCCGGCGACGGGAGGAGTTGCCCGGTGCCGTGACCCCGGACGCGCGGTCCCGCCGGCTGCGCCTGAGCGGGTCGTACCACGACGCCTACCACGGCCGCACGGTGGAGTACGTCGCCGCCGACACCTCGCCCGCCCTCGGCGTGATGTTCGGCGCCGGGGTCGTCTCGGGGATGTTCGGGATCGGGGGCGGGGTGTTCAAGGTGATCGCCCTCGAGCGGTACCTGCGGCTCCCGATGAAGGTCGCGACCGCGACCAGCAGTTTCATGATCGGGGTGACGGCGGCGGCCGGCGCCGGGGTGCTCCTGCTCGCGGGCTACATCGACCCGATCGTCGCCGCGCCGGCGGCGCTCGGGACCGCGCTCGGCGCGTTCCTGGGCAGCCGCCTCCTGCCGGGACTGTCGAACCGCACCGTGCGGGTCCTGTTCCTCCCCGTGGTCGCCGCGCTCGGCGTCGAGATGGTCCTCCGGGGGGTCGGCCTACCGTGACCGCGGCCGAGTCGGCGCCCTCGCCAGGTCCGGACCCGTCGCTGCCACCGGTCGCGTACGCCCGGATGACGTTCCTGCTCCGAGGGGGCCTCCTCCTCGCCCTCGCCGTCCTGGCCGTGACGCTCCTCGTCTACCTCGCGGAGCACCCCGGCGCGAGCGCGGGAGTCGCCATCGGCGCGAACCCGATCGTGCAGTACCTCAACCTCCCGGCCCTTGCGAGCGGCCTCGCGCACGGGGCCCCCGAAGCGTACCTGACGCTCGGACTGCTGATCCTGCTCGCGACCCCGATCCTCCGGGTCGCGTCGGGACTCTACTACTTCAGCCGGGCGCGCGACGGGGGCATGACGGCGATCACGCTGGTCGTGCTCGCGCTGCTGCTCTTCGGCGTGCTGATCCTCGGGCCGATCGTGCGGTGAGCCGCATCGGACGGGTCGGTCACGCCGCGCGGGGCGCGGCGGCGATCGCCGCCCGCACCGCCGCCATCCCTTCGTCCGCGAGGGCGCGGGCGCGCGCCGGGTCCTTCGACTCGGCGAACACGCGGAAAAGCGGCTCGGTTCCGGAAGGCCGGAGGAGGACCCAGCCGCCGGACCGGTACGCCTTGACCCCGTCGATCGTCTCGACCTTCCCGCCGTCGCGCCCCAGGCTCGCGGCGACGTGGGCCAGGACGTCGGCCCGGCGCTCGACCGGACAGGCGACCTTCTCCTTCACGAAGGCGTAGCGGGGGACCGTTTCGAGCAGCGCACCGATCGAGCTCCCCGTCCGGGCGAGGAGGTCGAGGACCGCGGCGGCGGCCATCCCGCCGTCGCGGGCGTACTGGAACTCCGGAAATACCGAGCCCCCGTTCTCTTCCCCTCCGAAGACGGCGTGGCGGGCCTTCATCTCGCGCGTGACGGTCGGCGAGCCGACCCGGGTGTAGACGACCGACCCGCCCACGGGCGCGATCGCGTCCTCCACCGCCTGCGACCCCGAGACCGGGGTGACGACCACGCCGCCGTGGTGCCGTTCGACCGCGTCCCGCGCGAGGAGCGTGAACACGTGCTCCGGCGCGAGGTAGTGGCCCGACCCGTCGACGAACACGGCGCGGTCCGCGTCGCCGTCGTGGATGACCCCGAGGTCCGCGCCCACGGTCCCGACCACGCGGACGGTGTCGCGGACGTTCGCTTCGACCGGCTCCGAAAGGTGTCCCGGAAACGTTCCGTCCGCGTGCGCGTTGAGCGAGACGACGCGACATCCGAGTCGACGCAATAGGGCCGGCGCCGTCGTGACGGACGCGCCGTTCCCGCAGTCGACGACGACCGTGAACCGTCGGGCCGCGATCCGAGCCGCGTCGACCTGGGCCACGATGCCATCGACGTACCGGTGCGCCCCGAGTGAGTCGCCGAGGATCTCCCCAACGCGGTCGTACGGCACTACAGGGGCCGCGGCGGCGTCGACCGCGGCCTCGATCCGCTCCTCGAACGCTCGGGGGACCTCGAGGCCGTCCGGGCCGATGCACTTGAGCCCGTTGAATTCGGGAGGATTGTGGGAGGCGGTCACGATGAGCCCGAGCTGGGCCCCGACCCGCGGGACGTTGTACTGGAACGCCGGGGTCGGCAGCAACCCGAGCTCGATCACCCTGTGGCCGGCGAGCGCGAGGGTGGCGCTCGCGAGTCTCGCGAACGCCGGGCTCGAGGTCCGGCCGTCCCACCCGACCGCGATCGGAGCTCCGGGCGGAAGCACGGACGCGACGGCCGCGACCACCCGGCCGACGAACGTCGGCGTGAGCCGCTCGCCGACGACCTCGCGGATGCCGTTCGTGCCGAACAGCCGTGGCATCGGAAACCCGGGCGGGGCCCAGACCCTGGTTCCGAATAAGAAGGCAGGGGTTTATCTGACGGTCGGTTCGAAGGGGACGTGACCGCGCCCCGATTCCTCGCGGACGAGATGGTCGGACGGCTGGCCCGGTACCTCCGCTTCGCGGGGTGCGACACGCTCTACGTCCACGGCGTCTCCGACGCCGAGATCGTCGCGCGACTTCAGCAGGACCCCCGCACGCTCGTGACGCGGGACCGCGCGCTCGCCGCACGGGTCCCGGAGTCGATCCTGTTGACGAGCGGCGCGCTCCCGGAGCAGTGGCGCCAGCTCCGGACCGCCGTGCCGGGAGTTCCCGCCGACGTCCGATTCGAACGGTGCACGCTCTGCAACGGCGCACTGGAACGATCGCGGGTCCGGCCCGACGAGGTCGCGGTCGACGGCGTGCCGTGGGACCGAGTGCGTACCGGACTCGAGCTGTACTCCTGTACGGCCTGCGGCCACCTCTACTGGGAGGGGAGCCACACCGCCCGGATGCGGGCGACGTTCGCGCGCTGGTCGGAGACGGATCGCGCGTGACCCGGCTGTTCGTCGAGCCGTCCGGCGAGAGCCTCGCGCTCGCCCGCGCCGAGCTCGAGGGGGCCGTCGCCGCGCTCGGCGGCGGGCTCGAAGGGGAGCGGGACGGGCTCGTCATCGTCCGCCTGGACGCTCCGGCGGCGGCCTCCCTCGCCGGGCGACTCGCGCTGGCCCGTCGGTGCTTGACGGAGTGCCCGGGCGCCTCGCTCGCCGCGCAGGCGGGGGCGGCCGGCGCCGACGGGCGCACCGGGGCCGTGCGTCGACTCGGCCGGCCGTCGGCCGGCGGTTCGGACGCGACCGTGCGCGAGGTCGGGGCCGCGTACGTGCGGGGCGGCGGCCGGATCGACCTCGAGAACCCCGAGCGTGCGTTCTGGATCGTCGGCGATGGGCCCGACGCCCGTCTGTTCGAGGAGATTCTTCCCGTCGACCGCCGCGCCGTCCGTCGGCGACGGATCTCCCTCCTGCCGTTCCAGCGCCCGGTGGGGCTCGACCCGCGACTGGCGCGGGCGGCGGCGAACCTCGCCCGCGTTCGGCCCGGGGACCGGGTCGTCGACCCGTTCCTGGGGACCGGGGCGCTGCTCGCGGAGGCGGCCGCGCTCGGCGCGCGCGTGTCGGGCGTCGACCGCGACCCCGAGATGGTCCGCGGGGCGCTCCGCAATTTCGCGTTCCTCGGCGTCTCGGCCGAGGCCGTGGTGGAGGGCGACGCGGGCGCCGTCGAGCTGCCCGGGCCGTCCAACGATTTCGACGCGCTGCTCACCGACCCGCCGTACGGCCGCGCCTCCCCCACCGGCGGGGAAGGGGCCCCCGAACTCGTCCGGCGGGTCCTGCCGCGCTGGGCCGGGCGCGTCCGAGCCGGCGGGCGGGTCGTGGTCGTGTTGCCCGGAGGACCGGACCCGCTCGGGCCGCCATGGTGTCTCCAACGGTCGGTCCCGGTTCGGGTGCACCGGAGCCTGACGAGGGAGTTCCGCGTCTACGCCCGCTACCCGAACACGATCGCGAAGCTCGACGTCGACGCGGACCCGCCCGAGACCGCGCACAATTCCGACGCCGTCAGCGCGAGGTAGACGACCTCGGCCCGCTCCGAGTTCTGGTAGGTGATCCGCACGAGCGCGGTCGAGGTCGCGTTGACCGTCACGAAGTCGGCGCCGGGGAGCGCGCCGGCGGCCCCGGGGACGACGACGGTCGTGCCGTTCGGCAGCACGTAGGTCCAGGTCGAGTTGGCGGCCCAGGCGGCGAGCGCGGAGCCGTTCAACGTGACGTTCGTTCCGTTGGTCCCGGCGACGACGACCGGTCCGACCGCGCCCGACAGGAGGTAGCCGTGCGGGACCGGGTCGCCGTTCGAGAGGTTCACCGAGAGGTCGGCGGCGATCATCGCGCCCGGCGGCGGGCCGATGATCGTGACCTCGGGGGTCCCCAGGCTGACCGCGCCGGACGGCGTGGAGAGCGGCACCACCACGAACCCCGCGACCAGGATCACGCCGGCGAACGCCCCGAGCGCGACCCGCTTCGGGTCGAGCGGGGTCCGGTCGTTCAGCGGCGGGGGGTGGCGGAGCCCGAGGAAGAGTACGAGGACCGCGAAGAGCAGCCAGCCGTAGTAGAAGAACCCGAGACCGAACAGGAGGATCGCCGCCGTGTAGCTGACGAATCGGGCGCGGTCGCCGAGCAGCGCCCGGAACACGTGGCCGCCGTCCAGGGAGCCGGCCGGCAGGAGGTTGATCGCCGTGACGAAGATCCCCACCCATCCGGCCAGGGCGAGGGGCGAAAGGCTGAGCACGCCCGCGGGGAGGAATAGCGACAGCAGGCTCCAGAAGATCGACGGGCCGAGCAGGAGGTTCCCGTAGCTCTGCCCGAGGAACGACGCGCCGCAGTAGCTCAACGGGACGACCGGCGCCGTGCCGGTCAGGTAGAGGCCCGCGAGGGCGACCGGGATCGCGACCGCGAACCCCGCGAGCGGGCCGGCGGCGCCGACGTCGAACAACGCCTTGCGGTCGGGGAACGGCGTGCGGATGCTGACGAACGCGCCGAACGTCCCGAACAGGAACGGCGGCGGGATCGGGATGAAGAACGGGAGCGAGGCGTCTAGGTTCCGCCGGCGGGCCACCCAGTAGTGGGCGAACTCGTGGACGGCGAGGATCGTGAGCAGCGGGAGGGCGAAGTAGACCCCGCCCCAGACGAAGTCCGTGAGCCCGAACGTCGTGCCCCCGACGTAGGTGAGCCAGATCATCGAGCCGGCGAACACCGTGGTCGCGACCGTCGCGAGGAGCAGCGCGACGTTCACCCACTGGCCGCGGGACTTCGTCCGGGGCCGACGGATCACCTCGACGAAATCCTCGCCGTGCTCCCGCCGAAGGATCGGGACGTATCCCTGCCCCCACAGTTCCTGCCGGAGCCGGTCGAACCTCCCCTCGAGGGTCGCCGGGTCGACGTGGACGGCGAGCAGGAGCGACTGCGGCCCGACCCGGGTCTCGTAGACGGGGAAGTAGCTCGAGACCGTCGTGCGGAGCCGCTCCAGCTCGCTCGGCCCCGAGCTCGGGATCGGTCCCGGGCGGCCCCCCACCGACTACGCCTCCTGGGCCGCCTTCCTCAGGCGCTTCGCCCGCTCCTTCGCGGAGTAGCCGGTCGCCGCCTCGAGGAACCGGTTGTAGCGGGCGATCGTGTCGCGGGCGACCTCTTCGGGGACCTTCGGGTCCATCGTCGTCTCGACGCCCAGCTCCTTCGCGACCGGTCGGACGACCAGGCGGCGGAGCGCGCCGAACGACGCGACGACCGCGTCCCCGTCGATGGCGGCGTCGCCGAAATGCTCGCGCACGACCGGCGCGAGCCCCTCGAGCGTGAGCCCCTTGCGGTGGTCGGGGCGGACCGGATACTTCTGCACCGGCCCGCTCGATTCGGGAACCGAATAAAAACTCTGGGCCCGGCGTCCGCTCAGACCGTCTCGATCTCGTAGAGGAGGCGGTACCCCCGCAACTGCCGCGCGAGCTCGTCCGACAGGTCGAGCACCTGCTCGCGGGTCGCCGACCCCTGCCAGTCGTAGACGAAATCGTAGTTGCCCTGGGTCGGCACGAAGCCGCACGACCGGAGTCGGTCCGCGACCTCGGACGGCTTCGCGCCCTCGCTGTCGAACGTGACGCGCAGGTACGTCTCCATCACGGACGCGACGTCCGGCCGGGGGGAAAGGCCTTGCGCTCGAGCCCCGGGCGGAGGAGTTCGGTCAGCCCGCGGCCCAGCGCGGCCGGCCCGCGCCCGCGGACCCGCCGCGGCGGCAGGGTGACCCCTTCGGAGCGCAGGACGACCGTCCACGGCCCGGGCGCG
>JASHPZ010000015.1 GCA_030037815.1 Thermoplasmata archaeon | reverse complement strand
CTCCGCGGCAAGGAGGCGACGTTCCCGCACCAGCTCTCGGGGGGCGAGGAGCAGCGCGTCGCGGTCGCGCGCGCGCTCGCGAACCGCCCCGGCCTCCTGCTCGCGGACGAGCCCACCGGCGAGCTCGACACGACGAACGCCGGGGCGATCCTCGCGCTGCTCGAGCGGGTCCGGGCGGACCGCGACGCGACGCTCGTGCTCGTGACGCACAACCCCGAGGTCGCCCGCCGGGCCCGCCGCCACGTCACGATGCAGGACGGCCGGATCTCGTCCGACGTGCGGGAGGCCTAGTCGTGGCGCGCATCGCGATCCTCCTCGCGGACCGCTGCCACCCGAAGGAGTGCCAGTGGGAGTGCCAGGCGTACTGTCCCCCCGTGCGGATGGGGCAGGAGTGCATCGTCGAGGGCCCCCTCGGCAAGCCGATCATCTCCGAGACGCTCTGCATCGGCTGCGGGATCTGCGTCCACAAGTGCCCGTTCGACGCGATCAAGATCCTCAACACGCCCGAGGCGGACGAGTCGGAGATCGTCCACCGGTACGGCTACAACGGGTTCCGGCTCTACCGGATGCCGACCCCGCCCCCGACGGGGATCACCGGCCTGCTCGGGCCGAACGGGACGGGGAAGACGACCGCGCTCGCGCTGCTCGCCGGGACGGCGGTCCCGAACCTCGGCGACTATTCGCGCGCGCCCGAATGGTCGCGCGTCCTCGAGCACTACCGCGGCACGGCGCTGCGCGCGCACTTCGAGCGCATCGCGAAGGGGGAGCTCCGCACCGTCACGAAGCCGCAGTACGTCGACCGTCTCGCGGACGAGCGCGTGACCGTCCTCGACCACGTCGAGGGCGGTGGCGGAAACGCCCGAAAGGCCCTCGCCGACGTCGGTCTCGAGGACCGCTCGGACCGCCCGCTCGGCGAGCTCTCGGGCGGGCAACTCCAACTGGTCGCCATCGCGCGCACGCTCGCGACCGACGCCGACCTCTACCTGATCGACGAGCCGTCGAGCTACCTCGACATCGTCCACCGGTTGCGGGTCGCGCGCCTCCTCCGTCGCCTGGGCGCCGCGAAGAGCGTCCTCGTGGTCGAGCACGACCTGGGACTGCTCGACTACCTCGCGGACCAGGCGCACCTGATCTACGGCGAGGCCGCCGCGTTCGGCGTCGTCAGCCACCCGATCGCGATGCGGACGGCGATCAACACGTATCTGACGGGGTACCTGAAGGACGAGAACGTGCGGTTCCGCACCGAGCCGGTCCGGTTCTTCGCGCACCCCCCGAAGCTGCCGTCCGCCCAGAACGTGCTGGTCGCGTTCCCCGCGCTCGAGAAGTCGTTCCCGGGATTCCACCTCGCGGTCGGCGCCGGCGCGCTGGCGAAGGGCGAGACGGTCGGGATCGTCGGACCGAATGCGACCGGGAAGACGACGTTCGTCCGGATGCTCGCGGGCGTCGAACCTCCGACCGCCGGCGTGCCGCCGCCCGGGGTGACGGTGAGTTACAAGCCGCAGTACCTGCGGGCGACCCAGCCGGGCAGCCTGCGCGACCGGATGGAGGCGCTCGGGAGCGACCCGACCTTCGACCTGAAGACGTTCGAGCGGGAGCTCGTCCCGGGGCTCCATCTCGACGGGATCCTCGACGTCGCGATGCCGGACCTCTCGGGCGGCGAGCTCCAGCGCGCGGCGGTCGCGCTCGCGCTCGCGCGCCCGGCGACCCTCTACCTGCTCGACGAACCGTCCGCGTACCTGGACGCGGACGAACGGATGTCGATGGCGCGGCTGATCCGCCGCCAGGTCGAACGGCAGGCCGTGTCGGCCCTCGTGGTCGACCACGACGTCTACTTCCTCGACCTCGCCTCGGACGCCCTGATGGTGTTCCGGCCGGAGGACGCCGCGGGGCTCCGCGGACGGGGCGACGGTCCGTTCCCGATGCGGGACGGGATGAATCGCCTCCTCCGGACGGTCGACATCACGTTCCGTCGGGACGCGGAGACGCTGCGTCCCCGCATCAACCGCGAAGGGTCGGTCCTGGACCGCGAGCAACGGGCCGCCGGCGAATACTACTACGAGGCGGCGAACTAGCCGCGCGGTCCTCGGAAAACCCTCCGCGGAACCTTTTTCGCGGTCGGTCGGTAGTCGAGCCCGGCGCGCGCCCGGCCCGGGCGGCGTCGGGAGGTCGAGCGCACGCTGCCGTCCGAGGAGTTCGAAGCGCCCCAGCCCCCCGCGCTGGACGCCCGCGGACGGTACCGTACGCACGGCCGGCTCGCCTACTCGATCATCGGGGCGTACGTCTTCCTCCTCCTGCTCGCGGTGTTCTACCTGCCCCACAGTCAGGTGATCAGCGAGTGGTGGGCACCGTGGGCGCTCAGCCTCCTCCTCGCGTTCTTCCTCGCCCGGTACCTCTCGACGTCGTACCTCCTGGACGACGCGTTCCTCCGCGCCTGGCGGATTGCGGGCGGCCAGCGGATGCCCTTGAACGAGATCCACCGGATCGAGTACGCGAGCCTGCGCGAGCTCTCCCCGACCGGGTTCTTCGGTTCGTGGGGGTGGCGGGGCCGGATGTGGAGCCCGAGCGTCGGGAAGTTCGACTCGATCTACACCGACGCGAGCCGCGGCGTGCTCGTCACCGGCGCGGACGTCCCGATGTTCGTCTCGCCGCGCGACCCGGTCGAGTTCGCGCGCGAGCTGTCGCGCCGCGTCCGGTCGTACCACCACGACCTCGAGGTGGACGTCGGGGCGCCGGGCGCCGTGCCCGTGTACCGCCACTGAGGCGCGGGACTCAGTACTTCGGGAGGCTCGGGTCGATCCGGTCGGCCCACGCGTTGATCCCGCCCGCGAGGCTCTTCACGTTCCGGAACCCGAGGTCGAGGAGCCAGCGCGTGGCGGCGCCCGAGCGGTTCCCGCTCCGACAGTAGAGGACGAGGCCGGGCGCGGCGGCCAGTTCCCCCACCCGGTCCGCGAGCTCCCCGCGCGGCACGAGGCGCGCCCCGTCCAGGTGCGCGATCGCCCACTCGTTCGGCTCGCGCACGTCGATCACCCACGGCGGGTTCGGCCCGGCGAGCTCGGCGCGGAGCTCCTCCGGCGAGATCGTGGGCACTCCCCGGGCCTTCGCCTCGGCGCTGTCGGCGACGCCGCAGAACTCCCCGTAGTCGATCAGGCCCTTCTGGGTCGCGCCGGGCGAACAGAGGACGCAGGTCGGATTCTTGCGGACGGTGAGCGTGCGGAACTGCATCGCGAGCGCGTCGTAGAGGAGCAGACGACCGACCAACGGCTCGCCGATCCCCGCGACCAGCTTGACCGCCTCGGTAGCCTGGAGGACCCCGACGAGCCCGGGAAGGACGCCGAGGACGCCTCCCTCCGCGCACGACGGAACGACGTCCGGCGGAGGCGGCTCGGGGTACAGGCAGCGATAGCAGGGGCCGCGCCGCGCGTCGAAGACGCTCACCTGGCCCTCGAACCGGTAGATCGACCCGTAAACGTTCGGGAGGCCGAGCAGCACGGCGGCGTCGTTCACCAGGTAGCGGGTCGGGAAATTGTCCGTGCCGTCGATGACGAGATCGTACCCGCGGAGCGTCTCCATCGCGGTGCGCGCGCTCAAATGGTCCGGGTGCGCGGTGACCGTGATGTCCGGGTTCAACGCGAGCAGCCGCTCGCGCGCGACCTCGAGCTTCGGCCGGCCGACGTCCTTCGTCGTGTAGAGCACCTGCCGCTGAAGGTTCGAGAGCTCGACCGCGTCGAACTCGACCAGGCCGATCGTCCCGATCCCCGCCGCGGCGAGATAGAGCGACACCGGCGCACCCAGTCCGCCCGCGCCGACGACCAATACGCGCGCGTCGCGGAGCCGCTTCTGTCCGGCGACGCCGACCTCGGGGAGCAACAGGTGACGGCTGTACCGCCGCAGCTCCTCGGTCGACAACGGTCGGCCCGCGGCGGCGCCGATCTCCATCGGACTCCGTACGTCGAGCCCGACCTTAGGCTCTCCCGATGCGCGCGCCCTCCGTGGAGCCGCCGTTCGGCGCGCCCGTACGCGGCGCCGCCGCTCAGCGCAGTTCGATCAGGTGGGTGCAGCGCAGACCGCCGTGTCCGATCGAGTCGACCAGGTTCACCCCGGCCTCCCCGAGCAGCGACTCCGTGAGGTGCTTGTCGAACACCTCGCAGAGCAGGTACGGGTGGGAGAGGGCCGAGTGGCGGAAGACGCAGTTCGCCCGGACGATCCGCATCTGACCGTCGGCCGTCTTCTCGACCGAACACTGGAATCCGAGCCGGTTCAGGCTGGCCACGAGCGTGCGGGTCCGGTCCTCCGCCGCTCCGTTCTTCGGGATCTCCTTGGCGACCGCGCGCGCCATCCGCTTCGCGGACTCGGCGAAGAGGGCGCTGACGTACCCTTCGCCCTCGCGGGCGAGCAACTCGTTGACGATCGAGTCGAGGATGACGTCGTACTTCTTCGGGAACAGTTCCTGACCGGCTCCGGTGAGGACGAACCGCTTCCGCGGCCGACCGACCCCCTCGCGGCGGAACGACGGGACAACCAGCCCGCGCTCCTCCATCCGGTCGAGGTGGCCGCGGGCGGCGCTCTCCTGGATCCCGAGCTTCTTCGCGAGGTCGCGCGCCGTCAAGGGCGCCAACGCGAGCTCCTCGAGGATGCGGCCGCGGGTCCCCTCGAGTGCGTCGGCGGCGGCCGCGGTCACGACTCTTCCCCTCGCTCCGAAAGCCCGGACTTGATTTAGACACCGCGCCATGTTTAAATAACGGTATCGGCTCGTTCCTCCGCCGAACCATGGTCGTACCGTCGTCCCCGCACACGCTCGTCATCCGCGACCTCCACGCCGAGGTCGCCGGGAAGGAGATCTTGAAGGGCGTCGAACTGACGCTCAAGAGCGGCGAGCTGACCGCGCTGATGGGGCCGAACGGCTCGGGCAAGAGCACGCTCGCCTACGCGCTGATGGGCCACCCGAAGTACAAGGTCACCCGAGGCTCCGCGCACCTGGACGGCCAGGACCTCCTCGCACTCAGCGTCGACCAGCGCTCTCGCGCGGGGCTGTTCCTGGGCTTCCAGTACCCCCAGGAAGTGTCGGGGTTGTCCCTGTCGAAGTTTCTCTGGACCGCCTACATGCAGCGGCACACGGCGCAGAACGCCGACACCGCCCAGTTCGACCGGGACCTGAAGGCGCATTTGAGCTACCTCGAGATGGACGACGCCCTCCTCAAGCGGTCGCTGAACGAGGGGTTCTCGGGCGGCGAGAAAAAGCGGGTGGAGGTCCTCCAGATGGCGACGCTCCGACCCGTTTTCTCCATCCTGGACGAGCCGGATTCCGGCCTCGACATCGACGCGGTGCGCGCCGTGGGGGAGACGGTGGCGAAGCTCCACCGCCCCGACGCCGGCATCCTCGTCATCACCCACTACCAGCGGATCCTGAAGTACCTGAAACCCGACCGCGTGCACGTGATGGTCGACGGCGTGGTCGCGCTGTCGGGCGGCCGCGAGCTCGCCGAGGAGCTCGAGGCGAAGGGGTACGACTGGGTCCGGGTCGGAGCCCCGGGGTCGACGGCCTGATCGGCCGCGCGCCGCGCGGACGGTCCGATGGACGTCGACCGGATCCGGGCCGACTTCCCGATCCTCGCCCGCACGGCGCACGGAAAGCCGCTCGTCTACCTCGACTCCGCAGCGACCAGCCAGAAACCGAACTCCGTCCTCGCGGCGGAAGCCGCGTACTACGCCGAGACGAACGCAAACGTCCGGCGCGGCGTCTACGCGCTGAGCGTCGCCGCGACCGACGCCTACGAGGCGGCCCGCGTTCGCGTCGCGCGGTTCCTCCACGCGGCCGAACCGGACGAAGTGGTCTTCGTCCGCGGGACGACCGAGGCGATCAACCTCGCCGCGACGTCCCTGGGGCGGGGTCGGCTTCGCGCGGGCGACCGCGTCGTGTCGACCGTGATGGAGCACCACTCGAACATCGTCCCGTGGCACCTCCTGCGGACGTACCAGGGCATCCAACTCGACTTCGTCGGGATCGACGACGAGGGGCGGCTCAAGATGGACGAGTTCGACCGACTCCTCGCCGCGCGGCCGAAGGTCGTGACGTTCACCCACGTGTCGAACGTGCTCGGCACGGTGAACCCGGTACGAGAGATGGCGGAGAAGGCGCACGACGCCGGGGCGGTCGTCGTCGTGGATGCGGCGCAGTCCGCCCCCCACCGACCGGTGGACGTCCAGTCGATCGGGGCGGACTTCGTCGCCTTCTCGGGCCACAAGACGCTCGGCCCGATGGGGATCGGCGCCCTCTGGGGACGGCGCGAGCTGCTGGAGGAGCTGCCTCCGTACATGGGGGGCGGAGAGATGATCCGCGACGTCCATCTCGACCGCGTGAACTACTGCGAAGTCCCGGCCAAGTTCGAAGCGGGGACGCCGAACGTCGGGGGGGCGATCGCCCTGGCGGCGGCGCTCGACTACCTCGAAGGCGTCGGCTGGTCCGAGATCGCGGCGCACGAGCGTCGCCTCCAGGAGCACGCGCTCCGGCTCGCGGCCGAACGTCTCCCCGGGCGCCTCTCCGTCGTGGGTCCCCCGACCGCGGGGGACCGCGAGGCCGTCCTCGCGTTCACGCTCGCCGGCGCCCATCCCCACGACATCGCGAGCCTCTTGGACGCGGACGGGATCTGCGTCCGGGCGGGCCATCACTGCGCGCAGCCGCTGATGGAGCGGCTCGGGGTGCCGGCGCTCACGCGGGCCAGCCCATACCTCTACAACACGACGGCGGAGATCGACCGCCTGTTCGACGGCCTCGAGCGGGTCGCCGCCCTGTTCGGCCGCCCCGCCCGGGCGTCGTGAACCTCTCCCGGACAACCTGTCGCTCCCCGGCCGACAATCGACCGGTTCGCGGGCGCCGGCTCGCCCTCGACCCGGCTGTCGCCGCGGGGGCGACCTCTCATTTAAATACACTCAGGTGCTCGAATTCTCCGAGGTCGTCATGGCGCAGACCGCTCCGGAGATCACCCCGCTCGATTACACGCGCTACGACTTCAAGAATCCGGAGACGTACCGCCTGCGAATCCCGAAGGGGCTCAGCCGCTCCGTCGTGGAGCAGATCTCGAAGTTCAAGAACGAGCCGGACTGGATGCTCGAGTACCGGCTCCGGGCGTACGACCACTTCGTCGAGCGCCCGATGCCCGACTGGGGCCCGAGCCTGGAGGAGATCGACTTCGACGCGTACACCTACTACGCGAACCCGCTCCTGGAAGGCGAGACGAAGCGGAAGTGGGAGGACCTCCCGGCCGACATCAAGAACACGTTCGACAAGCTCGGCATCCCGAAGGCGGAGCGCGAGTTCTTCGGCGGCGTCGGCGCGCAGTACGACAGCGGGACGGTCTACCACAAGATCCGCGAAGACCTGGCCGCGAAGGGCGTCATCTTCTGCGACACGGACACCGCGGTGAAGGAGCACCCCGAGATCGTCCGCAAGTACTTCGGAAAGGTCGTTCCCTACAACGACAACAAGTTCTCGGCGCTCAACAGCGCCGTCTGGTCCGGCGGCAGCTTCGTCTACATCCCGCCCGGGGTCGACGCCGGCATCCCGCTCCAGGCGTACTTCCGCATCAACGCGAAGAACGTCGGCCAGTTCGAGCGGACGCTGATCATCGCGGACCGCGGCGCCAAGGTCCACTACCTCGAGGGGTGCACCGCGCCGATCTACTCGACCGACTCCCTGCACGCCGCCGTGGTCGAAGTGGTCGCCGAGCCGTACGCGAAGCTCCGGTACACGACCATCCAGAACTGGTCGAAGAACGTCTACAACCTCGTGACGAAGCGCGCGGTCGGGTACGAGGGCTCGCTGGTCGAGTGGGTCGACGGGAACATGGGCTCGAAGATCACGATGAAGTACCCGTCGGTCTACCTGCGCGGCCGCGGCGCCCGCGCCGACATCCTGTCGGTCGCGTTCGCGAGCGAGGGGCAGATCATCGACTCGGGGGCGAAGGCGGTCCACTCCGCGCCGGACACGTCCAGCAAGATCGTCTCGAAGTCGATCGCCATCCGGGGGGGCCAGACGAGCTACCGCGGTCTCCTCCACGTGGCGCCCGGCGCGACCGGCGTCAAGGCGGCCGTCCGATGCGACGCACTCCTGCCGGACGAACAGAGCCGGTCCGACACCTACCCGTACAACGAGATCCACGAGGAGGACGCCACCATCACGCACGAGGCGGTCGTCGGGAAGATCGGCGAGGAGCAGATCTTCTACCTGATGAGCCGCGGCTTGAACGAGTCGGACGCGATCCACCTGATCCTGATGGGGTTCCTCGCGGAGTTCTCGAAGGAGCTCCCGATCGACTACGCGCTCGAATTGAACCGGCTGATCCAGCTCGAGATGACGGGCGCGGTCGGCTAACCGCGCGGCTACGGCCGCACGGGCCGCGGCGGCGGCACCTTCGGGACATCGGTGTGGCTCTTGACGAGGTCGATCACGGCGAGCATCGTCGCGTAGCCCAGGTTCACGTCGGCCGCGAGCGCCGCGTCGTCCCGCGCGCCCGGCCGCTCCAGGACCGCGCGGGCGGCGCGGACGAGCTCCTGGGCGGTCGCGAGGCTCGCGGGGTCGAGGACGCGCCCGCTCGGCGACTCCGCCATCTTCCGGAGCTCGTCCATCTCGCTGCGGAACTCCTCCGCCATCGCCTCGAGGGTCGCCCGCGGAAGCGCGCCCCGGTCGAGGACGAGCGGCATCGGCGCTACCGCAGCTTCGCGTCGAACCGCCACTCGGGGGCGCTCTCCGTTCCGGTGACCGCGAGCGGGGGCAGGACGGGGAACGCCCCGCCCGCGCCCCACACCACCGGGCGGCCCTCCCACCGGGCGGCCAGGGTCGGGTAGAGGAGTTCGCGCAGCCCCGCGACGGGCGTGCGCTGATGGACGTAGGAGAGGAATCCCTCGCCGATCATCCGCACCGCGTCGTGCGCCGGGATCCCGCGCGACTCGAGGTAGAACACCCGCTCCGGGTCGACCGGCGCGACCGACGTCGAATGGGTCGCCTTGACGTCCCGGCAGAGGATCTCGAGGATCGGGATCGTGTCCGAGCGCGCCCCGCGCGAGAGGAGCATCGCGTGCTCCGAGATGACGCTGAGCGTCTTCCGGGCCTCCGCCTCGATCCGGACGAGACCGCGGCTCATCCCGCGCGCCTGGTCGGTGAACACGCCGCGCGTGACGGAGTTGCCGTGCGTGTCGGTGCCGACGTGCGTCAGGTCGACCGAGCTGTCGTACGACTGTTCCTTCGCCCCGTAGAACGTCTGGAAGTCGTCGACCGCGGACCCGTTGCCGGTCAGGGCCGTCGCGTTCCGGACCTTCGTCCGGAACCCGCCGAGGCCGTTCCAGATCCACGCGAGGCGGGCGTTCGGTCCGGTCGTGGCGCTCCGGCGGTAGACCGACACCGCGGCCAGGTCGGGCGCGTGGACGGTCAGGAACACCGTCTTCGAGTCCGCCCCCAGTTCGAGGTCGGTGCTGGACGCGGCGAGGCGCTGGCCGGACGGCGCGTCGTGGGTCGAGAACAGCTCCTCGGTCGCGAGGAGCTGGACGCCGGCGCCGGCACGGATCGAGCGGCGCACGGAGAGCGCCTCGTGCTCGGTCGAGAGGACCGTCAGGTCCTGGAGGTGGATCGGCTGGCGGAACCCGTCCGGGACCTCGAGGCGGTACCCCCGATTGAGGACCGCCCCCGCGAGCGCGGACAGACGGTCCGCGGGCTCTTCCGCGCCCCGGAGGAACGGGCCGACCGCCGCGTCGCCTTCGGCCCACAGTTCGGCCAGGGTGCGGAGCCGCACGCCCGCGTCCCGCAACGCCGCGGGCACGGTGACGTGCGTTCCGGCGACGTCGTGGACGACCCGAAGGGCGTCGGGGGCGAGGGGAGGAGTCGGGACCTTCGGCCCGGACCGGCTCGGGTCGATCCCCGTGAGGTCGACGTTCGAGAAGTAGCCGTACCCGCGATACAGCGGATTCGGCTCGATCGGCAACTTGAGAAAGCGCTCGATCTGGTCCGCCCGCTTGCGGCGGTATTCGGGCGGGTCCGACAGCGTCCGCGCGAGTTCGTCGACCCGTCCGGACGACAGCCAGGCGTCGAACCGTGGGGCGGCCTGGGCCATCGGATTTAGACACTTCGTGGTGGTTATAACTTGAGCGGGAACGGCGCTCGTTCCGGCCGCCGGCGGGGGGCCCGGCGTCCTCGATTTATACGAACGGCCGCGTTGCTCCGGCGAGGATCCGCGATGGCCTACGACATGTACCAGGAGGTCATCCTGCAGCATTACCGGGCCCCGAAGAACTTCGGGCCGCTCGACGGCGCCGACCGCGTCGGGGAGGAGTCGAACCCCCTCTGCGGGGACCACATCACCCTGCGGCTGAAGGTCGAGCCGGCGTCCCGCCGGATCGCGGAGGTCCGCTTCCAGGGCGACGGCTGCGCCATCAGCGTCGCGAGCGCATCGATGCTCACCGAGCGACTCGCGGGCCTGACCCTGGACGACGCGGGGAAGCTGACGCAGGACGACGTCATGAAGCAGCTCGGGATCCCCCTCTCCCCTGTGCGCGTCAAGTGCGCGCTCACCGGATTCATGGCACTCGGCCGGGCGCTCCACCCGGCGTCCGTTCCTCCCGCGTCGTAGGCGCGGTCCGCGGCGGTCGAACGCATGGTGACCGTCGACCCGGACGTCTGCGTGCTCTGCGGGTTGTGCGTGGGGGTCTGCCCACCGGACGCGATGGAGCTCACGCCGACCCGGCTGGTCGTGCTGCCGAACTGCACGGAGTGCGGCTGGTGCGTGCCGTACTGCCCCGTCGGGGCGATCTCCGGGGGCCGACCGGTGTCGGTGATGAAGCGACGCCGGGCGTCCGCGACGTAAGTCGCTCGCGGACTCGGCGGCGGTCCGACCGATCAGGAAGCGCCGGCCCGGGCGTGGATCGGGCACGGCTTCTTCAATCGACACAAGCGGCACTTCTCGCGGGGCACCGGCGGGATCGGCTTCTGCATCCGGCCGTACTTGCGTCGGGGCATCGGCGCGGCGGCAGCGCGCGGCGCTTCATGAACGTAACCGGACTTCGGCGCGTCCGACGCCCGTACCGAGGGGATTTGAGCTCCCGGTCCCGTCGCGGCCGTGGCGCTCCGACCCGGGCTCGCGACGCCCGAAGGGACCCGAACGTTCGCCGAGCGCGGGGTCACCCAGCGGGGGCTCCCGAGAACGCACTTTCGGGCCCTGTCCGACCGACGCCTCCTCTCCTCGCTCGGCCTGGGGACGTACATCGGAGCGGCCGACGCGCCGACCGACGTCGCGGTGGAGCAGGCGGTCTCGGTCGCGGTCGGTTCGGGCCGGGTGAACGTCCTGGACACCGCGATCAACTACCGCCACCAGCGCGCCGAGCGGAGCGTCGGGCGGGCGCTCGGACGGCTGTTCGACCGGGGGGAGGTCGAGCGCGCCGCCGTCTTCGTGGCGACCAAGCAGGGGTACCTCGCTCCCGACGCCGAAGCCGGAGTCTCCGCGTCGGAGTGGGTCGAGCGGGAGCTCCTCCGGACCGGTCTCCTCGCCCCCGAGGACGTCGTGGACGGTTCGCACGCGATGACCCCGAAGTACCTCGCCGACCAGTTCGAGCGGAGTCGGCGCAACCTCGGGTTGGCGGCGGTGGACCTATTGTACCTGCACAACGCCCCCGACGCGCAGCTCGCCCGCGTGGGGCGGGCCGAATTCTCGCGGCGTCTCAACGACGCGTTCCGGCTCTACGAGTCGTGGCGGACGGAGGGTCGCGTCGGCTACTACGGTCTCGCGACGTGGGACAGCCTGCGAGCGCGCCCGGACGCCCCGGGGTTCTTCCCTCTCGAAGAGGCGGTCCGGATCGCGACCGAGGTGGGGGGCGCGGACCACGGACTCCGGTTCGTCCAGTTCCCGTTCAACGTCGCCATGCCCGAGGCCGCGACGTTGCGCAACCAGCCGGTCGACGGCCGCCGCGAGACCCTGTTCCGCGCCGCCCATCGGCTCGGGGTGCGGTGTTTCACCAGCGTCCCGCTCCTCCAGGGCCAGCTGGCGCGCGGCGGCCCCGTGCGCGACGGCCTCTCGGCGGCCCAGACCGCCCTCCAGTTCGCGCGGGCGGCGCCGGACACGGTCGCGCCGCTCGTGGGCGCGAAGCGCCCCGAACACCTCTCCGAAAACCTCGAGGTTGCGGGCCGCCCGCCGTGGACCGACGCGGAGTTCCGCGCGCTGATCCGCTAATCCGACCGGTCGCCGGTGGCCGTGGGGGACGGCGGGGGCGCTGGACCCTCTCGCGCCATCGACCCTGGGTCGGGGTCGCCGATCAGCACCGAACGGCCGTCGCGCTTCTCGACCCGGACCGTGCGGTCGGCGATCGCGGCGAGCTGGCTCTCGTGGGAGACGATCACGACCTGGGGGAGCGCGAGCTCGTCCAACAGCTCGCCCATCCGGATGACCTGCTCCGGCGAGAACCCGTCGGTCGGCTCGTCCAACAGGATCGTGTCGAGGTGGAGTCCGCCCAGGGACCGGACGACCTTGGCGAGCGCGAGCCGAAACGCGAGCGCGAGGCTCGTCCGCTCCCCTCCGCTGAGCGCCTCGGCCGGCGTCGGCTCCCCGTCGATCGTCACCCACGGCGTGAACGCCACGTCGGTCCGCGCCGCGAGGGCGGGGTCGTCCACGAGGG
>JASHPZ010000014.1 GCA_030037815.1 Thermoplasmata archaeon | reverse complement strand
CCGAACGGGAGGCGCGGGGCGATCACCCGGAGCTCGCCGACCGGTACGTCGCGCTCGCCCGGCGGATCGGCGCCCGGTACAACGTGCGCCTACCGTCCGAGTACCGAGAGCTGTACTGCCGAGGCTGTTCGGTGTTCTGGGTGGAGGGCCGCACCGTGCGGACGCGGCTGCGTTCGGGCCGCCGGCTTCGCACCTGTCTCGCCTGCGGGCGCGAGCGGCGCACCCGTCTCGGACGTCGGACGCGGGGGATTGGCGGCGACGCCCCGGTCGGACCGCGGGCCGTCCGACGGAGCGAGGTGGCGGCCGTCCTGGTCGAGCCCGCGCCCCGGCCCGAGGGCGAACAAGGATAACCCCGCCGTTCTCTGCCGCCCCGAGCCGGGGTGGCCGAGTGGCCAAAGGCGGCAGACTCAAGATCTGCTCTCGCAGGAGTTCCCAGGTTCAAATCCTGGCCCCGGCAGCTGTCCGTCCGAGGGACGATGGCTGCGGCGGTAGGGCGCCGACGTCACTCAGGATCCGACCCGGGCGAGGACCCTCAGCGCCCGCAGCGTGATCATCTTGCTCGGCCGCCCGGCCTCCTCGAACGCGAGGGGGGTCGGCCGTTTCTCGGGGTGGGCGGCGAACCAGCGAGCTCCCTCGGCGTCCGGGTCGGTCTGGTGGGCGTCCAGATTCCAGCGGCCGTCCTTCCGCCGCTTCGAGCGGAGCAGGTCGAGCGCGTAGCCCAACCGGGGATCCTTCCCGTACCCGAGGGCGGTCAGACAGTCCAGCCCGACCAGGAGGTCGTAGTAGTAGTGCGTCGGCCAGTGGAAGCGGTACCACGGCTCGTACCGGTCTCCCTGGCGATGCAGCTCCCGTTCGAGGAAGAACTCCGCCGCCCGTTCGACGCACAGCCGCATCGACGCGGTCCAGTAGGACCGGGGGTACGCCGCGAACGCGGCCAATCCCTCCCAGGCGTCCAGCGTGCGGCCGGGCGCCGGTCCGTCCCGGTTCCAGCGGCAGGTCCAGCCGCCCTTCGGGTGGCTCGTCCGGACCAGCCACTCCATCGTCCGGCGGACCCGCGGGTCGTCGGCGTACCCCATCCGGATCAGCGCCCGGGCCATGTTCGCGGTGTAGCAGTGGTGGCCCTTCCCCTTCCCGAATCCGCCGACGCCGCCTCCCGCGAGCGGAGACCGCCCCATCCAGTACTCGCAGGAGTCCGCGACCGCCGGGGTCGACCGACTCGCCCCCAGGTCCGCCAGCGCGAGCATCGTCCAGGTCGTGCCGCGGAACCGCGGTTCGAGCCAGCCGCCCTCCCGCTCCCACCATCCGCCGGGATTCCGGCGCGCGAGCGTCTCCGCGACCCATCCCTTCCGCGGGATCTGGGCTCGGGCCGCGCGGACCTCCGGGCTCGACTCGCGCTTTCCGAGCACCTGCGTCAGCGTGAGGAAGCGGACCGACGGCTGGCTCGGCTCGAGAAGCCAATCCAGCGCCGCGTCCGTCGCCACGCCGACGGGAAGGGCCGCTCCCTAAGAAGCCCCCGCGGTCACTCCTCGCGCGCGGTCGGCCGCGCCTCGGGCCCGGCCGGCCGTCGACGCGGCCCGGGGAGCTGGTCTCGGTGCCGCCGGAGAATTCTGCGCGTCCCAACGGCGCGCCCGGAGCGGACTCCGCCCCGGGCGGGGGAAAGGGTTGAGCGCGGGAAACTCTACGGCCCGTCCGACACCCAGGTGACCGGGAAGCCGTTCCCGCCCGCGTTCATCGCGCCGGGCTCCGCCTTCACGTAGGCGATTGTCTGGCTGTACGGGAAGTTGTAGTCCACCGCCACGAGCCAGTAGACGTTGTACGCGCCCCAGGAGCCCGCGGGTCCGCTGACGCCGTTGATGATCGCCGTCGCGGCCGTGAAGTGGACCTGGGTCACGTGGGTCAACCCGAGGAACCCGTTGTAGTACGGCGACTCGTCGATCCATTCGGCCGACGCGCGCAGCGCACCGGTGACCGCCGTCTTCGGGCTCGTGTAGGTCGCGCCCGTGGTCGTGTCGGTGAGCGTCGTCTTGAACGTCGGGACGCTCGCCGCGTTGTTGCCCGTGAAGATGACGTCCGCGGTGATGTGGTCGCCGGCGCTGACCGTGAACGGCAGCACCACGGAGCCCGACGGGTAGAACTCGTACCACGCGTAGTAGCTCGTCTGTCCGTAGTAGCAGTCCGAGCTCGTGCCCGTCTGCTCGACCGTTCCCGAGAACGCGCCGTCGATCCCGATCCACACCGAGTTCGAGTCCCAGGTCATCTGGGGGTCGGGACAGGTGGTGGAGGTCGAGCCCGCGATGGCGGGCACGGTCCACGACCCGACGACCTTCGAGACGAGGTACGACGCGTTGTAGTCCACGTACCCGCCCCAGTTGTAGGAACCGAGACACTGCGTCGCGATGGTGTACGGGCACGCGAGCGCGATCGCGGACGCGGCGCCCAGCGCGCCGGATCCGAGCGAGCTCATGGGGTGTCCGTAGTGCGTCGGACCGCCGGGCGGCGGACTCGTGACGACTCCGGGCACGCTCGCGTGTTCGGTCGAGTTCATCATGTAGAACCCGACGATTGCGGCTACCATCACTCCGGCGACGACGACCGTTGCCAATGCTCGATGCTTCGTAGCTAGGCCCCCTTGGGCGCCGGAACGAGTCCGGGTATTTGAAACGCGGTTATACGCCTCGTGCGGGCACCGGTCTCCGACACCGGACGGGCGCCGCACTGACGGCCGGGAGGGCCCGCCGCTCCGGTGCACACTCGGCGTGGGCTACGTTCAAGAACCCCGGGACCGATGGACCCGCGATGTCGAACACGTCGCCCGATTGGCACCACGAGTGGCCCGGCTCCCGCATGCTCGGCGGACTGCGACGCCGTGCGGTCGCCTCGGTCGCGGCGGTGACCGGTTGGATCTCGTTCGCCCTGTTGTTCGTCGCGTTCTGGGCGTCGCACTTCACCCTGTTCCAGTCGGTCGTGCTCCTCGTCGTCTCCCTCCTGGTCCTCTTCGGTCTCCTCGTCGGAATGTGGATTTCGTTCGGCCTTCGGTTCGGCAACGCCTGGTCGGACTAGGCGCCGGCCCCGGACCCCCGAGAGCGAAGGTTTATCCTCGGACGTCGGGCATTCTTCGGTGAGGGTCGCGGCGGTCCGCACCCGACCGCGGGCGGGGCGAGGCCCGTCGGTCGGACGGCTCGGGACGCGCACGACGCGGAATGCACGGGTCGGCGACGGAGGCACCGCCAATGGGCGCGGCCGGGGCCCGACATGCGGTCTCGGACCTGCGCGCGTGGCAGATCGCCACCGTGCATCAACTGCGGCACTACGGGCGATCCTACCGGTTCCTCGGCCTCGTAGGGGCCGTCGCGTTCGTCTCCGCCCTCACCCTCGCATTTCAACTGGACGCGGGGGTGTCGGCGGTCCGCATCGCCCAGCTCGATAGCCCGTCCGAGTACCTGTCGAACTTCCTCGACTACACGGGGCTCTGGGTCGTCCTCGCCGCGGCGTTCTTCGCCGGAGACGCGCTCAGCGTCGACTTCTCGACCGGCGCCGGCTACTACATGCTCGTGCTCCCGTTCCGTCGCCCGATCCTGCTCGCCGGGCGGTACGCTGCCGCGGCCGCGGTGACGATGGCGGTCGTCGGCGTCTACTATCTCTTCGGGACCGCCGGGGCGGTCTACTTCTTCGGCGGGTCGGGAATCCCCTGGACCGACCTCGGCCTCTCCCTCGCCTTGGCGGCCCTGTTCGCGCTCGCCGCGCTGAGCGTCGCGTTCTGCGTTTCCGCGTTCTTCCGCTCGCCGGCCGCCGGCGTGCTCGTCACGCTGCTCACGCTCTACGTCGGGTTCACCGTGCTCGAGAGCGTCGTCGAGCTCGCCGGGGTCGAGCCGTGGTTCTCGCTCGCGTACGCCGGCGGCGCGATGGCGGCCATCCTCGACACGGACTTCGTCCACCTCCAGGTGATCCCGCTGGGGGAGGACCAGACGTACACCGTCTGGAGCGCGACCGTCTCGGAGGCCGTGGCGATCATGCTCGCCTACACGGCGGTGTTCCTGCCGCTCAGCGGCTACCTATACCAGCGGAAGGAGTCGACCGGATGAGTTCGGGGTCGATCGCGGCCGATCGGGTCACGAAGGCGTACGGGGAGGCCCCTCCCTCGGTGCTCGACCTCTCGTTCCAGTACGAGGGGGCCGGGGCCATCGGGTTCCTCGGGCCGAACGGCGCCGGGAAGACCACCACGCTGAAACTCCTGGTCGGGCTGTTGCGGCCGACGCGCGGGAGCGTGCGGCTGAACGGCTTCGACCCCGTCCGCGACCGGCGCCGGGCGCTCTGGGACGTCGGGGCGCTCGTCGAGACGCCGGAACCGTACCCGACCCTGCGGGTCCACGAAGCGCTCGACCTGGTCGGTCGCGCCCGGGGCCTCGGAACGGCCGACATCGACCGCGAGATCGACCGCACGCACCTCCTGCTCCACCTTCCTCCCCTCGACCGCCGGGTCGGGTCGCTCTCGAAGGGGCAGCGCCAGCGGGTCGTGCTCGCGGCCGCGCTCCTGGGGGACCCGCCGGTCCTCCTCTTGGACGAACCGACCAGCGGCCTCGACCCGGCCGAGCGCGTGCTCGTGCGCGACGTCCTCCGGCGCCTGAAGCGCGACCACCTGATCCTGATGAGCTCGCACCAGATGGTCGAGGTCTCCGAGGTGTGCGACCGCCTCCTGTTCCTCGACCGCGGCCGCCGGGTCCTCGAGGACGACGCGCACGCGGTGGCGGAGCGGTTCGGCGCGGGACGCGTCGAGGTCGAGTTCGCGGCGGCCGTCGACCGCGGTCGGTTGGCTCCCGTGGCGGACCTGGTCGTGGAGGCGACCGCCCTGTCGGCGACCCGGTGGCGACTCCGCTTCGACCCCCGGGGGCTCGCGCGCGAGCGACTTCTCTCCGCGTGTCAGTCCGTCGCCCCCGTGGTGGAGTTCGCCCCGGGCGCGCTCGCGCTCGAGGACGCGTACCTCGAGGTCGTCCCGACCGCGTCGGAGTCGACCTGAGCGGGGAATGTCCGAGAGCTCGCCCGGCCGCGCCGCCGCGTACCGGAGTCGCGTGGCCGGACGCCGGCGGGAGCGGCTCGAGCGCACCCTCGAGGTCGCCGCCGTCGTCGTGATCCTGGTGGGCGTCTACGCGGTCCTGACCGCGCGCCCGGTCGCGCCGGGGTCGAACCCGATCGTCGTTCCGACCGGGCCGCCGATCCGCGTCCAGCTGGGGGATCCGGTCACCGGGTCGATCGCGTGCGGGGCCGGAGGGAATGCGACGCTCCAGACGGTCCCGTGGGAGAACGCGACCGCGCCGGTCACGACGGGCGTGATCCAGATCCGGGTGGTCCAGCTCGGGGACGGGGACGTGCTCGGCGACAACGGGGTGGGCGCGAACGCGACCCCGGGGTCCGCCTGTGCGGGGTCCCCGCCGACCCCGACCCAGCGCTGGTATGGGGTGTTGGCGGGTCCGAACGGCACGAACCTCGCGACGTTCACCTTCAACCAGGAGTGGCACTCGACGTCCGAGGCGCCGTGGGACGTCCCGGTGGAGAACGGCTCGTTGATCCGGATCGTCGAGAACCCGTCGCTCGCGGGCGTCGGGTACGGTCTCCAGGTGGTCGGCTTCGTGGACGGCTCGGAGATCTCGGGCCTCGTGTCGCTCTAGCCCCGTTCCGACCGACCTCCCACAGGGTCGGGAGCGGGGGACGCGCGCCTTGGTCTCCGGGCACGGACCTTCCGACCGCGATGCGCGCGGACCAGAGCAGACCTAATGCCTGCGGGCTCGGCTGGGACGGCCGCCATGGCGACGCCGCTCGACGACCTCGCCGGTCGATGCCACCGGAACTACGCCGAGGCGTTCTGGCAGTTCCTCCGCGGAAGCCCCGGGGCCCGCCGCCAGGACCCGCCGGGCGGTCTTCTCGTGCGGTGCGACCTGCGGTTCCCCATCTCGAACGTGGCGTTCCACTGGGACCCCGAGCGACCGCTCGCGGAGTTCCTGGCAGCGGCGGACACGTTCTTCGCGCCGAACTGGCCCTGGCGCATCATCTCCACCGCTCCCGACAGCGAGGACGCGGCTCGCCTCGCGAAGTCGCACGGGCTCCGGCCCGCGCCGCGGGACCCGGGCCTGCGGCTCGACCCGATTCCGCAGGGCCCCCCGACACCGGGCCCGCTCACCGTCCGCGTCGTGACGACCGACGCGGAGTTCGCCGACTTCGGGTCGGTCTGGTGCAGCGCCTTCCGTCTTCCGCCGTGGATCCTCCCGGTCGCCCTCCCCCGGGTACCTCCGGACGACCCGGAGCGTCGGGCCGTCAACCGGTGCCTGGTCGGGTACGCCGACGGACGGCCGGTCGCCTGCGCCGCGGTCACCGTGACCGAAGGGGTCGCCGGACTCTCCTCGATCGGCACCGTGCCGACGGCGCGTGGGCGGGGGTTCGGCACCGCGATCACCGCGCACGCGCTCGCGGTCGGGGAGAGCGCGGGGGCCACGGTCGCGTACCTGGCCGCCTCGCGGATGGGGTACCCGGTGTACGAACGGATGGGGTTCCGCCGCACCGCGGACTACCCGACCTGGCAGACTCCGTTCGGCCTGTTCCGCATGCTCCGAGGGGTCCGGTCCGCGCGCCGACTCGCTCGGGTTGCCACCGGGCGGCCGTGACCCGGGAACGGGAGCGTCGGGTCTCGCCCGAGCACGGTGCCGACGACTCCGCCGGCCTCCCCGGTCCGCGCGTACGGCTCTTCGAGTTTCCGGCGGCCGCTCGAACGAACCGACGATTCGCGTCGTACGACCTCGGACGGTGGGACCGGCTGTTTCTTCCCCCGTCGACGGCGGCCCTGGTCGACGCGAAACCGATCGGCGCCCCCGGGTTCATCGCGGACGACCACCGGTCGGCGATCGCCCCCGCGTCCGTCGCCCGGCTCGACGGGACCGAGTTCTATCTGTCCGTCAAGGGTACGGGCTCGACGACGGATCCGTACCGGCACGCGCGCCTCGACTCCGCCCGCGCCGCGGAGCTCGCTCGGGACCCCGGGGTGGCGGAGCGCCTGCGCGGGGCCGGGTCGGACGGTTCGCCCGCCGTTCTCACGGGCGAGATGTGGCTGCGCGGGTCGCCGTACGGCGGACAGGGCGCGTTGCACGCCGACCAGGCGCTCGACATTTCGGAACGCGCGAACGTGACGAGCATCGCCGGGTTCCGGATCGCGCCGGTCCTGAAGGTCGTGCGGTTTCCCCCGTCGCTCGAGGCCCGTCTGCGCGAGGTCTACTGGTACCGGCAATATCGAGGCGCGTTCGCCCAGGAGCTGCGGCTCGTGCCGTCGAACGTCCGCGTCTACTTCCACGGACGGACGACGGTCGGCCACGACATCGCCGAGGTGTTCGACCGATTCGGCGTCACGACCGCGGGCCGGGCGCACCGGTTCTCCGTGAACTTCCTCCGCAGCGGCCTCGCCCTCCTCACGCTGTTCGCCCGCACCGTCACCCGAGCCGGCCCCGGGGGTCTCGTGGAGGGCCTCGACTTCGAGGACGTCTGGCTGGACAAGGACGCGGTGGTCGCGCCGGACGGCACGATCTACTTCGTCGACCTCGAAGGGATCGCGCCGACCCGGGTCGACGTCGACCGGGTCCGGGAGAAACTGGAGGACCAGGTCTATCGTTCCCTCTACGAGCTCACGTTCGCGCTCGAACAGGTCGACGCGGAACGCACCCGGAGGTTCGGCGCGGTCGGCGCGTTTCGGCGTCGCCTCGAAGCGCTCTCGGAAGAGGCGGTCGTGGGCGACCCGTACCTCGGGCTCGTGCGCGGGCCCCGCCACCTCGCGCTACGGATCCGCAACGGTCTCGGCGACGAATCGTTAAATCTCGACTTCCCGTGGCTCGACCAGTAAAGTGCCGACCTGCAACGCCGTACGCGACTTCCTCAATCAGGTCAACAACCGCTCGGTCACGACGCCGCTCGCGACGGCGGACACCCAGCACCTGGTGGAGCTCGGCCTGGTCGAGAGCGTGACCGGGTCGCAGTACGCGCAGCTCGTGGCGGACGTGCAGACGCTCGCCGCCGCCCAGGCCGCCCTCGCCCAGGAGGCCCAGGACCGGGTCCGACTCGCCGGAACGCTGCGGGACGATTTCGCGCGGACCCACTCGGTGCTGTTCCACCTGCACGGGGAGGAGACCCGGTCGTCCGAGACCGCCGCGGAGGCGAAGGACCGGGCGGCCCTTCAATCGCTCGAGGCCGACCTCGAGGCGAAGCAACGCGCGTTCAGCGAGCTGGTCGCCAAGCGGTCGTTGCTCGACACCCTCACGCCGGCCGGCGACCTGTACGTCGGGCTGACGAGCGTCGGCCAGCTCCAGCTCCGCGACCTGGGGGTTCGTCTCTACCGCGTCGGCGACGCGCCGTTCGACGCCTACTGGGCCGAGGCGCAGCGGATCGGTTCGCGCATGGACGCGCTCGCCGACGCGGCCGCCGGCTACTACGTCCGGCTCGCGCCCGGTCTCCCGTCTCTCGAACGGTCCGGAGTCTGGGGCGCGGCGCTCGGCCTCCCGAAGACCGTCCCCGACCCGACCCTCGGCGCGGCGCGCTTTGTCTCGGCGTTTGACGCCCTCGCCAAGTTGTCCGGGAACGACGAGAACCGACTGATGGCGAGCGAGATCGTGTTCGCCCTGCCGCGCCCGGTGCCGGACCAAGTGCCCGACCTCACGGAGCTCGTCCGCGACGTGCGGAAGCTCCGCGTGCCGAACGAGTCGGCGCTCGGCGTCGGGGCGATCCTCCTGTTCGGACGGCGGGGCGACGGCACGTTCGCGACCGGTAACCTTCCCTACTTCCTCGGTCAGACGAAGTCGTACGAGTCCGCGTCCTTGATGGCCATCCTCAACACCCCGGCCGACGCGCTCGCCCAGAAGTTCCAGTCGTTGCGCGGGATGTTCGCGGCGTGGGGGTACACCGACTCCGAGGACGTCGAGCTCTCCGCGGCGTACCTGGCGGTCTCGGAGCTCCCGGTCGACGGGATGTCGACCAAGCTCTCGATCATCGCGAAGGGGATGGGCGCCTACCTCGAGTATCCCCTGGTCGCCGCGTCGGTGCTCGCCTCGGTCTCCACCCTCGAGGCGAACGAGACGCTGAATCTGCTCGAGCACGCCTACACGGTGATCGGCCGCCGCGCGACCGGCCTCTCGCAAGCCGAGCTGATCTGCCTGGCCGTTCGGATGGTCGAAGGGATTCGGACCGAGCTGGTCGGGGCGCTGGACGCGACCGCGGCCGCGGCCCCGGCCGCCGCGCGGCCCGCCCCGCTGTTCGTCGCGCGACCGTTCTTCGTTCCGTTCGTCGTGATGCACGGGGCGTACTTCGCGACGTATTCCGGCTTCTCCGGCGCGCATCCGGCGCACGCGCACGGGTTCGCCGGCGGGGGGATGGGCGGATGAAGGCGTGGGGAGCGCTGGCGGTCGCGGTCGTCGGAGGCCTCCTGTTGGGCGGCGCGTTCGCGTCGGCGGTCTCTCCCGCGAGCCACTACGTGCCGCGTACGGGCGACCGGTTCGCGTACTCGGAGTCGATCACCGTTAACGCGGGCTACGGCAACTACTCCGGATACACCGATTGGGACTCGATCAACGGATCGGAGACGGTGACGGCGGTCGCCGCCAACGGCACCGTCTCGGCGCTCTATTACTACGCGAGCGACTACCAGCAGAACGCCTCCGGCTACACGAATCGGAGCACGATGTCCGGTGCGTTCTCCTTCTCGGACCTCAACTTCAGCTATCTCAACGGAACGGACGACCAGGTCGGGTACGTCCACCCCCAGGTCTGGTTCTACATGGACAACACGCTCTCGGTCGGAGCGCCGTTCTCGCTCCTCAACACGGCGATGACGGTGGATTCGACCAACGCGTCGTTCCACCTCGGGACGACCGCGGGCGCCTACGTGCGCACGATCGCGTCGACCGGGACGGGCTCCTACGTCCGGGACGATAGTTACGGGTACTTCACGGCGTCCTACACGTGGAACGCCTACTTCGACCCGGCGACCGGCTACATCGTCGGCTACGAGTACGTCGAGCACGACTCCGACGGGGCGGGCGACGGGTTCACCTACACCGACCTCCTCTTCGTTACCGCGACGACCTACGCGCTCTCGCCGGCCTCCGCCCCCTCCGGGGCGGCCGCGGCCGCCTCCGCCTGGCCCGTCGACCTCGTGGTCGGCCTGGTCGTCCTCCTAGTGCTGGTCGTGCTCGTGGTCGCGGTCGCGCTCTGGCTGCGGGGCCGCCGCCGGCGGTTCCTCCCGACCCACTCGTCGCAGGGACGGGTCGAGTACCCGACCCCGGCCCCGGTCCCGCCCGGACACGGACCGCCGCCGGTGAACCTCACGCCCACGGGGCAACCGGCGGTCCAGCAGATCGTGATCAAGGAGACGGTCAAGGTGAAGTGCGCCTACTGCGGGTCGCTCATCGACTCGACCGTGGCGAACTGCCCGTTCTGCGGCGCCGCGCGCACCTGAGTCCGACCGGCGTTCACTCCGTGTGGTACAGGTAGACGCACCCGTCGGGTCGCATGCCGAGCCGCTCGGCGATCGCCCGGGAGGCGGCGTTGCGCTCCGAGATCTCGCTGAACGCCCGCGCCGCGCCGGACCAGCGTCCCCACTCGAGCCGGGCGCGGACGAGGTCGGCCCCGACCCCGATGTGACGAAATCCGGGGCGGACCGTCAGCCCGTGGAGGCGGGCCGTCGAGCCGGCCGCGGTCGCCCAGCCGGCTCCGGCGAGTGTCCCGTTGACCCAGACGCCGAACCCGGCCGCCGAGCCTCCCCGAGCGGTGGCGAAGTACCGGTCGTTGGCGTGGGGGTACGCTTCGCGCACGAGGGTTCGCGCCGCCAGGTCGTGCTCCGGACCCAGTCGGTCGACCCGATGGCGGTAGCCGCCGGGCAGATCGTCCCCGAGCGGGTCCCGGGCGTAGAGGTCGAACCGCTCGCGCGGGCGGTCGATCGCGTGCTCGGAGAACGTCCATCCCCGGTGGGCGCGCACGAGCTCGGCCGCCACCTCGGCCTCGGCCGTGAAGACGGACGCCGTCGACTCGACCGGGTCGTCCACCACCAGGGCCCGGATCGTCGCGCGACCCGGCACGAGGAACACCCCCGCCCCGGCCCGCACCGCCTCCGCGATCAGCCCCGGCAGGAACGGCGCGTACCCGGGCGAAAGATGACGGAACTCCTCGGGCCCCGGACCCGGCGCCCACGGCTCGAGTCGGATCTCGGAATTCACGACCGACGGGATCACGGGACGGCGTCGGAACAGCGGCCGGCCCTTTAGCGCGTGCCCGGACCGGCTACGACCCCGGCGGCGGATGCCGACGCGTCAGGTCGGTCATCACCTGGTCGAACTGCTCGCGGGAGATCTCCCCCCGCGCGTACCGCTGCCGAACGATCTCCACGGCCGGGCCGGGTCCCCCATACCGTCGGTCGCGACCCTCCGCCCACCGGGCGCGGCGGGAACTCCAGAAGGCGACCCGCACGAGAAAGAACGCGACCCAGACGAACAGGAAGAGCAGGAGGAAGCCGCCCCAGAAGCCGAAAAGGGGACCCCGGAGGCGGGGGCCGCCGAACGCGCCCATCCCGCCGAGCAGGATCAGGACCACCACCAGCGCGAGGATCGCGACGGCGACGCCGAGCACCCAGGCGGTCCAGTGCCTCCGCGCCGGGCCCCGGTACACGTTCGCCTCCGGTTCGGGCGCGCCGGTATCTGAACCTTCGTCCCGACGCGCCGCGGGACGATCCCGTCGCCTAGCTGGAGCCGGAGGAAGAACCGGACTCGTCGTCCGACTCCTTCGCCTCGGCGGGCGCGGGACGCTTCAGGATCTCCCCCGCGATCTTGTCGAGCTGCTGGATCAGGAGGTCGATGTCCGGCGGCTCGCCGGCGGCGGCCGGGGTCGGGGCCGGAGTCGGGACCGGCGGCGGCGACGCCGGGAGGGGCTCGGCCGGCGCGGACGGAACGTAGACGGCGGGCGCCGCGGGGGTGGGCACGGGGGCCGTCAGCGGTCCCGCCGGGGTCGTCGCGGCGGTCGGAGCGGTCGACTCCGGAGCATCGAACGTCGGGGACGGGCCGGCAGCGGGTCGACGGCTGGGGCGCCGCCGCATCACGAGCACCGCCGCGACGATCGCGACGAGCGCGCCCACGACGATCGCCGCCAGGACCCACCACGGGAACGGCGTCCCGGCGGTCGAACTCGAGGTCGGCGCGGTCGCGTTGACGGTGAACAGCGTGCCGGTGGAGTGGACCCCGTCCGACACGTTGACCCAGTAGATCCCGGGCGCCGTGGTCGGAACGGTGAACGTGCACGAGACGGCGCCCTGGGCGCCGGTCGTGGCGTTCGCGCAGAGCGAGAGGGTCGAGTTCCACGTCACCGCGACGGGGCGGTCGGCGTCGAGTCCCGTGACGTTCAGGGTCGCGACCGTGGCGGTCGGCGCGACCGCGGGGACGACGCTCGCGTGCGCGGTGATCGTGAACACGGCGCTCTCCGTCCGGCTGCGCTCGGTCGCGACGAGGGCGTGCGGGCCGCCGGGCGCGAGCGGGACCGGCCCGTCGCAGACGAACCCGCCGCTCGCGTCGGTCGTCCCCGTGCAGAGCGCCGCGGAGCCGTTCCACGTGACGGAGTACGGCGCGAGCGCGTCGAACCCGGTGCCAGTCACGTTCAGCGGGCCGCCGACGAACCCGAACAGCTCGGCCGCCCCGAAGGCGGGGTCGACCGTGAAGGCGAGCGCGAGGTCGGTGGCGCCGACCTCGAGAAGGAACCCGTGGGTACCGGCGGGCGCGGCCGGCACCGAGAAACTGCACGTGGCCGAACCGACCGCGCTGGTCGACCCCGCACACACCGTCGTCGACCCGTTCCAGGCGACCGAGAACGGGCTCGCGGCCGGGAGACCGAGGCCGTACACACCGAGGAGCGTCCCGACGGTGCCGTTGGGCGACCCCACGGTGGCCCGGGGGAGTACGACGAACACGAAGTCCGAAGTTTGGTTGTCCGTGGAGGCGTTCAGCGTCGCCGCCCCCTCGGGCGCCGACGGGACGCCGAACGAGCAGGAGAAGCCGCCGTTCGACCCCGTCGCCGCGCTGCAGAGCGTGATCGTGGCGTTCCACGCGAGAGTGTAGCCCGAGGTGGCGTCGAACCCGGTGCCGGTCGCCGTGACCCGGCTGCCGACCGTGCCCGAGCTGACGTTCAACGTCAGCGACGAGACGACCCGGAACGTCGCGGTCGGGGCGTACCCGCCTTCGCGGACCGACACGACATGGAGCCCCGCCGCGGCGCTCGGCACGGTGAACGTGCAGTCGACCGTCCCGGTCGCCGTCGTGGTGCCGGAACAGAGCGTCACCGAGTCGTTCCACTCGAGGTCGAACACCGCCTGGGCATCCAGCCCGTCGGCCGACGCGGCCGCGAGACTCCCGACCGCGCCGAAGCCCGGCTGGAGGGTCGCGTTCGGCGTCAGGTTGTAGGCCGCGAGCGCGACCAACAGCCCCGCGCGGGAGACGTCGACGTAGTACGTTCCGCCGGGTTCCCCCGGCACCGTCAGGCTGACGCCCGAGGGGACGTTCCCCGAGGCGTCGGCCGTGAAGATCGACGAGCCGGAGCAGGACGTCACCGACGGCTGGAAACAGTAGACGTACTGGGAGTTCGGGTCGAACGAGCTCCCGGAGAGCGCGACCGAACTCCCGACCGGTCCGCTCGCCGGCGAGAGCCCGAGCACCGCGGAGGTGACCGCGAACGGCGCCGATGCGACGAACGAGCCGGACTCGGAGAGGTCGACATAGTACGCTCCGGGCGCGAGCGACGGGACCGTGATCGAACTGCCCGGGGGCGTGCTGCCGCTCGCGTTCGTCGTCACCGTCGTGCCCGACGGGCACGCCGAGACGTTCGCCTGGAAGCAGGCCAAGTAGGACGCGTTCGCATCGAGTCCCGTGCCCGCGATCGTGACCGGCGTCGCGACCGCGCCGCCCGCCGGGGCGAGCGAGAGTGCGGGGCTCACCTGGAACGACGCGGACGGCGCGTAGGCGCCCTCCTCGGCGGTGACCGTGTGAAGACCCTGGGGCGAAGGCGGTACGTCGAACGAGCAGGCGGCGCCGCCGTTCGAGTCGGTCGTTCCGCTGCACAGGGGGAGCGTCCCGTCCCAGACGATCGTGTAGGCGGCCAGCGCGTCCAACCCGTCCGCGTCCGCGCTGACGGCCCGCGCCACCGACCCCGCGGTGGGGGCGACGGTGAGCGACGGGTCGATCACGAACGCGGCGCTGGCCGTGTTCGACGCCTCGGTCGCCGTGACGAGGTGGCTGCCGCCCGCCGCGTCGGGGGCTTCGAACGAGCAGGAGAATCCGCCCGTCGCGCTCGTGGTCCCGGCACACAGGGAGGCCGAACCGTTCCAGCTGACGGAGTACGTCGAAGTCGCGTCGAACCCGGTCCCGGTGGCGGTGACGGTCGTTCCCACCGTTCCGTTGCCGGGCGCGAGGAGGAATTCCGCGAGGACGGTGTACGGGGCGGACGCGGAGTTCGTCCCGTCGCTGACGGCGACCAGGTGGGAGCCCACGGTGGACGCGGGCACGTCGAACGTGCACGCCATGTCGCCCTGCGCGTCCGACCGCAGGGAGCCCGAAACGCAGCTGGAGATCGCGACGCCGGCGAACGTGATCGTGAGCGCGGTGGAGGCGACGTATCCCGCACCGGAGGCGGCGACCTCGGTCCCTACGTAGCCGCTGGTCGGCGAGAGCGAGAGGGTCGGCGGCCCGACCACGTACGTCGCGGTCGCCTGGTTGACGCCGTCGCTGACGACGATCGAGTACGTGCCCGCCGTCACCGTCGGGATCGCGACCGTGCAGTTGAGGGCGCCGGTCGCGTTGGTCGTAAGGGAGCCTGCGGTGCACGACGGGAGGGACGTCGTTCCGAACTGGGCCGTCACGGTGTCGCTCGCCGCGTACCCGGTCCCTGTGAGGTCCGTGGTCTGGCCGACGTAGCCGCTCGTGGGGTCCGCGGCCAGAGTCGGGGGAAGGACCGTGAACGCCGCCGAGGCGTTGTTCGTCCCGTCCGTCACGTTGAAGGAGGTCGTCCCGGCGGCCACGGTCGGAACGGCGAAGTCGCACTGCAGGTCGCCCGAGGCGTTCGAGTGGAGCGACCCGGATTTGCAGGCGGCGACGGGCGCCCCGCCCAGTCGGAGCGTCAGCAGGGTCGAGACCGCGAATCCGGTCCCGGTCGCGTCCACGACGGCGCTGACCTGCGCCGACGCGGGCGCCACCGTCGCGTTCGGGCCGACCAGGGTGTAGGGGGTCGTACCGGTGTTCGTGCCGTCCGTCGCGCTGACCGTGACGACACCGGCCCGCGCCGTCGGGATGCGGAACCCGCAAGAGAGGTTCCCGCTCGCGTCCGCGACCAGCGACCCGAACAGGCAGCTGGTTTCGGAGTGGGTCCCGAAGTCGACGGTCAGAGGCGTGCTCGGGTCGTACCCCGACCCTGTGAAGTTCGCGTCGGTGCCGATCCGTCCCGTCGTGGGGACTCCCGCGAGCGTCGGGGGGTCGACCGTGAACGGCGCCGTGGAGGAGTTCGTCCCGTCGGTGGCCCCTACGGTGTAGGCGCCGGCGGCGACGACCGGGACGACGAAGACACAGGAAAAGTTGCCCGTGGAGTTGGTCACGAGGCCCCCGACGGTGCACGCCGACACCGTGGTCGACCCGAGCGTCAGGGTGATCGTCGCGGTTGGCGCGAAGCCTCCGCCGGAGGCGTTCGTCGACGATGCGACGAACCCGTGGCTCGGCAGAACCGCGAGGGCGGCGGAGCCGGCGGCGGGGTAGACCGCGAGCGCAGGGACGCTCGAAGGGGCCGGGGCCCACGGAGCCGGGGAGGTTCCGAGCGCGCTCGCGGCGGGGCCGAGGGAGGTGGCCCCCCACGCAGCGACGAGGAGCACTCCGAGCGCGACCGCGCCCAGCCCCCGTCCTCGCGGCCGGGCGCCCGATAGGAGCCGGGCGCGCGGCGTCGTCCTCTCCGCGGTCACCATGGGTTCGGGAATCGCGGGACGTCGGACGCCCCGCCGTAACGACTCTAGACGAAAGGTTCGGGAGATAAACCCCCCGCAGGCCGAGTTATCCGTCACCCCGAGGTGGGGGAAAGGGTTCGCTCCGCGCGGAGCGCCGGATCAGGCGTACTTCGCGCAGCTGTAGCAGTAGTAGCGGCCGTACTGGGCGATGTACGTGGTCGGCCGGCCGCAGCTCGCGCAGTTCGGGGGCGCCGCGGCGACCGCGGGGGCGGG
>JASHPZ010000013.1 GCA_030037815.1 Thermoplasmata archaeon | reverse complement strand
GCGGTGGGCGCGGTCTTCGCGCAGCGCGGCGCGGGCGGCCGCCCGGAGCGCGGCGGCGCCCGGTTCACTTGGACGCGCCGTCCGCATCGCGGTCGTCCTTCTCCGTCAGCGCCCGCTTGAGGCGCTCGAAGTCGTGCGCCACGTCCGGCCGCAGCGCGACCAGGTTCTGCCGCTCGAGCTCCTGGACGCGGCGGCGGGCGCTCGCGCGGTCGCCCCGCGCGTAGGAGAGCTCCGCGAGCCGCAGGACGACGTCGACCTCGTCGGCCGGCGCCTTGAGCTCGCGGACGAGCCGGTACGCCTCGAGGAGGTCCGCCTCCGCGCGGTCGTACTCGCCGCGGTCGATCAGGATCTTCCCGTCCACGATCATCGCCTGGACGACCCCGAACCGGTCGCCGATCCGCTCGAGGATCGCCCGGGCGCGGCCGTTCTGCTCGGTCGCCTCGTCGACGCGGCCGGCCTCGCGCAGGATGTCGGCGGTGTTGAACAGCGCCCAGCCGATCCGCCGCTGGTCGTGGGCCTTCTCCGCGAGGCGGACGGCCTCGGTGAACTCGCGGATCGCCTCCGTCCAGCGGGCGGGGGCGGCCCCCTCGCCGGCCTGGACGACCCCGATGAACAGGTGCGCGTGGGACGCCTCGCGCACGTCCCCCAACTGCTCGAGCGCCTTCGCCGCCTCGCGGGCCTCGGCGAGCGCCGACTCCGCGCGGCCGAGCATCGCGAGCACGTTCGCCCGCCGCACCTGGCCGCGGGCGATCGCGTACGGGTTGTGCTGCGCCCGCGCGATGTCGAGCTCGCGCGTGTGCTCCTCGAGGGCTTCGGGGTAGCGCCCGGCGTAGTAGAGCGCCTCTCCGCGCAGGTGGTGGATCCCGAGGAGGATTGGCCCGTGCTCCGCGATCGACGGCTCGGCGAGGAGCCGCTCGGTCGCCTCGATCGCCGCCCGCCACTCGCCGCGGTCGGTCCGGATCCGCGCGAGATAGAGTTCGAGCAGCGCGACCACCGGCCGCGGCAGCCGCGCGACCAGCTCGCGACGGGCGAGGTGGCGGCGGAGGAGCTCCTCCGCCTCCTGGAGCTGACCGGTGTGGTCGATCTGGCGCGCGAGCTCGAGGACGAGTTCGGTCTCCCCTTCCCAATCGTCGGGGCGGAGCCGACGGAGGCTCTCGAGCGCCCGCTCGAGGTGCTCGCGGGCGAGCTCGGGCGAGTACGCCCGGTCGGCGACCTCCGCGGCGGCCCGGTTGTACTGGAGCGATTTGTCGTCGACCTTCCCGAGGTAGAAGTGGCGGGCGAGCAGGTAGATGGTCGCGAGGTCCGCGCTCCCGGTCGCCTCGAGGGCGTCCCCGACGTGGTGGTGGAGGAGCCGGCGGCGGCTCTCGGTCAATCCGGCGTACACCTTCTCGCGCAGGCGCTCGTCGCCGAACGACAGTACCTCGCCGGGCCGCTCGAGCAGGAGCCCGCGGCCGACCAGGTGGTCGACCGACTCCGCGAGCCGCTCCTCGTCCTCGCCGCTGGCGCGGAGCAGCAGCTGGAACGTCACCTCGGGCCCGACCACGGAGGCGACCGCGAGCGCGCGGTCCTCCGCCGGGTCGAGCGCGGGGACGCTCGGCCCCGACGCGTCGTCGGACCGGAGCGGCCCCGACGCGCCCGCCGGCCCGCGCGGGCGGCGGTCGAGCTGCTCGAGGAGGAGCGGGTTGCCGCCGGTCTCGGAGTACCGCCGCGCGACCTCCTCGGGGGAGAACTCGCGGCCGGGCTCGCGCTCGCGCAGGTACTCGGCGACCTCGCCCGACGTGAGCGAGCGGAGGGCGATGCGGCGGGCCTGGGTGCGCCGCTCGAACTCCTCGAGGCGGCCGCGCCGGGAGGGCGGGAGGCTCGTGTACGGCCGGACGGTGGCGAGGATCCAGAGCGGCCGGTTCTCGAGCTGCCCGGCGATGAACTCGACCGCCTCGAGGGACAACGGGTCGGCGCGGTGGAGGTCCTCGAGCACGAGCACGGTCGGCCCGCGGCGGGTGAACTCGAGGAACTGGTCCGCCATCCCCGACCAGACCGGGTCGCGGACCGACTCGCCCCGCTCCTCCGCCTTCTCGAGCGCGGAGAGGAGCCGCTCCTCGATCCGGACGGGCGGGAAGAGGGCGCCGTCGTCCATCCGCGGCGCGAAGCCGATCAGGAACGCATCGGGCGCCCCCGGGACCGCGCCGCCCGACCCGCCGTCGTCGTCGCTCAGGCGCGCCCCTTCGAGCGCCGAGCGGACGAGCGCGAACGGCGCGGGCGCGTCGCCCGCGGGGGAGCGGCCCTCGAGGACGCGGACGCCCTTCTCGCGCATGTCGCGGACGAGGCCGCCGACCAGCGTCGACTTCCCGACCCCGGTGTCGCCGACCAGGAGCGTCACGCCGCCGTTGCCGGCCCGCGCGTCCTCGAATCGGCGGTGGAGCGCCTCGACGGCCTCCACGCGGCCGACCCACGGGCGGCTCCCGGACTCGCCCGCCATCGTTCCGCCCGGTGGAAAGGCGGAGTTCGGCTATTTACCCTCGCCCGGACGCGGCCTTCAGGAACGGCAGGCGGACGACCTCGCCCGGGACTGGCGTACCCCGAATCTCGAGCTCGACCTTCGTCCCCGGCGTCGCCGAGGCGGGCGGGAGGAACGCGAGCGCGATGCCGTGGTTCAGGCTCGGGGAGAGCCCGCCGCTGGTCGCCTCCGTGACGACCTTTCCGTCGACCCGCACCGGCGTGCCGTGGCGGGGGATCGCGCCGGGGGCCTCGACCGAGATCCCGACCAGGCGGACCTTCGGTCCCTCGGCCCGCTGCGTCTCGAGCGCCGCCTTTCCGACGAACGCGTGGTCCATCTCGACGAACCGGTCCTGCGCGCACTCGATCGGGGAGCGGTCGCGGTGGAACTCCTGCCCCGAGAGGAGGTACCCCTTCTCGAGCCGGAGCGTGTCGCGGCAGCCGAGCCCCGCGGGCACCGCGCCGGCGGCGAGGATCCGTTCCGCGACCGCGTCGACGTCGGCGCGGCGGACGAACAGTTCGTAGCCGAGTTCGCCGGTGTAGCCGGTGCGGCTGACGAGGATGTGGCCGTCCAGCTCCGTCGGGAATTCGAGCCCGAGCTGGCCCTTCGCGCCGTGCGATGCGGGGCCCGTGGGGAAGAACGCGAGGTGGTAGAAGGCGACGGGCGCGAGGTCCCACCCGAAGAGTCCCTCGAGGAGCGCCCGCGCGTTCGGTCCCTGGAGGGCGAGCAGGCCGACCCGGTCGTTCCAGCGGCGGAGGGTCGTGTCGGGCCCGCGGTGCTGGCGGAGGATCTCCTCGACCTCGGCGGCGCGGCCGGCGTTCGGGACGACCAGGAACGTCTTCGCGAGCGCGTCGCCCGCGTCGAGCCGGCTGATCAGGAGGTCGTCCACGATGCCGCCGGACTGCTCGAGCAGGAACGAGTAGCGGACCTGGCCGGGCGGGATCCGGTCGGCGTTCGTCACCGTCCGCCGGCCGAGGAGCTCCGCCGCGTGGCCGCCCGTGACGGTGAGGATCCCCATGTGGGAGACGTCGAACAGCCCGCTGGAGGCGCGGACCGCCTTGTGCTCGGCGAGGATGCTCGTGTAGTAGAGCGGCATCTCCCAACCGGCGAACGGGACCATGTGGCCGCCGTGGCGCCGGTGGTAGTCGAAGAGCGGCGTGCGCTGCAGCGTCGGGGGTGCGTCCGTCATGTCACGATCTCCTTCAGTCGGTGTTCCTCGGTTGCGCGCCGGATCTCGCGCGCCAGCCGCCGGCCCGTGCTCATCTCCGTCCGCCAGAGCGCGTTCCCGTACGGGTGCCCGAGCGCGAGGTGGATGTTCGTGCCGCCCCCGATCCGGGCGGCGACGTCGAACACGGTCGGGTGGCCGTCCGGGTCGAGGCAGGTCTGCAGGCAGAACGGCCCGATGATGCCGGGCGGGTAGCGGGCGCGGGCCGCGTCCACGAACGCTTCGCCCATCCGGAACACCTCCTCGAGGATCGACTCCCGCACGGTGAGCGTGCCGTGCCCGACGACCGTGAACTCGGGGATCCGCGCGGACTCGTTCAATTCGAGCTGCTGCGCCGCGGGGAGCCGGACGAGCCCGTCCAGGTTGCTCTCGCGCCGTTCGTCCACGCCGAGGAGTTCGAGCCCCTCGGCGCGGGGCACGAGCGGGGAGAAGAAGAAATTGAAGTTGAACACGGGGCCGAGGACGTACTCCTCGATCCGCGCGGCCTCGAGGTCGGCCGCGGCCACGGTCCCGCGCGCGGTGAGGGTCTCGACCTTCGCGCGGTACTCGTCGGGGCTCGCGACCGTGAAGAAGCCGCGCTCGAGGCGGCGGGTCGCGTGGGGCAGCTTCACGATCGAGAGCCGGTCGATCGCGTCCGGCCGGTCGACCTTCTTCGGCGTGGCGATCCCCGCAGACTCGAGGAGCGCGTAGTAGTTGTCGCGCTCGGTGCGCTCCTCGATCCGGAGGAGCGAACGGCTCCCGACGATCGGGACTCGGAACGCGTCCTCGATCGCGTCCAACGGGACGTAGGAGGAGAACGCGCGGTTCGGGACCAGGAGCACCCCGTGACCGCGCAGCCGCTCCTGCGCCGCCGCGCCCGCGATCTCCGCGAACTTCGGGTACGTCCAGACGTCGTCGACGCACCCGCGCCGGCGCGTCCCGTGCGCGTCCCGCAGCGTCCGGAAGTAGCGGGCGTACGTCGCGTCCCGTCCCGCCTGGGCGAGGACGAGGCTCGGGAGGCCCTCCGCGACCGCGCCGTCCGCGACGTCGAGCGCGGAGTGCGACCCGACGACCCCGACGGTCGGCCGCGCCGGGTACCGGTCGAGAAGGCCGCGGACCTCCTCGAGCGGGATCGGCATCGGCCTCGCCAGTTCTACCCGCGCTTAAGCGCTCGCGCCACCCGCTCGCCGGTGAGCGGGAGATCCGTGACGTGCGCGCCCGACGCGGCGCGCACCGCGGCCGCGATCGTCGCCGGCACGGGGATGATCGGCGGCTCGCCGATCCCCTTCGCCCCGGAGGGACCGGCGCCGGGGTACCCCTCCACGAACGTCACCTCGATCGGCGGCACCTCGGTAAGGGTCGGGATCCGGTAGTCGAGCAGGCCGGGGTTCGCGAGCCGGCCGTCGTCCCGCCAGATCGCCTCCTCCGTGAGCGCGGTTCCGAGGCCCATCACGACCGCGCCCTCGACCTGGGCGTGGGCGCTCGCCCGGTCGACCGTGCGGCCGACGTCCTGGAACGCCGCGTACCGCACGACCGTCACCCCGCCGGTCTCGACGTCGACCGCCACCTCCGCGACGTGGACCGCGCCCGAGAAGTCGGTGAAGGCGTAGAACGTCCCGTCCAGGACGATCGACTCGTCGATCGCGCCGGAGCGGCCGTAGTGCTTTCCGTCGGCCGAGAGCCCGCCCGCTCGGAGCTCCTCCGGCGTCAGGAGCTCCGAGACTGGTCGGTGCGAGGACCCCGCGACCGCGACGAGCTGCTCCGCGTCCACCTCGAGCCGGACCGGGACGGTGGCTCCCAGCCGCTGGGCGAGCGTGGCGAGCAGTGACCGACAGGCCTCGTCGACGGCGCCGCCGAGGGCGGCGACCGTGCGGCTCCCGTACACCCCGGAGTCGAACGGGGCCCGCGCGGTGTCGCCGTACTCGACGTGGACGCGTTCGCGCGGAAGTCCCGTCCGCTCGGCCGCGACCGCCGCGAGCCCGACGACCACCGACCCGCTGCCGATCTCGCGTTCGCCCTCGAGGATCGTGAGGCCGCGTTCGGAGAGGACGACCCGGGTCTCGCCGCCCGCCCCCGCGCCGGTCGACCAGAACCCGAGCCCGATCCCGACGCCGTGGCCGGCCGGGGCCTCGGCGCGCCAGCGGGCCGCCGTCGCCCGCGCCTGCGCGAGCGCCGCCGGGATCCCGAACCCCGCGACCGGCTGTCCCATCGCCGTCGTGCCGCCCTCGACCCAGAGGTGGTCCGCGCGGAACTGCCCGGGGTCGGCCCCGACCTGGTGGGCGACCTCCTCCAAGTGGGACTCGAGCGCGAACGCGCACTGCGGCGCGAACGGGGCGCGGTGCGGTCCGAACGCGGGCTTGTTCGTACGGACCGCGTACCCCTCCACCTCGAACGCGGGCGTCTGGTACGGTCCGAGGAGGAATCCAATCGAGTACCCCGTCGCGAAGTCGCGGCCCGGGAGCGACGTCCCGACGTCCAAGAGCAAGCGGACGCGCCGCGCGGCGATCCGCCCGCCCGCGACCGCGGTGTCGAGCCGAATCACCGACGGGAGCGTCGTCCGCCCGAGCAGGAACTCCTCGCGGTAGGTGAGGGCGAGCTTCACCGGGCGTCCCGAGGCCCGGGCGAGGAGGAGGGCGTACGGCTCGAGGAACGACGCGCCCTTCCCGCCGAACCCGCCGCCGACCCACGTGCCGTCGACGACGATCGACGACTCGGGGACGCCGAGCAGCGAGGAGAGGTCCTCCCGCACGCCGAACGGGCTCTGCGTCGAGGTCCGCACCCGCCAGGTCGTCCCGTCCGCCTCGGCGAGACAGGCGTGCGGCTCGAGCGCGACCTGGTGGACGCTCGCGGTCCGGTACGTCTCGCGGACGACGCGGTCGGCGCTCCCGAACGCCGCGTCGACGTCACCGCGGCGGGCGTGCACGTGCGCGGCGACGTGGGGCGAGGAGGCGGCGCCGGAACCCGGCCACTCGGGGAAGATCGCCTCGAGGTCGGTCACGGCCGGCTCGGCCGCGAGGTCGACGCGGACCGCGCGGACGGCGGCGCGCGCCCTCTCGAGCGTCGGCGCGGCGACCGCGGCGAGCGGCTGGTTCGGGTAGACCACTTGGGCGTCGGCGAACAGCGGGCGCTCGGCGTCCCGCTCTCCCCGCCCGGCGAGCGCGGGCACGTCCGACGCCCCGACCGCGACCACCCCCGGCAGGGCCCGCGCGGCGGAGAGGTCGACCGAACGGAGCCGCCCGCGCGGCCCGGGGGCGAGCACCAGGGCCGCCCACAGCATGCCGGGTGCGTCGAGGTCGGTCCCGTACGTCGCCTGCCCGGCGAGCTTCAGGTCGGCGTCCGGGCGACGGACCGCGCTCACGGAAGCCGCTCCCGCGCATCCTTCACGGCTCGGGCGATTGCACTGTAACCCGTGCAGCGGCAGAGGTTGCTGGCGAGCTCCTCGAGCAACTCCTCCACCGGCGCCGCGCGCCCCTCCTCCCGGAGGAGTCCGGTGAGGGCGACGAGGAAACCGGGCGTGCAGTACCCGCACTGGAGGGCTCCGGCGTCCGCGAACGCGGCGCGCACTCGCGCCCCGACCGGGTCGTCGGCCACGCCCTCGACGGTCGTGACGGCCGCGCCCTCCACCTCGTGGGTGAGGGTGAGGCACGAGAGCGTGCTCGCCCCGTCCACGAGGACGGTGCAGGCGCCGCAGTTCCCGGTGCGGCACCCTTCCTTCGTCCCCTTGAGTCCGAGGCGCCAGCGCAGCGAGTCGAGAAGGCGCTCGTCGTGGGGGACCTCGGCGAGCGGCGACGGAGCCCCGTTCACCGTGAGGCGGACGGACGACGCGCTCACGCGAACCTCGCGAGCGTCGTCGCCACCGCGCGGTCGAGGAGCACGCCGGCGAGGTGGCGCCGGTACTCCTCCGAGCCGCGCTTGTCCGCCGTCACGGGGGCGTGCCGGCGCACGGCCTCGCGGGCGCGCCGCACGGCGTCGTCGGTCGGACGGCCTCCCCCGAGCGCCCCGGCCGCCTCGGGCACGAGGACCGGCCGGGGGGCGACCCCGCCGATCGCGACGTGCCACGTCCGTCGGGTCGGGGAGTACGCGGTCGCCACCGCGATCTGCGAGATGTCGTTGGACGGCCGGACCCGCTGCCAGAGGTACGCGGAGGGCCGGCGTTCGGGCAGGCGGACCGCGCGGATCAGCTCGCCCGCGGCGAGGGTCGTGCGCCGCGAGCCGACCAGGAACCGGTCGAGCGCGACCCCGCGGGACCCGTGCGCGCCGATCAGCTCGACCTCGGCGTCCAGCGTGAGCAGCACGGGCACGAGGTCGGACGCGGGGGCCGACCGTCCCAGGTTGCCGCCGACGGTCGCGCGGTGGCGCAGCGCCGGGCCGCCGACGGCCCGCACCGCGTCGTAGAGGCCCGGGAACCCCGCGCGCACCTCCGGGTCGAGCTCGAGCCGGCGCAACGGCAGCGTGCTGCCGATCGTCAGGGTCGGACCGTTCCAGTCGAGCGTCCGCCAGGGAAGCCGACGCAGCGAGACGACCCGACGGGCCGTGACGCGGCCGTCCTCGAGGTCGAGGAGGAGGTCGGTCCCGCCGGCGAGCGCCGCCACCCCGTCCCCCGCGGCGGCGCGGAGCGCCGCCACCGCCTCCTCGGCCGTGGCCGGAACGATGAGCTCGAACGCCGACATCGCGGGACCGCGGGGACGGCCCGGCGAGAGTTATCGTTTCGCGTCGGCGCCGCGCGCGAGGTCCGATTTCTTATCCCCGGACGGTCTTTGGCACCCTCGCCTCATGCCGTTCGAACTCGCGTTGCGTTACAGCACGCCGCTCACGCCCATCGCGGACGTGGACGAGGTGCTGCGCGAGTTCCTCCGGATGGTGGGGTACCTGCCGGACGGGGAGGAGGGCCGCGGGTCGGAGGGCCCGATCGGCCAGAGCATCGCCTACCGGCTCGTGCACGACTGCCTGCTCCGCGACCCCGCGCGTCCGTGGTACACGGAGGAGCTCGCGGCGGTCCTCAAGACGTCGAAGCCGAGCGTCTACCGGCACATCAACAAGCTCAAGTCCCTCGACCTGCTCGAAGAGGTGGCGGGCGCGGCGGACGGGAAGGGGCGCAAGGGGTACCGACTGCGGTATGGGAACCTCGCGCGCGCCTGGGACTTCACGGAAGCGAACGCGCAGAACGCGCTGCGCCGGTATCGGGAGACGGTGAATCACTTGCAGACGCTGATCGAGCGCATGGGGAGCGAGACGCCGCCGAAGGTCGCGCCGACGGTCCGCGCGGGCGCCCGCGCGCGGGGGGCCCGGTGACCGGCGGGTCGGACGGGAAGCGCCCCGTCCTCGCCTTGACGCCGAACTCGCGCGTGCGCGTCCGCTCCGCGGGCCCCGAGGACCAGGCGATCGTCTCGACCGGCTGGTTCCGCGGCCTCGTCTCGATCGCCGGCGACAACGCGCTCGCGATCGAACTGGACGGGACGGAGGGCGACGAGAAGGGCCGCACGCGGCTCGTCCCGATCCCCGCCGTGCTCGCGATCGACCTCCTCGAGGTGGCGAAGCCCGAGGAGGAGAAGCGCTCGGAGCCGCCGCAGGCGGCGGGCTACTTCCGGTAGGCGCGCGGTCCCGCCGCCGCCCGCCGGACGGGCTTGCTGGGAGTTTCGCCGCGAGGGGGCTCCCCCGCGAATTCGAACCCAGGTCGTTGGCTTCGAAGGCCAACAGGATAGTCCAGACTACCCCACAAGCCCGCCGGCGGTGAGAGGCGGCCCCCTCTATTTGGCCGTTCCGCGGTCCGGCCCCGCGTCCCCGCCGGTCTTGAACCCGTCGAGGGTCGTCTGCGCGGTCGCCCCCGGGAACATCGTGGCGAGCGAGTCGGCGAGCAGCTGGATCCGCTGGCGGACGTACGGCGTGATCCCGTCGAGCGACGCGAGGCGCTGGGAGAGCGGGAGGTACTTCCGGACGGACGCCTCGTAGACGGTCGAGAGGAGCTCGCCGCCGCACGGCCCCCCCGGTCCGGAGGCGACGCACTTGCCGGCGAGCGGGGGCCGACGGTACGAGGTGCCGCACGTCTTGCAGCGGAACTTCTGGGTCGCGTACCCCTTGAGGTTCCCCATGACGTCGGGGAGAAAGTGGGCGTTCAGGACGAGCGTGACCGCCTCCGCGACGTCCACCGCCCGGATCTGGGCCGCGAGCAGAACCGACCGTTCGACCATGTCGCTCATCGACCGGCCGTCCCGGTAGGCGGACCGGACTGGGCCCCCCGCGATCCGCGCGGTGTCGTGCGTGAACCCGTAGTCGGAGAGCGACCGCTCGGTGCCGAGGCGCTTTCCCACCGAGTCCAAGAGCGGCTCGACCTCCTTCGGGCTCTGGCGCGCGGCGGCGGCGCGGTAGAGCGCGAGGGGATACCGGGCGCCGACGTCGACGTTGTGCGCCTCCTTGTCGACCTCGGTCGTCTCGAGCCGCGTCGTGAGCACGAGCGGCTTGTCCATCAACGCCCCGCGGCTCTCGGGGAGGTACGCCCGCGAGAAGTTGAGCAGCGTGTCGAGGAGCAGCGTCACCGAGTCCTCGTCGCCGTCGCAGTTCCGCCGCTTCGCGGCGTGGAAGACGGGGTGGGCGAAGCACGCTTCCGCGTCCGTGAACCCGACGATCCGTCCGGCGACGCCGCCCGACGTGTGGGGCGCGAGCGCGACCACGAGCTGCCCGACCAGGTCCTCCGGGCGCTCGGCCCGATAGTACGGCTCGAGGCCGTAAAACCGGACGAGCTCGTCGTCGACGAACTGCGCGAGGCGCGTGAGGTAGGCGCCGCCCGACCGCGAGAGGATGATGTCCTGCGGCCGCAGTTCGAGGAGCTGCTCCGGGTCCTCGAGGGGTCGCCCGGACCGGTCGGTCGTGTAGCCGAGCGAGCGGAGCCGCTCGACGCGCGTGCCGACCTCGGCCGGACGGAAGTGCGTCAGCGGGAGGTCGGTCAGGTCGAACCGGGCGGTCCCGTCCTGGTAGACCGAGATCTGGTGCGACGCCCGGAGGATCCCCTTCTCGATCGGCTCGGGGACCTTCCCCGGGGAGGTGAGCCCCTTCACGCCCTTCACGACCGGGGTCTTCGAGAGGTGGAGCCGCCCGAGCGCGTCGCTCCAGATCGGGGCGATCGGGAGCGCGTGGGTCGTCACCGTACCGGTCGGCTCCGTGTGGCGCCCACAGGTGCACCGCAGCCAGACGGTCGACCGGCCGCACGCGGGGCAGGTCCGCACCCCGAGGTCGACCTTCGACCCTTCGCGCATCGTGCGGCGGGCGGCCTCGGGCACCGACCGGGTCGGACCCCCGGCTTCGCCGACCGGGAACAGGACGTGGACGTTCGGCTGCATCGAACGCTGGTACGCCTTCTCGGGGCGCCCCACGCGACCGCCGATCCGCGAGGGCCCGCGCGCCCGGACCGGGACCTCGGCGAGCCGGCTCACGTACGCGAGCGGGTCGGACTCCACCGGGTCGAGCGCGGTCCGACGGACGAGCAGCTCGCCCTCGGGCACCAGCCCGAGTCCGCCGACCAACGCGGCGCTCGGCTCGGGTTCCCCCCGCCACCGGTCGGCTCCGTCGGGCCCGAACAGGAATCCGAGTCGCTCGAGCACGTCCCGCCAGGACGGGTCCGCGGCGATCTCGAGCGCACCGGACCGCCACGCCCCCGTGCGCTCGACGTGCTCCGCGAGGGCGCGGATCTCGGGAGGGGTGAGGTCGTGCCAGAAGAGGAGCCAGCGCGGGTGCAGCGGCACTTGGAGCCGGCGCGCCACGTCCGCCGCCTCGTCGTACGACCGGGGCGCGAGCGACTCGTCGAGCGGAGCTCCCGCGCTCCGCAGCTCCTCGACGTGCCAGTCGACCGAATACGCCCCGGGCACGAGCGGCCGGTTGTTCTCGAGGAACTCCCCGAACGAGACGAGCAGCTCGCCCAGGTCGAGGATGCGCACGATGCGCGGGAGGAGCTCCTCCGCGCGACCGACGTCGTGGATCGCAGTGACCGTTCCGTCGTCCAGCCGGACGATCGGGCCCTCGATCGTGTCGCAGACCGCCATCGCGGTCGCCTTCCCGGGGTACTCGAGCTTCACTTGAGTGCCGATCGCGACGAAGTGCTGCAGGACGACCATCGTCGCGGGATTCACCGCGCACGAGGCGAGGCCGGTCGTGCGGGCCCGGCCATAGACGAGCCGGAACCCGCCCGGGTGGCTCGGATGGGCGAGGACGGGGCGGCCCCCGACCGAGTCCTGGAGGTACTTCGGGGTCCGGTTCTCCTCCTCGTCGACGGCGTGGTGTCCGAGCTCGGCGAGGAACTCCCATCCGTCGAGCCCGAGCTTGTCGACGACCTTCCGCAGCTTCGCGGCCTTCTGGCAGAGCCCCTCCGCGATGACGAGGCAGGCGCCGCCGCGGATCCCGTTCGTCGGCACGCGCGGGAGGTTGCGCCACGCGCTCACCTCGGCGTCCCCCTCGGTCGCCTCGCCCGAGATCGCGACCGGGATGTGGCGGACGACCAGCGCGATCTCCTCGGCGGTCGGGACGTATTGGAGATGCTGGTGGTACTTGTAGAGCGGAATCTCCTCGCGGTACCGCTCCACCTCCGCGCGTTCGGCGCGGAACGGGGCGATCCCGAGGTCGCGGCGCACGATGTCGGCCAGCAAGACGCTGAGCGCCTGGGCGGTCCCGCCGGCCGCGCGGATCGGCCCCGCGTAATACAGTTCGATGTACGGCCCACCGCCGTCGTCCTTCAGGTGGACCTCGGCAAGACCTTCAAGCGGGGCGACCAGGATCCCTTCCGTCAGAATCGCGAGACCGACTCGGAGGGCCGCGTCCACGCGCTCGGCGACCGAACCGCGCGCGGCATCGCGCGCGAGCCGCCGGGCGATCGTGACCGCCACCTCCTCCCGCGGCATGCGGGCGGCGAGCGCGCGGATCTCGTCGGAGATCCCGTCGATCCCGAGGTGGGCGAGCAGCTTCTCGACCCGCATCGCCATGTCCTGGGCGCGGGGCACCTCGGGACGCGTCTCGGGGTCGAGTCCCTCGCGCCGGGCCGCCTCGGCAGTCGCGTACGCGCGGTCGACTTCCGACTCAATCGCCCGGAAGTACGTTTCCACGGGCGCGCGAGAGGGTTCGGGACGATAAGCTCGTACGACGCGACGGGTCAGGGCGCGGTCTTCCGGACGCGCCAGAGCGCCTCGATCGGCCAGGAGCGCGCGAAGGCGTGGTCGGACTTCGAGAGATAGCGCGACCGTTTCCGGCCGGTCGAAGACGGCTCGACGAGCCGCTCGACCGTCAGCCCCGAGCGGGCGAACAGTTGGATCCATCCGCCGTACGGTAAGGTGTACTCGACCGGCTCCCGACGGGAGTACTCGATGCGGTGGAGGTCGAAGTAGCGACGCTGAAGTTGCCGTAGCTGCCGATCCTGCCGGGCCCCGAACGTCACGTGGCGGAACGGGCTCGCCGCCGCGAAGACGAGGTGTCCGCCCGGGCGAAGGACGCGCCCGACTTCGGGGATGGCGCGCCGTGGGTCGGCAAACGTGAGCGCTCCCCAGTCACAGAAAACAAGGTCGAACGATCGGTCCCGGAGCGGGAGGCGCTCGGCCGCCGATCGGAGGAGCGGGAACCGCGCTGCCCGCGCGGCCTGGAGCTGTCGGGCCTTCCTCAACTGCGCTCCGGAAAGGTCGAGCCCCACGACCCGGGCTCCCTTTCGTCGGAGCGCTTCGGACCATCGGGCGGCTCCGCAACCGAGCTCGAGCACGTCCTTCCCGCGGACCGGCCCGAGCAGGCGGAGCTCGGAGTCGGGGATCCTCCAGAGCCCCCACGACATGGCGGCGGCTCCCCCGAGCACGTCCGCACAGCGCCGATCGTACGCCGCGCTGTCCCGGTCCCACGTGCGCCGGTTTCGTTGGACGGAACTACGCCCCCGTCGGTCCCCGCGCCGCGTGGCCATGCTAGGGCGCATCCGCCGTGGGCGATAACCGCGGGGGTTTCGACTTCGCGCCTTGCGGTGGTCGACGGCGTGATGCGGGCAGACGATGCGACCTCACGCTCGATCGACCCCGGCTCATGCGCGCGGTACCGGAGCGGCTCGTCGGTCCCTCGACCCCGCCCAAGACGCTCACAGCGCGGGGCAGCGTGCCGGCCGCCACCGCTCACCGATCAGCAGGCGGCGTACGAGAAGGCCCATCCCCCGCCCGGTCCGTTCTGGGCCGAGAGGTTGTCGATCTGCCAGACTCCGAAGTCCGCAGGAAACGCGTAGGCGAACGTTTGAACGAATGGCAACGTGAAGGGCAGCGTAAAGTTGAGTCCGGAAACTGAGACGCCGAAACTGAGCCTCAGATAACTGGACGTGACCACGCGATCGACCCCCGCGCCACCGCACGTGTCAATGGGCGGCGAGTTGGGGAGTTCGAACCCATTGTGGAATGTCGGCGACTCGGTCAGGTTGTTAACCAGCACGCTCTCGGCCTGACTCTGATCCGTGGTGTTGTTCGGCTCTGGCAACGTTTCTGTTGTAAAGCCAAACTGGTATGGCTGTTCGAGGGAAAGGAGATACAAGCTGGAACACCGACTGTTGGCGCCCGGCCCCACGACCGTGCTGTTCGATAGAGTAGAGAGGCTCAGATTCACTTCAAAAAATGCCCCTCCGGAGTGACCCCCCGCTTGGATCGTCCCCACCCCGGTCGGTGCCGACCTCGGGTTTCCCGGGTAACTTGCGGGAATCACGCCAGAGCCGGAGGCGTTGCCGCCGTAGGGCGAATTGACCAAGACCGTCGGGACCCACGCATCCACTTCGACAATTCGGGACGCGCCCGCGCGGCAGCTCCAGTGGGCCAGCGGCGCCCAAGTCGCGACGAATGTTGGAAGTGTCAGGCAAACGACGACCACGACTGCGCCACCCCCACCGATGAACGCGCGCCGTTTCCAGCTTCGTTGTCGAGCTGAGTCGAGGAGCAGGGCGGACGATTTCGCCCCACCGCGGCTCTCGGGTTGACCGCTATCCATCCCTCCGAGCCACCCCCGGCGAACTTGGGCAGACGCGCGGGCCCCTGCCACAACCGCGCCCACGGGCAAATCAAATCTGCTCAAGGCCGTTGCGCGGAAATCGGTAGATGTTGGGTACACGGCGCCGGGGCTTTCGCGCAGGAGTGCCCGCGGCCGCTGCGATGGCGACTGGAGTGGTTGTGGGCCTTCTGATCGCAGGCTTTCCAGTATTGGTGAAACTTCCGGCCCCGACGCACGGTCCTCTTTCTCCGGGACCTGGGATGACCTCCGGGCAGGCGTACTCCGAAGCGAACTCGACGGTCGCGCGGATTCCTGGCGGACCGTGGGGACTGGTCTCGATGCAGGGGTTCGTAGCCGATGGCTTGGCCACTCCGTTCGGTGAAGACCAGGCGGCGTCCCAAGGTCTTGCCGGGCCCAATACGTGGAACCTCTCCGCCGTCGGCACACTCAACGCAACGCTGTGGAGCGGACGCTCGCTCTTCTGGCAACTGATGTTCATGAACGCGAGCACTTCGATGGCGTTCGTGGAGGTTGCGGAGAGTGAGGTCTACGAACAAGGTCCCATCGGGCCCACCAATCCGTGCGTCAAGGGCCTCGAGACGTCATGGTGGGGAATGTTCTCCTCGGAGCCCGCGTCCTATTGGCTACCGGGAAGCCAATTCGATGAACAACTGGGTTTGACGGCTGAGGCACTCAACTCGAGCGATTGGGCGCCGACGGCCGCCACGCATCTCGCGAATCGGTCGGCGGAATCCTGGGTCAGGATCATGGCCGTGTACACCCTCGGATGGACCGATTTGAGTCTCGTGGACTGGTCCAACGCCACCTGGCTTGCGTGGTACCAATCGTGCGGTCTACCCGGACTCAATCCATACCGGCCCTACGCGGAAACCGGCTGGACGCTCGGCGCCGATCCGAGTGTCTTCTACGGACAGCTCAGCGGGATGCTTTCCTGTCCAGTGGTCCAGGGCTCGCCTTTCAACTTCACCTACTCCCTGGAGCCCGCCTCGGTGAGTCCGGAGATTATCGAGTACGGACTGCACATCGGGTTCGGAGGGAATGGGTCGTGGTTTTACAACTCCTCCGCGGACTCGCTTTCGGCCTGGATGATCGAAATGAATCTGAATTCGAGCACCGGTGCCCCGATTCCTGCCGCGAGCCCAAACTGTCCACTGCAGCGCCCTAACTTGTCCGGGTGCGCCCCCCCTCCGTCGGGTTGGTATGCGGTTCTCCTCTCGCCGACGGGCTGGGTTCTGGACACCTACCCGTCCACCGCGGGCGCCACGAGTTGGACGGTTCCGAACGTCGCGGTCACCAACGCGGACACCCTCGCGATCGTCTCGTCGGGGAGTCTACACGGGTCGGGGGATGTGTTCGGTGTGGCATCGAACCAGACCTGGTGGCCGGTGTTCGGCTCGGTGGTGGTCTAGCCGTCGGGGGTCTTCGGTCGCCGACGTTGGCGCACCGGGTGGGGCAGTCGACCGTGTAGCCGATCCGCCAGAGCGGGGGACCTCGGTCGGGGCAAAGTACTTCGCTGGACGTTGGCCTTAGGGTTCGAGTCGATCGACCGTGGACGGCTCCGCAGGGCCTGGACGCGTAGGCACGAGACGCGGGCTCCGCGGCGCTTCCTTTCTCGCCGCGGGATCGGTCGTCGGGCTGGTGATCTCCGCCTCACTGCTGGGGTCCGGATGGCAGGGCCTCCTCGCCACCCACACGGAGTGCGACTTCGGCGCCCGGTTGGGAAATGTTTCGGCGTGGGCGGCGACCTTCTTCCTCACGGCCCCCTTTCTCGGTTCGGTCACCGGGAGTTGGGTCGTCTGGGATAATGTTAGTTCCGGTACCCAGACCGTGCGAGACACGAATTTCACCGTCGCCTCCGGCAACGTGACGGGCTGGCTCGTAGCCCCCTTCAACTGGACGATCTTTGCCGTAAACAACCAAACAGACCGAGGATCGGGGCCCAGTCAACCCTGCCCCTCCTCGATGGAGGCGCTCGTCTCCTCACCCGCAGTCGACGGCGGGACGACGTGGACTCCGATCGCTTCGAACGTCACCAGCTCGGTCGGACTTCCGCAGGAGTTCAACGCGACGCGGCTCTGCCTCATCGACTCGTATCCGTTCAACAACCCGACGTGCGCCTCGACCACGACGTTCGAGTTGGACTACACGTCCCCCGCTGGGGTCGTGGACACATGTGGCCAATCGAAGCCAACTGTTCTGCCTCAGGAAGCGCAAGCCACCAAGTCACTCGTGCCGTTCGAGCACGACGGCATTGCGTCGCAGGTCCCGGTCAATCCCACGTACTTCTATGACCTGCCAGCGCCGGACGGCATGTACCCTGGTCCGCCCACGATTGGAACGGCAGGGGCAACCGGTTGGTTCAACTACACGTTTCCAGAGGACGGCGGCATCTGGGACTACAGTTACGGCCAAAGCCTCCTCGGAGCGAACGCTGGCCCGGCGTTCTCGTACGCACCATGTCCCGCGTAGTGGGACCTCCAGACCACCGTCCGATTTACTGGGGCGTTGTGAAGCTTTTTCAAAATCGAAATGTAAACAACGGCTGATCGTTCAGTCCGATTCCTAAACGGTCCACGGATCCGCGAACAAGTTCCGTTAAACACAAACGTTTATGTACGAAACTCCGGAGTCCTTCCGTCAGAGCGTATGACGCTCGTCTGACAAACGGAGCGGGGAACCACCGATGAAGTCCATCATCCAGGAAGCGATCGCGAAGCACCAGGAGAACCAGGCGCTCGTGGAGGAGAAGAAGCCGGCCGCGCCGACCTACGTGAACGCGGACGACGCCGAGCTGGCGAAGCTGGCGGAGACGCTGAAGGTCAACATCCGCATCGTCGGATGCGGCGGCGGCGGCTCCAACACGATCAACCGTTGCGTCGAGGAAGGCATCCAGGGCGCCGAAATGTGCGCCATCAACACGGACGCGAAGCACCTGCTCACGATCCACGCTCCCCGCAAGATTCTGATCGGGCGCCGCGCGACCAAGGGCCTCGGCGCCGGGGCGCGCCCCGAGATCGGGGAAGAGGCGGCCCGCGAGAACGAGGAGGAGCTCCGCCAGTTCCTCAACGGGGCTCACATCGTGTTCATCACCGCCGGGATGGGCGGCGGGACCGGCACCGGTTCCGCGCACCTGGTCGCCCGGCTCGCGAAGGAGGCCGGCGCCCTCACGATGGGCGTCGTCACCCTGCCGTTCGCCGGCGAAGGCGCCGCGCGGATGGAGCAGGCCCGCGACGGGCTCGAGCGCCTGCGCCGCGTCTGCGACACGACCATCGTCATCCAGAACGACAAGCTCCTGGAGCTCGTCCCGCGGATGCCCCTCGACGCCGCGTTCAAGCTCGCGGACGCCGTCCTGATGACGGCGATCAAGGGCATCACCGAGATCGTCACGCGCCCCGGCCTCGTCAACCTCGACTACGCGGACATCCTGACCGTCATGAAGGACGGCGGGGTCGCGCTGATCGGATTGGGCGAGTCGGAGAGCGCCACCGACCGGGTCACCGAGGCGGTCACCGAAGCGCTCACGTCGCCGCTCCTCGGCTCGGTCGAGCTGAAGGACGCGACCGGCGCGCTCGTCCGCGTCATCGGCGGACCGACCATGACCGTCAGCGAGGCCGAGAAGGCCGCGGCGCTGGTCGGCGGAAAGATCTCGAAGCGGGCCCGGATCATCTGGGGCTGCTCGGTCGAGAACACGCCCGAGCTCGAGAACACCATCAAGGTGTTGCTCATCATCACGGGCGTCCGCGCCACGAGCCTCCTCGGACAGAAGGGAGGCTACGCCGCCGGTGAGTCCGAGGAAGTCATCGACCTCGTCCGGTAGGCCGGCCGCGCACCGCTCCCGCTACCTCGGCCTTGAGGTAGCGGGGGAACTCCTTCCCCCGCCCACCCCTCGCGGGTGGGAGGCGACGCTCGGCGCGCTCCTGGACGCCCGGTCCCCGCGCGCGGTGCGGTTCCGGGTCGTGCGCGCCGAAGGACGACGCGCCGTGGTCGAGGTATCGAACGGGGACCTCCCGCTCGCGCGTTCGGCGTGGAACGTCGCGCCCGACGGGCGCGCCGCGCCCGCGATCGTCTCCCGTCGCACGTGGGGAACGCTCGTCGGAGCGAAGAAGTGGCTCCGAGAGGCCGGGGCCCAGGCGCGACGTTAGGAGAGCGCCGGGACGAACGTCGCGAGCTGGATGCTCGCGGTCGTCGCGGGGAGCGTCAGGACGACCGTCCCGATCGGGCCGCCCGTCGAGTACGGTCCCGAGCAGGCGACCGCCGGCCCGGAACAGGTCGCGAGGCCGACGAACGACGAGGTCTCGGCGAAGTAGTTCATCCAGGCGGCGGCGAACGGAGAGTGGATCGTGAGGACGAGGTTCGTCCCGTTCTCGATCGAGTAGCCGCTGGTCGTGGTGGAGAGGATCTGGTCGGAGACCATGCGGGCCGTGAAGACGGCCGTCCCGACCCCCGCGTCCTCCCCGAACGTCGACGCGAACGAGGTGAGGACGATCGTCGCGGCGCCGCCCTGGAACGTGATCGGGGGCGGGTCGACGGCCAACGGGATCCCTCCGCCCTGGGCGTCCACGACCATCCCGTCCTCGAGCGCGAGGTCGCCGCTCGAGGTGTAGGTGTTCGAGAGGTGGACGATGAGGCCGGAGGCGACGGTGAAGTCGAACGCCTGGGTCGGGGTCGTCCAGAACGCGCACGTCGTGGACGTCGTCACCTTCCGGTAGACGGCGTGCCAGTACGTCGCGACCGTCGCGGTGCCCGAGTACGCCGTGTTGTTGTAGGTGACCGTGTACGTCCCCGAGTTCGAACCGCCCGCCACCGTGTCGGTCGAGGAGAGGTTGTCCTGCGGGCAGGTCGCGGTCGGCGACTGGACGTTGTAGCCGGTGTAGTAGACGCTCTCGACCACGCCGGAGCCGCCGGTGGAACCCGCGGTGAACGAGTCGTACGACCCGAACATCGAGGCGACCAGCGTGTAGGTGCCCGAGTGGGACTCGACCACGTTGTCGTGGTTCCCGACGACGAGGATCGTGACGGCGCTGTTGGCCGTGCTGGAGAGCGTCAGGTTGTCGAACAGGCCGAAGACGATGACGTCGGTGGTGAGCCCGCCCGGGGCGTTCACGTTGATGGTGTCGTGGCTGCCGATGACGACCATGTAGGAGAGCGCGCCCCCGGTCGTCGAGACCGTGATCGTCGAGTAGCTCGTCGAGAGGTTCAGCTTCGAGTTCCCGCCGCCGGTGTAGGTGACGTTGTAGTTGTGGATCCCGGACTCCGAGAAGTTCCACGTGATCGAGCTGCCGCCCGCGCAGTTCGCGTTGTCGGAAGTCGAGGTGTTGGCGAACGTGCAGCCCGAGAGGTGGCCCGAGTTCGGGACGCCGCCGCTCGGCGGGCTATAGACCGGCGAGCCGACCAGCGTGTAGGCGACGGTGAGGTTCGAGTAGGGGTCGAGCGGGCCCGCGACCGCGCCGTCGGGCCCCGCGAACGGCGGCGCCGAATCCGTACCCAGTTGGATCGGCTGCGAGACCTGGAGGCCGACCTTACCGCTCGAGGTGAGCGCGCCCAGGAGCGCCGCCAATCGCCCGATCTGGTTCTGGACCGCCAGGTCCCGGTCGGTGTCGTTGACCGCCATCTGGCTCGGGAGCGTGGTCGAGAGGTAGTTCGCGATGAACGTCACCACGATGAGCAGCCCGAGGATCGTCGCGACCGCGGCGACCTGTCCCTTCTCGCGCCGCTGGCGCCATCGTCGGGCGGTGTGGGGGGACCGCGTGCGGCCGTGCCGACGCGGCGCCCGCACCGCGTGGGCCGAGGGGGTTCGGGGGAGCCGGATCGCGCGGGGAACGGGCGTCCCGCCCGGTCTCCGAACGACGCGAACCGTATGCATCACGGGCTCCGGGAGAGATAATTAGCCGTGGGGGGCGTATTTATGCGCTCCGCCGAGCGGGCGGCCCTCCGCCGCGCAACTTATGCCTCCCTCAACCTCCCCATTGGGGGTAAGCAGGGTGTCGGAAGAGGCGGGGCTCGCGCCGGTCCGGCGCGCGCTCCTGTCGGTCGACGATAAGTCCGGGCTCGCGGGGTTCGCCCGCGGTCTCGCCGACCTCGCGGTCGAGCTCTGGGCGACCGGCGGCACCCGCGCCGCGCTGGCGGAGAACGACCTCGCGGTCCGGCCGCTCGAGGACCTGACGGGCGTCGGCGCCTGGTTCGACGGCCGCGTGAAGACGCTCCACCCCGCGGTGTTCGGCGGGATCCTCGCCCCGCGGACCGACGCGGGCCGGCGCGAGCTCGAGGCACGGAAGCTCCTCCCGTTCGACCTCGTGGTCGCGAACTTCTACCCGTTCGAGCGGCACGTCGCGGACCACCCGGACTCCCCCCGCAAGGCGGAGTACATCGACATCGGCGGGGTCACGCTCGTCCGGGCCGCGGCCAAGAACCACGAGTGGGTGACGGTCGTCTCCGACCCACAGGAGTACGCGTCGGTCCTCGAGGAGCTGCGCCGCCACCACGGATCGACCACGGCGGAGACGCGGCGGTCGCTCGCCGTCCGGGCGTTCGAGAGGTGCACCGAGTACGACGCCGCGATCGCCCGCGGACTCTCCCCCTCGGCCCCCGCCGACCAGTTCCCGCACGAGGTCGTCTTCCGTCGCGAGCCGCTGAAGCTCCGGTACGGGGAGAACCCCCACCAGACGGCCGCGACGTACGGGGCCGTCAGCCCGGCCGGCTCCGGGCTCGTGCCGTCGCCGTTCGCGCTCGTGAAGGGGGAGAGCCTCTCGTTCACGAACCTCCTCGACCTCGACACGGCGCTCGGGATCGTCGCCGAGTTCCCCGGCCCGAGCGCGGCGGTCGTGAAGCACGCGACGCCGTGCGGGGTCGCGTCGGGCGGGACGGTCGGCGAGGCGCTCGCCCGCGCGGTCGCGACCGACCCGGTCGCGCGGTACGGCTGCGCGATTGCCGTGAACCGGCCGATCGCCGGCGCGGACGTCGCGGCGCTCCACGGGGTGTTCGTCGACCAGCTCGCGGCGCCCGAGTTCGACGCGGCCGCGCTGGAGGCGCTCGGCAAGCGGCCGAAGGCGAAGCTCGTCCGCGTCGAGCCGCCCGCGAAGGGCCGCCCGCTCTGGGACGCGAAGAGCGCGCTCGGCCGGCTGCTCCTTCAGGAGGCCGACCGGCGCGAGCTCCTCCCGACGGACTTCCGGCTCGTCACCGGGACCGCGGTAGCGCCGGAGGAGCTGTGCGCGCTCGACTTCGCCTGGCGGGTCGTGCGCCACGCCAAGTCGAACGCGATCGTGCTCGCGAGCGGCGCCCGCACGGTCGGGATCGGCAGCGGGCAGCCGACGCGGGTGAAGGCGGTCGAGCTCGCGTGCGAGGTGGCGGGCGACCGGGCCCGCGGGGCCGTGCTCGCGTCGGACGCGTTCTTCCCGTTCCCGGATGGGGTCGAGGTCGCCGGCCGGGCGGGGGTCCGGGCGATCCTCCAGCCCGGGGGGAGCCTGCGGGACCCCGAGGTCGTCGCCGCCGCCGAGCGCGCGGGGATCACGATGTATTTCACCGGCTGGCGCGTCTTCCGCCACTAGTCGTCCCCCGGCGACGTTTGAGTACTCCGCGGCCGTTCGGCCCGCGTGGTCGTCCTCGAGCCGATGACCGAAGCCGAGTTCGAACGCTCGGTCGAGGAGGGGATCCGCCGCTTCGCGAAGGAGGCGGTCCGGCGCGGCTACCTGCGCGAGGACTCCGCGCTCGCGACGTCCCGGGCAGAATTCGCGGAGCTCCTTCCCCAGGGGCGGGGGACCGCGGGGCGAGTGTTCGCGGTCGTGCGCGAGTCGTCCGGCGGCCGGCGGGTTGGGGAGACCTGGTACCGACTGTTCTCGAAGGGCGGAAAGGCCCACGTTTGGGTCGACTGGATCGCGATCGACCCCGAATTCCGGCGTCGGGGCTTCGGGTCGGAGGTCCTCGAGCTGATCGGCCGCGAGGGGGCGCGCACCGGGGCCGAGGAGCTCGGGCTGAACGTCTTCGCCGACAACCCGGAGGCGGTCGCGTTCTACCAGAAGCTCGGGTTCCGCGTGACGAGCCAGCACCTGGCCCGCCCGATCGACCCGACCCGCCGCCCGGCCTAGGCGAAGTCGAAGTACCGCTTCAGGATCGACCGGAAGTCGCCCGGGGCCACCGGCCCGACCGCGCGGCCGCGCTCGGTCCCGGACGCGACGAAGACGTACGTCGGAATCGAGTGGATGCCGAACGAGCGCGTCACGACGGTCGCCTCGTCGACGTTCACCTTCGCGAACTTCACGCGGCCGGTCAGCCGCTGGGAGAGGTCGCGCAGCACCGGTTCCGTCGTCCGGCACGGCACGCACCAGTCCGCGTAGAAATCGACCACGACGGGCAGCTCCGAGCGGATCACCTCCGCCTCGAACGTCGCGTCGTTGACGCGCACCGGCTCCGCCCGCTCCGTCACGGTCCCTCCGCCGGCGGCTTCGACCTCACCTCCCGTTTTAAGTCTGCGCTTCGTCCGGCGCGCCGGGGCCACGTGTCGGGCCGTCCAGCGGCGACCGGAGGTCCTCGACTCGCGCCCGCGATCGCCCCCGCGCTCGTCGCCTGGTTCCGCGCCCACGCCCGCCCGCTCCCGTGGCGGCGCGACCGCGACCCCTACCGGATCTGGCTGGCCGAGGTCCTCCTGCAGCAGACCCGCGTCGCCCAGGCGGTCCCCTACTACGAACGGTTGACCGCCCGGTTCCCGGACGTCGATCGCCTCGCGGCGGCGACGCAATCCGCCGTCCTCAAGGCGTGGCAGGGGGCCGGGTACTACGCCCGCGCCCGGAACCTCCACGCGGCTGCGCGCACGGTCGTCGGGACGCGGGAGGGAGTATTCCCGAGGACGGCGTCCGAGTGGCGCACGCTCCCGGGCGTCGGCCCGTACATCGCGGCGGCCGTCGCGAGCCTCGCGTTCGGGGAACCGGTCGTTGCGCTCGAGGCGAACGGGCTGCGCGTCGCCGCCCGATGGGCCCTCGAGCGCGGCGACCCCCGGACCGGCGCCGTCCGCCGCGCGCTCGAGCGGGACATCACCGCGATCCTGCCGACGAAGTCACCCGGAGCGTTCAACGAGGCCGTGATGGAGCTCGGCGAGACGGTCTGCCGGCCCCGCGCTCCGCGGTGCGGCGCATGCCCCGTCGCGCGGTGGTGCCGCGCGCGCCAGGAGCTCCGCGACCCCGGGGCGATCCCGCGAGCCCGTCGCCGCCCCCCGCGTCCGCACGACGTCGCGGCGGTGGTGGTGCTCGAGGACGCGGGCGCCGTGTTCGTCCAGCGACGCACGACCCCCGGTCTGCTCGAGGGCCTCTGGGAGTTCCCGGGGGGCCGGATCGAGCCTCGCGAGCGGCCGCCCGCGGCGGCTCGGCGGGAGCTGTTCGAGGAGACCGGCCTCCGCGCCGGACCGCTCCGCCGCGTGGGCGTCGTCCGTCACGCGTACAGCCACTTGACCGTCGAACTGCACGTCTACCGGGCGCGGCTGGCGGGACCCCGCGGGGCCGTCCACCCGGACCGGCGATGGGTCCGACCGCGCGCGCTCGCCGCGCTCGCGCTCCCGAAGGCGACCGAGAAGGTCATCGCCCTCACGTGGCCGGGTTCGGCAGCACCTTCCCGGGGTTGAGGATCCCGTCCGGGTCGAACGCCGACTTGACCGAACGGAGCAGGCGGATCCCCTCCGCGCCGAGCTCCTGCGCGAGCATCCCCGACTTGAGCCGGCCGATCCCGTGCTCTCCGCTGATCGTCCCGTCGTGGGCGAGCGCGGCCCGGAGGATCGCTTCCCGCAGGCGGGCCGCGACCGGCGACGACGGGTCGACCACGAGGTTCGGGTGGAGGCTCCCCTCGCCGAGATGCCCGAACAGGTAGAGCGGCACCCGTTCGTCCGCGGTGATCCGACGTAGCTCCGTCAGAAAGGCATCGACCCGACCGAGCGGCACCGCGACGTCCTCCCGGATCCGCTGGCCGAACTGTTCGTCGAGCACGACGCTGCTCTCGCCGCGCAGCCGCCAGAGCTCGTCCGCGTTGGGGAACTCGACCGGAGCGCCCGGCACGCCCGCCGCCCGGAGGAGCGACTCCACACGACGCCGACGGAGGTCGGCGTCCGCGTCGTCCTCGGCTTCGACCTCGAGCAAGAGGATCGGCCCCGGCGCCGGACCGAGCTCCCCCCGCCGCTCGGCGAGCACCGCGGCCGACGGTGCGTCCAGGTACTCCACGGCGGAGAGTCCGGTCTCGGCGCGGCCGGCCAGTCGGGCCGCGAGGCCCCCGAGCGACGCTCCGGCCGGGACGCCGACGACCAGGCCCCGCCGGACGGGCGGCAACGGCGCGAGTCGCACCGTGACCTCGGTCGTGAGCCCCAACGTCCCCTCGCTGCCGACGTAGAGTCCGAGCAGGTCCGGACCGACGGACCGCTTGGCGGCCTTCGACCCGAGGCGGACGGTCGCGCCGGTGCCCACCACCGCCCGCACCTCGCGGACCCACGCGCGGGTCGGGCCGTATCGGAACGAGCGGGGGCCGGACGCGTTCGTGGCGGCGTTCCCGCCGACCGTGGAGGACCGCCACGACCCCGGATTCGGAGGAAAGAACCGACCCGTGGGCCTGAGCGCCGTCTGGAGGTCCCAGTTGACGACCCCCGGTTCGACCCGGGCCCACAACTCGTCCGCCCGGACCTCGAGGACGCGGTTCCACCCGGAGAAGTCGACCACCACGCTCCCCGCGAACGCGGTCGACTCCCCGTCGAGCGAGGTGCCGCCGCCGCGCGCGACCAGCGGGGTTCGGGTCGCGCGCGCCCAGCGGACGAGCCGTTCCACGTCGTCCGCGTCCTGGGGGCGAACCGCCGCCCACGGGTGCCCCGCGAGATGCGAGCCGTCCCGCCCGAGGGCGGCGACGACCTCGGGGTCTGTGAGAATCGGGCCGTGTACTGCGCGGCGGAGAGCCTCGAGATCCGGCGCGGGCACGGCGCGCCAGGGCGCCCTCCTACCTTACGGCTACCCGGCGATCGGCGCGTCGGGCGCGCCGTAGACCGCCTCGTCGACCAGTCGGACGAGGTCGCGGACCTGGAACGGCCGCACGATGACGGCCCGGGCGCCCACCCGTCCGGCTTCCTCGCGCAACGCGGACCGGTCGTGCGGGAGGAGCACGAGCGTGCGAAGGTCGGGGTGCATCTCGAGGATCGCGCGCAGGTCCTCGCTCCAGCGGTCGTCCGCCGCGTCGACGTCGAACAGGAGCACGCGCGGTCGGTCCCCGGCCGGGATCTCGCGGGTCGCGTCGACCGTGGCCGCCTCGAGGATCACCTGATGGCGCTGGAGCCGGAGCAGCCCCCGCAAGAGGAGCCGGGTGTCGTCGTTCGCGCCAAAGATGACCGCGTCGAGGCTGCCGTCCGGGCGGGGCGGGGGCGCGGCGTCGCCGCCCACTGCGTCAATGACCATTGCGGCGCGTGCGGTCGACATGGCGCGAGCGGTCCCGGAACCGCCCGGGCAGGTTTTGGTCGGTTCCCCTTAATCAAGCATTGCGTGCGCTCCGAGAGAGTGCGACGGTCTCGCAGGGACCGCGGCGTTCACCGTCCGGGGCGGTGGATACCTATATAGAGAGTCGTGGACTAGTGTAGATTGGCCTCGGGCACCGGCGGCGGCGTCTCTTGGTGGCACCGTCCAAGAGACCAGGAGCGCCCCGCCGATGCCTTCCCGGGTTCTGACCTCCTCTTCGTTGCGCGTGGACACGCAGGTTCTTTTTAGACGGAGTTCCGGGAGACCGCGATGGTCGCCCTGTTCGGACCTTCGGCCGACGACCTCCAGCACCTCCGGGCCACGGTCGAATCTCTCGGCACGACGAGCGTGCCCGGCCTCGCGGCGGCGCTCTCGTGGCGGGAGCGCAAGACCGAGAAAGTGCTCGCGCACGAGCTCGCGCGGCCGAACACCCCGCTCGCCTACGAACCCGCGCGCCGGCAGGTGCGCTGGGCGCGGGTCGCCGACGTGTCGGCGCCCTCGAGATCCGGCGCCTCGGCGGTCGCGCCCCCCAACGCCGCGGTCGCGTCCCGCGGCCCGTCCGCGGTCGGCCCGACGCACGTCGGGTCCGGGTTCAAGACGCTCTGCCCGAGTTGCCACGTCGCGCTAATCCCGAGCGGCTCCGGCTCCCTCGCGGTCTGTCCCCAGTGCGGACGCCTCGCGTCGGTGCGTGCGGCCGCCGCCCCGTCCGCTTCG
>JASHPZ010000012.1 GCA_030037815.1 Thermoplasmata archaeon | reverse complement strand
GGGCGACCGCGATTTCGCCGACCTGGCGCAGATCGCGCGCGAGGAGGTGGTCCGCGCGCTGGGCCAGGAACTGGATGCGTTGCTCGGGGCGCCCCTGATCGGGCCGGCAAAGGTCGCGGGCGCGTGGGAGGGTGGGGTGACCTCGTTGGAAGGGTATCGCAGTGCTCCGTTCGACACCCTCGTCGCGATGCCGGGTTTCGGCCGGGCCCTCACGATCGAACTGTTCGACAAGCTCGGGCGCACGGTCCCGCCGGAGGCGAGGGCTCCTCCCCCCCGGCGGACGGCTCGGAGCGCACCGCCCGTCGCTCCCGCCGCGCCACGAACTCTCGTCGCCCCCGACCTCACGGCGCCCGTTTCGAAGGCGGAGACCCTTAGGCCACCCACCCCTCCGCCGGCCCCGGAGACTGTCGAAACGGACTCCGGGGGGGACTGGGTGACCGAACTGCCCACGCCCGAGGACTCGGTCGTCTCCGAGCCGGAAGTCACGCCGCCAACGACCTCTGAGCCGGTTGCCGCATCGCTCCCGCCTTCCGAGCCGTCAACCACACCTCTCCCGCCCTCCGAGCCGCCCGCGGCCTCGAACACCGAAGTCGAGGTCGTTACGCAAACGGATTCGAGTCTGCCGTCCGTACCGGCCGAGGGCTGGGTCGGGGGGCCCGGCGCTGCGCCCGCCGACGCAAGTTCCGCGGCGGAACGTCCGGCGGAGAGCGCCGTGGCTCGGGAGGTCCTCCCGCCGGAGGACCCCGTTCCCGAGGCCGGGGCCGCCGCCGCAGCCGAACCGCCGCTCGAGTCGGGGGTCGCGAGCGCTCCGGCCGCGGACGTTTCGTCCGTCCCCGAGCCCGCTCCGCTCGAAGCGGCTCCGTCCGGGGTGGCGGGCGAGACCGCGACCCGAGTCCCGGCGCCGGAGGTCGAACCCGCCGCGCCGACCGCTCCCGACCCGGCGACGCTCGCCCCCCCCGAGACCGCCCCGGCCCCCGCCGGCTCGACCGCGGGCGTCGAGCTACGGTCGGGCGGTTCGCTCGTCACGTCGCTGCAGCCGTTCCTGGACGCGACCGCCGCCGGGCTCCGCGGGCTCGCGATCGTGCGGGAGTCGCCGGAGCGGATCCGGGCGCACGCCGGTGGACGGCCGATCGAGGTCTACTGGCTGACGAATTTCGGGCGGGGCCCGTCGCTCCGACCGGGCGACCTGGACGCGCTGGTCGCCTTCCTCGAGCGGGCGCTCCTCGACCAGGGGATCTCGGTGTTCTTCCTCGAAGGGGTCGAGTACCTCATCCGGCTGCACGGCACGAGCCGCGTGCTCTCCGCCCTGGTCGAGTTCGACCGGCGCCTGCGCGAACGGGACGGCCGCGCGTGGGTGCACCTCACGCCGGACCTCCTCTCCCCCGGGGACCTCGACCAGTTCCACGCGGTGTTCGGCTGACCCCGGAGAGCGGGTCGCTTCAGAAGCAGCTGCCGACCGACGGGCACGCCTGCGACAATTCGAAGACGCTGTCGAGGGCGATCGACCCGCTTCCCGGATTTCCCAGGTCGTAGAAGAGCGTGAAGGTGAGCGGGCTACCGGGCGCGGTCGCCTGCGTCTCCACGTAGAGCGCGAGGTGCGCGACCGTCGGGCCGGCGCCGGTCGAGACCCAGAACTGGAGCTCGACCTCGGTGTTCACGGGCGCCGCCGTCGACTCGGTGAACACCCAGAACTGCGCCGGGTCCGACATCGTGAGCGCGTTGACCCCATAGCTTGCGGAGGCGCCGGCGAGCACCGTCGGGGTGGCGACCGCGGGCGACAGGACGGCGACCGAGGGGTTCGACACGGTCGTGACGCCGGCGTCGGCCTCCGCGAAGTAGGTCAGGTCCTGGGTGGAATGGAACGCCCCGCCCCCGACCTCGGTGGCGCCGGGGGCGACGGAGAGCGAAGCGGCGACCGTCCAGGCGCCGCCGAGGAGCAGCAAGGCGACCGCGGTGCCGCCCCACGCGAGGCGGCGGCGGGTCGATCGGGACGAAGAAACGGCCCCGGCGCCGGGACGGGCCCGGACGCCGGAGGCGGACCGGAAGGGGTTGGTCGACGGTCCGACGCCCATCGCTCTACGGGCAGGAACCGACCGACGCGCACTGCTGGCCGATCTCGGTCACGCTGTTGAGCGTGATCGTGCCGGACGCCGGCGAGCCCAGGTCGTAGAACAGGACGAACGTCTGGGCGGTGGCGGGGGCGGTCGCCTGGCTCTCGACGTAGACCGTGACCTGCGTCACGGTCGGCCCGGCGCCGGTCGAGATCGTGAACTGGAGTTCGAGCTCGGTGGACGTCGGCGCGGACGTCGCCTCCGTGAACTTCCAGAAGTGCACGACATCGCCCGCCGTGGGCGTGTTGATGGCGTAGTTCGACCCGGCCGCGGACAGGACCGTCGGCGTGCCGGCGGTCGTCGAGAGCGCGGTGGGGAGCGTGCCCGGTTGGGTGCCCACGCCGACGCTCGCTTCCGTCCACCACGCCAGCGCGCTGGTCGTGTGGTAGGAACCCGCCCCGGTCTCGGTGTTCCCTTGGGTGATGGTGAAGGAACTCGCCATGACCCACCCGCCCGAAATCGCGAGCAGCGCCACGATCGTTCCGCCCCATACCAATCTCCGTCGCATGTTCGGCAGCTTGCCTGAGGGTGCCATTCGAGGGACCTCGAGCGTGTTCGTGCGAGGGTCCCCTACTTGAATGTGGTGATTCTCTGCAGCGAGAACGGCGCGCCCAACGATTCATTACCTAGCGGCGGGGGGGCCGCTTCCGCGTCGCGCGCGCCCGCCTACGGGCAGACTCCGACGGCGGTGCAGACGAGCACCGTCGCCTGCATCGTGGCGACGGTCACCGCCGTCGGACCGGCCGTCCCCGCGTCCCAGTAGAACGTGAAGTCGAGCGCCGCGCCCAGGACGGTCGTGGCGGACTCCACGTACGCCGTGATCTTCACGGTCGACCCCGCGACGCCCACGGTGAACCGGAGCTCGAGCTCCGTGAGGCGCGGGGTGGTGGTCGCCTCCTGGAACACCCATCGGACCGAGTTGTTGCCGGCGGTGGCGGGCGCGAGGCGGTAGGCGGTCGCGAGCGCGGGCAGGAGCGTCGGCACGTGTGCGGCGAGCGAAACGGCCGCCGGGACGGGCGCCGGGATCGTGCCGCGGAGAGTCTCTTGCCAGGTCCAGTACGCGGGCGTGCTCTCGCTGACGTAGGCGCCCTGACCGTCCTCGGTCGACCCGGGTCCGAACAAGGCCGATGCCCCGAGGACCGACCCGAGGGCCATCGAGCCGACGAGGACGACCGCGGCTACGCCTGCCCACCGAGCCCCATGGGCAGACGACCACAGGCGGAGCGTCACGGGCAACTCCCCACCCCGGCGCACTCCTGGGAGATCTCGATCTGGGTCGTGAACGTCACGCCGGTGACGTGGCCCGCGTCCACGTAGAGCGTGTAGACGTTCGTCCCGACGATGGCGACTGCGCGCGTTTCGAGGTAGACGGTCTCGGAGAGCGAGGTCGCGGCTGTACCGTAGGAGAAGTGCAGCACGAACTGGAGCTCGACCTCGGTGTTCACGGGCATTCCCGCGCTCTCGGTGAACACCCAGACCATCGCCTGGTCGGTCCGCGCCCCCGCGTTCACCAGGAACGCGCGCGACCCGGCGGGCAGCCGGGTCGGCGTGGCGACCGTGGTGCTGAGCTGCGCGGGCAGCCGGGCGGGGACCGTGCCCGCCTCCGAACCGGTCTCGGCCCAGTACTGGAGGAACTGCGTGGAGCTCTCGAGCCCGCCGGCGTGCTCGGTCGACTGGGTCACGCGAAACGACACCGCGCCGACCACGGCGCTGGTCAGGACGAGGGCGACCGCGGCCAACTGGCCCGCGGTCCAGGAGCGGCGGGCGAGGCGCCGCCCCGACCGACCTCCTCCCATTCGTACCCAGGGCCGCGCGTCGGCCCGGTACTGAAAGCTCCTCCGGACCGTTTAGTCCTTGTTCTCCACGGTGCCCCGCGGCCGGTGGATCCGACCCCCGAAAAATGCGGACCTGCGTGGGCCACCGGCGCAACGGAGGGTCTATGACCCCCCTCAGGGCCTTCCCACGCGGAGACGGCTATGGGTTACCAACCGTACGCAGCGCCCCCCATGATGGAACCGCCCGAAGCCCAGACGATCAAGTCGATGCTGCACATCGTGCGCATCCTCGCGATCATCTTCGGGGTGATCCTGTTCCTGGTCGGAATCGCCTACGCCGCGCTGGTCGCGTCGGCGTGCTCGACGGTCGGCGCGTTCTGCGCCGCCGGGCTCGGCTTCCTGCTCATCGGCCCGATCTTTCTGATCATCTTCGGGCTGATCGACCTCCTGATCTACGTCCAGATGAAGTCGATCGAAGCGCTGGTCAACCAGCACCAGTACGAGGCCGCGAAGTCGAAGACGCTCGTCTGGATGATCCTCGGGTTCATCCTGGGCGGGATCATCCTCGGCGTCATCCTCCTGATCGCCTACCTGAAGTTCGACCCCGTGATCAGCTGGCAGCGCAACCAGGCCGCCGGGGGCGCGCCGATGGCCCCGCCGGT
>JASHPZ010000094.1 GCA_030037815.1 Thermoplasmata archaeon | reverse complement strand
CCCGAGGACCCGGCGCTGCTGGGCCGGGCTGACGAGCGGGCCCAGGTCGGTCGACCGGGCGAGCGGGTCCCCGAGCCGGATCTGGCGTACCCTCGCGACCAGTCGCTCGACGAACTTCGCCCGCACGTCCCGGTGGAGGATCAGGCGGGTCGCCGCCGTGCAGTCCTGGCCCCCGTTCACGTACCCCGCGACGAGGGCTCCCTCGACCGCGGCGTCGAGGTCGGCGTCGGCGAACACCACGAACGGGGCCTTGCCGCCGAGCTCGAGCTGGATCCGCTTCACCGTGCCGCTCGCCGCCGCCATCAGCTCCCGACCGGTCGCGGTGTCGCCGGTGAGCGAGACCATGTCGACGTTCGGGTGCCGCGCGAGCTCGTCCCCGACCTCGGCTCCGGGGCCGGTGACGACGTTCAGGGCCCCGGCGGGCAGGCCGGCCTCGGCGAGGCACCCCGCGAGCTCGAGCGTCGAGAGCGGCGTCAGGCTCGCGGGCTTGAGGACCACGGTGTTGCCGACGGCGAGCGCGGGGGCGATCTTCCAGACCGCCATCATGATCGGGTAGTTCCACGGGGTGATCGAGCCGACCACGCCCACGGGTTCACGTCGGAAGATCGTCGTGCCGTCCCCGGTGAACTCGCCCGGACTCTTCGCGTCGAGCGTCCGACACGCCCCGGCGTAGAAGGTCAGGTTGTCCACGCAGAACGGGAGGTCGGCGTCCGCGGCCTGTTTGATCGTCTTGCCCTGATTCCGGCTCTCGAGGGCGGCGATGTCCGCGGTCCGCGCGTTCAAGATCTGGGCCGCCTTGAGGAACACCTCCGCACGCGCGCGCGGGGGCAGGCGGGGCCACGGACCCTGGTCAAAGGCGCCGCGGGCCGCGTCGATCGCGGCTCGGACGTCCTCGCGAGAGCCTTTGGGCACGGTGCCGAGTGACGACCGGTCGAAAGGGTTCGCGACCGGCATGGTCGCGGAACTCGACGCCGCCACCCACTCTCCGTTGATCAGCATCGTGTGGTCCATCGGAGGCACCTACCGCCCCGAGCCCGCCTCGCAGTAAAGACCCTAGTCCGGCGGCGGGGGTCTCGGGAGGCGCGCTACACCTTCGCACAGTATATCTAGTCGGCCGTCTTGCTCGCACGGTCCCTCGGGGGGGCTTCTCCATGGACCCGAAGATTCGGAACATCGTCGTGGTGGTCGTCGTGGTCGTGCTCGTCGCAGCCGGGATCGGACTCTACTACGTACGGTCGCAGCACTCGAACTCGGGTACTTCGTGCGGCACCCCGCTGCAGTCGACCAACCCGCTCAAGATCGACCAGGCGGAAACCGTCCCCGACAATATCGAGCCTGCCGCCACGTTCTCCACGCCCGGGTGGGCGCTCGTACAACAGGTCTACCAGGGGCTCGTGAACTACAACGGGTCGAGCTACACCAATTTCTCGGGGGTTCTGGCGAAGAACTGGAGCGTCTCCCCCGACGGGATGCACTACACGTTCACCCTATGGCCGGGCGTTCACTTCTCGAACGGCGATCCGTACAATGCCTACGTCCAGTGGTACAGCTTCTATCGGAGCCTGCTCCTCGAACAGGGACCGCAGTTCATCCTGGAGCAGAATTTCTTCTCCACGGACTTCAATGCGACCAACCCGCTCACGTACTACTCCAATCTGTCGGCCGTTCAAGCCGCGAACACGACGCTGGTGTCCGACCTGAACTCGTGGGACTTCACGACTCCGACCTCGAACGAACTCACGGCGATGGAGATGGCCAACCAGTCGTTCCAGGTAATCAACAACCTCACGATCGAGCTGAATCTCGGGTACGGCTACCTGAATTCGTCGTACACGTACCTCCTGGCGTCGATCTCAGCGCCCAACTCCTATGCGGTCGACCCGATCCTGATCGACCAGCACGGCGGCGTCGTCGAGGGCGACATCACGAACGACTACCTCGTCGGCAACGCCATGGGCACCGGCCAGTACACGCTGTCCGACTACGACGACGTCGCGGGAGGCGGGTATCTCCTGACCCCCGACTCGAACTACTGGGGGAAGGCGGCGGGCGCCGCGGAGCCGTGGAACTCCCTGATTCAGCCGGCGAACACCACGATCGAAGTGATCTTCCAGGAGACCCCGGACGTCACGATCAGCGACCTCACGACCGGCGCGGTCGCGTCGGCGTCGTTCGCGTACCTGGGACCCTCTTCGATCCAGGCGCTGCAGGGACAGCCGTGCCTGAACGTTCAGGTGCTGCCGACGGTCTACGGCGCGACGAGCGGGTCCTGGTGGATCTACCTGAACCAGAGCGTGGCCCCGTTCAACAACCTGAGCGTCCGCGAGGCGATCGCGCACGCGATCAATTACCAGCAGATCATCGAGGACGCGTTCGGCGGCTACGCCACCCAGTGGGTCGGCCCCGTCCCGCCGTCCTATCCTGACTACAATCCGCAGAACCTGGCGCCGTACAACTACAACCTCACGCTCGCGAAGCAGGAGATCGCCGACTCGCCGTGTGCGAACGGCAACTGCACGCAGACGATCAAGTACGCCTACATCGACCTGGGCGACTGGTCGGATGTCGCGACCCTCTTGCAGATCGACCTGCAGGCGATCGGCCTCAACATCGAGCCGGTGAAGATCGAACTCAACCAGCTCTACGCCCTGCAGGCCCTCGACACGAGCGGGACCTGCACGACGAGCACGGACGCGTTCGGGGGGCCGTTCTACATGGGCCAGGAATTCTACACGTCGGACTACATCTCACCGGACGACTGGACCCAGAACGACGCGTACTCGCTCGGCAGCGCGAACATGTGCATGTCGGGGTACTCCAACGCCACGATGGACTCGCTGGTCTACCAAGCGGCCGCGGACTCCAACTCGACGAACCTCACCGCGGACTACACGACGATGACGAATCTGATGTACCAGAACTACACCGACATCTGGCTCGTGGTCCCGGAAGCGGTGGCGGTCTACTCGATCTACCTCCACGGGGTCGTTCAGAACCCGATGGCGAGCGCGGAGCCGTTCGCGCTCCTGTTCAACACGCAGTGGGCCACCTAGTCACGCGGCGACCGGCGGCGCGGTCGCCCCGGGCGGGCCGGACTCCCGCAACGCGGCCGGCGGGATTGTCGCGACCTCCTCCGCCCGGTGGCACGCGACGAGGTGACCGGGGTACTCCGTCAGCGGCCGGAGCGGCGGGTCCTCGACGCGACAGCGGGGGATCACGAAGGGGCACCGCCGCGCGAACCGGCACCCGGGCGGCGGATTGATCAACGTCGGGACGTCCCCGCCGATGCGGTACCGCGCGCGGCGACGACGGGCATCCGGCTCCGGCACGGCGGCGATCAGGGCCTTCGTGTACGGATGGATGGGCTGCTCCAGCACCGCGCGGACCGTGCCCACCTCGACCATCTGACCCAGGTACATGACGGCCACGCGGTCGGCGACGAACCGGACGGCGGCCACGTTGTGCGTGATGAGGAGGTACGAAAGGCCCCGCTCCCGCTGGAGCTCCACGAGTCGGTTGAGGATCTGCGACTGCACCGCGACATCGAGCGCGCTGGTCGGTTCGTCCAAGACGATCAGTTTCGGGTTCACGCTCAGGGCTCTCGCCAGTGAGATCCGCTGCCGCCCGCCCCCGGAGAACTCGTGCGGATACTGGTCGAGGCAGTCGGGCGGCAGCCCCACGGTCGGAAGCAGTCCCGCGACGAGCGCGCGGACGTCCCGACGCGGAAGCCGGCGCTGCGCGCGGACGGGCTCGCTCACGATCTGCCAGACGCGCAGGCGCGGGTCGAGCGACCCGACCGGGTCCTGGAAGACGACCTGGACGTGCCGGCGCCACTTCCGGAGCGCCGCATCCTGGAGGTGGGTGACGTCCTGCCCTTCGAAGACGATGCGTCCGGCCGTCGGGTGATGCAGACGCGCGACCAGCCAGCCGAGCGTAGTTTTCCCGGATCCGGACTCGCCGATCAGCCCCACCGTCTCGCCCGCCGCGACCGTGAGGTCGACCCCGTCGACCGCGTGGATCCCGCGGGCGGCGACGCGACCGAAGATCTCCGAGAGCGACCGGTTCAGGGGGAAGATCTTCCGGACCCCCTGGACCTGGAGGAGCGGGCCCGGCGCGCTCACGGAAGCTCACCCACCCGGTCGGCGAAGTGGCACGCGCTGCGGTGGGGCGCGACGGCCCCCGGCGCGGTCTGGGTATCCCACGGGGGGGGAGGGTCGGCCGCGCAAACCGGCTGCGCCAGAGGACACCGGGGGTGGAAGCGGCACCCCAGGGGCGGACGGCTCAGATTCGGGACCGACCCCGGGATCGAGTCGAGGTTGCCTTCGGACTTGTACCGGGTCGGGGCGGCTCGCAGGAGCGCCTTCGTGTACGGGTGCCGCGGCGCGCCGAAGACGTCGGCGACCGGCCCGAACTCCGCCAGCCGCCCGGCGTACATCACCCCGAGCAGGTCGGCGGTCTCCGCGATCACGCCGAGGTCGTGGCTGATGAACAGGATCGAGGTGTGCACCTCGTCGATCAGCTCTTTCATCAGGGTGAGCACCTGGGCCTGGATCGTCACGTCCAGCGCGCTGGTCGGCTCGTCCGCGATGAGCAGGCTGGGCTTCTCGGAGAGCGCCATCGCGATCATGACGCGTTGACGCATCCCGCCCGAGAGCTCGTGCGGGTACAGGTTCAGGATCGTCTCGGGGTCGTTGATCCGCACGAGTCGAAGGTACTCGAGCACCTCCGCCCGGTACGGCGCGGTGCGACTCCGCCGCGCCGCCTGCGCCGCGGCGCCGCCCGGCACCAGCACGCGACCCATCGAGCCGCCGGCCGGTGGCATCGGCGCGCGCGAGTAGTCGAACGGGTCGCTCCGGTCCGGCCGGAAGGCCGGGGCGAGTCCCTGTTCGCGCAGGGACCGGATCCGGATCGACTCGGCCAGCTGGTCGTAGATCCGGAACGCCGGATTGAGCGAGTTCAACGGCTCCTGGAAGACCATCGAGATGCCGGTCCCCCGGACCAGGGGCATCTTCCAGCGGGGCACCGCGAGCAGGTCGACGCCCCGGAACACGACCCGCCCCCCGAGCACGCGCGCCGGGGGTTCCGGTAGCAGCCGCGGGATGGCTTGCGCGAGGGTGCTTTTCCCGCATCCGGTCTCGCCCACGATCCCGACGACCTGCCCCGGCAGGATGTCGAGCGACACGTCCGAGAGCGCGTGGAACCGCCCGGCGCCCACCTCGTAGTCGATCGCGAGGTTCTCGACCGTCAGCACCGGATCGACCACGAACCCTCCCTACTCGAGCGCTTTCGACCCGCTCGACGTGAGGCTGCCCGCGGCGGCCATGACGCGTCGCGATCGGGGGTCGAGAACGTCCCGAAGTCCGTCGCCGAGGAGGCTGAAGGCGAGCACCGTGACGAAGATCGCCCCACCCGGTCCGAGGACCAGCCAGGGCGCCGAAGTGATCAGGGCGGTCTCGTGGTAGTGCGCCAGCATGCTGCCCCACTCGGGCCGTTGCGACGCGGTCTGCACGGGGAACGGCAGCGCGCCGGTCACGAATCCGATGGTCGAGAACACGACGAGCACCGTCCCGATGTCCATCGTGAAGTAGACGATCACCGGCTCGAGGACGTTCCGGACGATGTGACGCAGCAGGATCCGGCCGTTGGTCACCCCGGCGGCCCGTGCGGCCTGGATGTAGGGGAGGTGCTTGATCGCGAGCACCTCCCCGCGGACGAGCCGGACGTAGTTCGGCCACCAGGTGACGAGCACCGCGATGATGGCCACCCAGACGGAGGCGCCGGTGAACGCCACGATGGCGAGCGCCAGAATCAGGCTGGGGAACGAGAGGAAGATGTCGGTCAGCCGCAGGATCACGGTCGAACCGACGCCTCCGAAGGTTCCGGGGTCGTCCCAGAATCCCGCGACGAGGCCGAGCCCCCCGCCGAGGAGCATCGACACACCGGCGATGAAAATCCCCAGTCCCAGGTCGAGCGGCAGCGCGTACATCACGTTCGAGTACACGTCGAGACCGATCGAGTCGGTACCCATCGGATGCTGCAGGCTGGGGGGGGCGTACCGGGTGTTCGTCAGTTGGAGCGGTCCGTACGGAGCGAGCCAGCTCGGTGCGACCAGCATGACCAACGCGGCGACGCAAATCGCCGTGACGAGGACGAACCCCACCAGCGTCAGGGGATTGGCCCGAAGGATCGCCCAGAAGACCCGAAGACGCGCCCCCAGACTCTTCAGCGCGCGGACGCTCGAGCTCCGGAACCGCGTCCCCGCCGTCCTCAGCCGCTGGGAGACCGAACGGCGCGGCCGGACGACGCGACCTTCCGTGCTCGTCCCCAAGAGTCACCGCCAATCGACGCGGGGGTCGAGCACGCCGTAGAGCACGTCCGCGACCAGGTTCGCGATCACGACGCCGATGGCGAAGATGATGACCACCGCCACCGCCGCGTCGTAGTTGACCGGGTACCCTCCCGCCCCGATGGACTGGTAGGCATACTGGCCGATCCCGGGCCAGGCGAACACCTCCTCGATCACGACGGTGCCCGCGAGAAGGCCGCCCGCCGTCACGCCGAGCACGGTGGTCGTGGTGATCAGCGCGTTCCGGAGCGCGTGCTTGTACATCACCCAGAACTCGGAGAGCCCTTTCATCCGGGCCGACTTGACGAAGTCGAGCGGCAGCACCTCGAGCATCGAGCTCCGCGTCATCCGGGTCGCGATGCCCATGTTGATGAACGCGAGGACCGCGGCCGGCATGATCAGATGCGCGAGCGCGTCCAGTTCCCAGGCCCCGTTGAGCGCGAGCAGCGGGTCGATCAACGAGAAGTGCGTCCACTGGTGGAACGGCACGTTCGGCGAGCTGTACATGCCCTGGGTAGGGAGCCCGAGGGCCGGCGCGAGGAACACGGCCGCGAGGACCGCGCCCAGGTACGTCGGGGTCGCCCACCCGCTCAGGTAGAAGATGCGGACCAGGTGGTCCGCCCACCGGCCGGAGGACTGCGCCGCGATGACCCCGAGCGGAATTCCGACGAAGATCATCAGGAACAGCGCGGCGAGGACGAGCTCGACGGTGGCCGGCAGGTACTGCGCGATGAACGGGGCGACCGGCTGCCCGAACTGGGAGGAGCCGAGGTTCCCCTGGAGGAGTTGCCCGAGGTACTGGAAGAACTGCACCAGGATCGGCTGGGCGAACTGCGCGTTGCACCGAGCGATCGTGGCCTTGTCCGCGTGGATGTACCACTGACTGCAGATGTTGATCGCCGTGACGTGGGTGATGAAGAAGGTCAGGACGACGACCCCGAGGACGACGGGAATGAGTTGGAGGAGGCGCTTCCCGACGAAGATGAGGAGGTCACTCGCGCCGCGACCCACTCCCCATCCCCCTCACGGAGGCGGCGGACCCGCGGACGCCGGCACCGGGCCGTCAACGACTCCTCCCTATTAATCCCCCGTGAAACGGTCCGTCCGCCGGAGGGGCGCCGGGGGTCTCGAGACGTTCGGGCGCCTTACGGCAGGTAGTCGCGCGGCAGCGTCCGGAGCTCCTTGAACGTCCCGCTCGCGACCTCGACGAACCGGTCGACGTCCTTCTCCGTGTGGGCGCTCGAGAACGTGATCCGCTCGTAGTTGTCGGGGTGGATGTAGATCCCCTGGTCGAGCAGGAGCTGGTGGTGCCGCAGGTAGAGGTTCCAGTCGATCTGGAGCGACTCGCGGTAGTTCGCGATCTTCTTCCGCCGCGTGAAGAAGAACTGGAGCATCCCGTTCACCGACTGGACGAGGACCGAGAGCTTCGCGTCGCGGCCGGCCTCCTCGAGGCCCTTCTCGAGCCGGTCGGTGAGCCGCGCGAACCGGGCGTACAGCTCCTCCCCGCCGCGGCTGAGCATCTTGAGGTTCGCGAGCGTGCCGGCCATCGTGAGGTTGTTCGCGTTGTAGGTGCCGCCGAACGAGATCCGGCCCGGCGCGATCAGGTCCATGTACTCGGCCTTCCCCGACACGGCGGAGACCGGCACCCCGCCGCCGAGCGCCTTCGCCCAGCAGGAGATGTCGGGCTCGACCTTGTAGAGCTGCTGCGCGCCGCCGGGCGCGATGCGGAACCCGGTGAACACCTCGTCGAAGATGACGAGCATGTCGTTCTCGTGCGCGATCTCGACCAGGCGCTTCAGGAACTCCGGTGCGGGCGGGATCACGCCCGCGTTCGCCATCACCGGCTCCAGGATGACGGCGGCGAGGCGGTCGCGGTACCGCTTCACCATCCGCTCGAACGAGGGGATCGAGTTGTACGGCGCGACCATCACGTAGTCGGTCACCCCGGGCGGGATCCCGGCCGAGTTGGGGAGCGGCCGCGGGTACTCGTCGAGCCCCGCGACGATCGGCGGGGCCTCCGCGCTGATCAGCGCGAGGTCGTGCTGGCCGTGGTAGTGGCCCTCGAATTTCAGGATCGCGTCCTTGCCCGTGACGGCCCGCGCGATCCGGATCGCGTTCATGGTCGCGTCCGAGCCGTTCGAGCAGAACGCGACCCGCTCCGCGTTCGGGACGAGCTTCTGGAACAGCTTCGCGACCTCCACCTCGATCTCGCTCGGCGCGGCGAAATGGAGGCCGAGCTCCGCCTGCTCCTGGATCGCCTTGACCTGCGCCTCGGGCGCGTGGCCGTTGATCAGGACGCCGTAGGCGAGGTTGAAGTCGAGGAACTCGTTGCCGTCCACGTCCCAGAGGCGCGAACCTTTCCCGCGCGCCATGAACGGCGGGCACGGGTCGTAGGAGGCGACCCGGATGAGCGAGCTCGAGGCGTTGGGGATGTGCTTCTTCCCCTCCTCGAACAGCTTCGCGCTCTTCTTGAACTTCGGGATCAGGCGGGCGATCGGGATCGGGATCTCGGGCTCCGGCTCGTACTGCCGCGAGACCTCCTTGACGGGCTCCTTCGCGGCCTCCCGCTTTGCTTCCTTCTCCTCCGGCGCGCCGGGGGTCGGCGCCGGCGGGGTGGGCGGGGGGATCGCGCTCTCTTCCGCCTTCAGGCGGGACGGCGCCGGAGCGCGGGGCGCGATGGCCTCCGCGCCCTCGCCGGGCGTCGGCCCTGGGGCGGGTGTGGAATCCGCCATATCGAACGCATCTCCGGCGGTGCGCTCACCCCGAGGTGGCTATATATAATTGGCTTAGAACGAGAATACCCTGTACTACCGAGAAACGGCGTTACTTTCTGGGCCGTTTGCTTAGTTTCAGGCCACGAAACTACCGAAATCGTGGCCCTTCTGCCCATTTTCTGCCGTGCAAGACGGCAAACCCCCGCCGGAGCGCTTAGCCCGAGCGCGGGGCGGGGAGCGGCGCCTCCGGGGGCACGATCGCGGTCTCCACGCCCCGCCGGTGGAGCGCCTCCCGGAACGGCCCCGCCGGCACGCACCGCTCGGGCGGCACCACTCCCACCTCGGAGATCGCCCCGGTCGCGATCAGCTCTGCCCCGATCGCACCGGCGATCCCGACGGCGTACTCGGTCGCGGTGAGGTTCCAGTCGGTCCGGGGCGGGAAGCGGCTCACTGCGTGCCGGACCACCGGCACGCCGCCCTTGGACCCGCGCAGCTCGATGTCGCAAACCTCCCAGTCGGTGACGGTCACGCCCTCGGGAGCCCCGAGCAGCTTCTCCCGCTTCAGGAGCGCGAGCGTGAAGTCGCGGGGCGTCACGGAGGCGCCGCGGACGTCGAGCGGACGGTCGGAGGCGAGGCCGAGCAGCGCCATCGTCCGCAGCACCTCGATTCCCGGGCCGCCCTCCTTCCACTCGCAGTGCGCGAGCCCCTTCGCCGCGAGGCTGTCGGGCAGGGTCGCCGGTTCGGAGTGGAGGGTACGGTACACCTTCGTCCGGCCGACGGGCGGGAGGAAGTCGAACTCCTCGGCGCCGCTCATCGGGGGCTCCTCGCGGTACTTCCCGCCCTCGAAGACCATTGCCGGGAGGACCATCTCGTCCAGGAAGGTGCTGGGAGACCACGTGAACGAGATCTCCGGGCCCCCGACGGTGAGGTCGCGCCAGCCGTCCCGGATCACCATCGAGTCGACCCGATCGAGGTCGCGGGCCGCCTCCATCGCGAGGACGTTCGAGATCCCGGGCACCTGCCCGAGCCCCGGGATCGCGAGCCGTCCGGCCTTCTCCCAGTCGGCGTGGCGCTCGAGCTGCTTCCGGGTCATGTGGAACAGCCCGCCGAAGTCGAGGTAGGCGACCCCGGCCTCGAGCGCCGAGTCCATCACGGCCAGATTGAACCCGTACTGGACCGCGTTCACGACCACGGACGCGCCGCGGAGCAGGCGGACGACCGCGGCGCGGTCCCGCACGTCGATCGTCTCGGCCGTCGCCTTCGGCCCGGCGGCGCGCGCCGCCGCGGTCGCGAGGCCCGGGTCCAGGTCCGCGGCTACGACTGCGTCGAAGACCTCCCCGGTGGCGAGGTCCCGCACCGCGCAGCGACCGGTCAACCCTCCGCCGCCGAGCACTACGACCCGCATCGAACCCCCGACCTCTGGTCGTCCCCGAGGCGTAGGGCCATTTGGACCCTTCGCGCGGGGGGAGGCCGCGGCTCAGGCCGCTCGGCGCTTCGCCGCCCGCTTGGCGGGGGGCGCCGTGGGCGTCGTGTCGGGGGGTTCCGCCGGGGGGGCGG
>JASHPZ010000093.1 GCA_030037815.1 Thermoplasmata archaeon | reverse complement strand
GACCGGCGCCGCCTGTCCGGTCGCGGCCGTCCACCGCGCCCGGTGGGGCGCGAGGAGCCGCTCGACGTCCCGGGCGATCCGGGCGCGGTCGCGCAGCGTCGCGAGGGCGCCCGCGACCGAGTACGGCGCGACCCGGTCGGAGACGACCCCGTGGAACTTCGCGAACGCGTCGGCCGACTCGGGCGGCGCGACCGCGTACCCGACCCGGAGGTCGTCGCCCCCGTAGAACTTCGTGAACGTCCCCGTCGTCCACCACCCGCGCCGGCCGGCGCGGGCGAGCGACGGCGCGCTCCCGAACTCGCGGAACGTCTCGTCCACGACGACCGAACGCGCGCCGTCCGCCCACGCTTCGACCCGCGCGCGGCTCCAGAGGTCCCCCTCCGGATTCCGCGCCTGCGAGACGACCGCGACGGCCGCCGGAGTCGGGGCCCGCAAGGGCCGGAAACCGAACGCTTGGAAGGCGTCGACCAGCGGAGGGTACTCCGGAAACTCCACGCGCAGCCCCCGGCCGCCGCCGGCGCCCGGGCCGGCGAGGAACGCGGCGATCCAACCGTTCGCCTCCGACGCGCCGTGCGTCAGGACGAGCCGCTTGGGGGCGACTCCGACGTGGGCGGCGAGTTCGTCGCGCAGCGTGGACTCGTCCGCCGTCCGGACTTCGGCCGGAGTGGGCCGGGGGTGGCGGACGCTCCCGACCATCCCGCTCTTCGAGAGGTGGTGGCGGACGCCGGCGTGGTCGTCGATCCAGTCGCCGAGCGGGAACCCCACGGCGCGCGGAGCCGGGCCGAGGATATCTCCTCGGCGCCGCCTAGAGCCCCACCGCGAGGCAGACGACCAGGACGCCGACCGTCATCGCCGCCATCGGCAGCCCGACGCGGACGAACTCGCCGAGCCGGATCGGCACGCCGCCGCGTTCCGCGAGCTCGACCACGATGAGATTGCTCGCCGCCCCGAGGAGGGTGACGTTCCCCGCGAGCGTGCTGGCCCCGGCGAGGGCGAGCCACGCCACCGGCGTGCCGGCCCCGTAGCCGAGGTGCGAAAGGAGCGGGATCTGGAGCGCCACCCACGGCACGTTGCTGACCACCTGCGGGCCGGCGAGGGAGGTGCCGGTGATCGCGAGGAGCGCGGCGACCGAGTGGCCCGGACCCGGGATCGGGAAGACCGACTCGAGCGCGGGGACGACCCCCCCGGCCTCCGCTCCGCCGACCACGAGGAACAGGCCGGCGAAGAGGAGGAGGATCGACCAGTCGACCCCTTTGAGGATCGTCTCGCGACCGGGCGAGACCAGCATCAGGACGACCGCGCCGGCGCCCGCGGTCTCCCAGACCGGCACGGTCGGTCCGTGCGTGAGCGCCGCGGTCACGTCGATCGTCACCAGCACCACCATCGTGCCCGGGAACACCCACAACACCGGCGAGCGGGTGAGGCGCTCCCGCCACCCGCCCTCCGGGAGGAGCGGGGGCGCCTCGGCGCGGAGTTCCGCGTACCGCGCGTCCTCGGGCGGCATCGAGCGGCGGAGCCGCCATCGGAGGAACCACGCCCCCAGCGCGAGGTTGAGGAGCGTCGGGACGAGGAGGTACCTAAGGAACGTGTACACCGGCGCGTCCATCCCGCTCTCGACCGAGACGAGGAGGTTCTGGGGGTTCCCGAACGGCGTCAGGACGCTCCCGACGGTCACGGCGAGGGCGAGGACGAGGAGGAGCGGGCGCGCGTTCGTCCGGAGGCGCGCGGCGAGCGCGAGCAGCACGGGGACGCCGATCAGGACGAGGGCGTCGTTGACGAGGAACGCCGAGGCGAGCCCGAATCCGACGAACAGGACGACGGGGAGGTCCGCGGGGTGCCGCGCCCGCCCGACCAGCCACTGGGCGAGGTGGTCGAGCGCGCCCGACCGGGCGAGCGCCTCGGCGAACAGGAACAGCGCGAAGAGGAAGAGGAGGACCGGCGCCGCGCTCGCGAGCGCGGCTTCCGCGCCGCCGAACGAGAGCAGCCCGACCGCGACGGTCGCGAACCCGCCCGCGAGGAAGATCGCCCAGACGCCGGGGCCCCGCCCTAGGATCTGCCGGACGATCACCGCGCCCAGCACAACGACGAGCAGCCCGACCGCGAGGAGGCTGGTCACGAAGGCGCCCGACCCCCCCAGCCGCCTTTAGCGCGCGCGCGGGTGGAGCCGAACCCTCTTAGGGCGGGGGCTCCCCCCCCGGGGCCGTGGGCGCGTCGGTCGAGGTCGGACCGAACGGGCGGATCCTCGCGCTCTCGGCGGCGTGGTTCGGGGACGGGGCCCGGCGGCGCGCGGAGGCGCGGCGGACGGCCCGGTGCGTCGAGTGCGACCGGGCCCTCCCGTCCCACCGCACCCCCTACTGTTCGCGCAAGTGCCAGTGGCGGTTCCACGGCCACTACTTCTGGGACTCGGCCCGCTCCTACGTGATGCTCCGCGACCGGTACACCTGCCGCCTCTGCGGGAGCCGGCGGCGGGCGCGCGAGCTCGACGTCGACCACATCGTCGAGATCGCGGACGGCGGGGCGGCGCTCGAGTACTCGAACCTCCAGACCGTGTGCCGGGGCTGCCACCGCGCGAAGACGGCGGCCGCGCGGAGCGCGCGGGCCGCGCGCGGCCGCGGCGGGCCGGACGCCGACCCGATGGACCCGTTCTGACGTCGAGGAAAACGAAGGAAGGAAGGGGTTCGCTCCCGGGACGGGGCGGGCCCTAGTTCGAGCCGCCCTCGTCCGGACCCGACTCGTTCGAGCCGGAGGACGTGTCGCCGCCCGCGTTCGACCCGCCCGACCCGCCGCGCGACCGGCCCATGTAGATCACCGTGGTGATCAGGAAGATCACCGCGAGGACCCCGAGGACCGCGATCAGCGCCCAGGCGGTCGAGCTGATGCCGTTGTTCGAGCTCGACGTCGACGAGCCGCTCCCGACCGCGTTCAGCGAGATGCTGACGGTCTTGGTGGCGTTCGAGGCGACCGTGACGTTGTTGTAGTAGGTGTAGTAGCCCGAGGCCTGCACTTCGATCGAGTGCGTCCCCGCGCTGACGGACGCCGAGTACGCGCCGTTCGACAGCGCCACCTGCGTGCCGTCCACCCAGACGGTCGCGCCGCCGGTCGCGACGCTCAGCGTCAGCGTGCCGGGGCCGCCGGGTCCGGGGGCGTACGGGATCAGGCTCGCGGTGAGCGCCGTGGTCGCGTTGCTCGACACCGTCGCGTTGTTGAAGTAGGGGTAGTAGCCCGTCGCCAGGACCTCGATCGAGTGCGGGCCGGGGCTGACCGTCGCCGTGTAGGCGCCGCTGGTCAACGTCACCTGGACGCCGTCCACCCATACGAGGGCGGTCGCCGGCGCCACGGTCAACGAGAGCGTGCCGTCCGCGCCCGGTCCGGGCGGGAGGGCCGTCAGCGAGACCGTCAACACGGTCGTGTCGTTGGAGACGACCGACGCGTTGTTGTAGTAGGTCACGTAGCCGGTCGCCGCGACCTCGACCGCGTAGACGCCCGGGGTCACCTGGGCGGAGTAGACGCCGCCGATCAGCGTCACTTCGGCGCCGTCAACCCACGCGGTCGCGGTGCTCGGGGTGACGGTCAGGGTGAGCGTCCCGTTCGGCCCGGTCCCGGGCGGCAGGGCGTTCATCCGGATGTTCAGCGTCGTCGTCCCGCCGTGGCTGACGGTCACGTTGTTGAAGTACGGGTAGTAGCCGCCCGCCAACGCTTCCACCGAGTGGACGCCCGAACTCACGCTGGTCGAGAACGCGCCCCCGCTCACCGGCACGACCGTCCCGTCGACCCAGACGGTCGCGGTGGACGGGGTGACGGTGCCCGAGAGGGTGCCCGAGCCGGACGAGCCCGCGGAGAAGGCGACCGCGATGCCCGTGATGCCCGAGTTCGCGAGGACGTTCGCGGTGCCCGAGGTCGTGGACGCCGTGTAGCCCGAGACCGGCTCTACCACGTAGGGGTACGGCCCGACCGTCATCACGGTCGCGAGGGTCGTGGTCGTGCCGGTCAGCGCCGTCCCGTTGACGTTGACGGTCCAGGAGGTGCCGCCCGGAAGGCCGGTCTCCGCGAAGACGAGCTGGCCGAGCGACCCCGCCGGGCAGTAGTCGCCGCCCTGGGCGATGATCGGCACGCCGACGTTCTCGTTGTACGGGAGGGTCGTGGTCCCCGGGACGTAGTCGTACCACCAGTTCCCGCACGCCCACGGGTAGTTGCCGACCGCGCCGCCGAACGTGAACCCGTTGATCGTCCACGTCGTGGTCGAGGGCACCGGCGCCGAGAGGTTCCAGTTGTTGTAGAACGCGTACGGGACCGAGGGGTACAGGTCGTCGTAGACGTTGATGTTCGTCTCGAACGCCGTGTACTGGACGTCGAACAGGTTGTTCCAGATCTGGTCGCCCTGCTCGTTCTCGATCAGACCGGTGACGCCGAGCCCGACCTCGCCGTAGGGGAGGAGGTAGGCGACCCCGATCATGAGGTAGTTGCTCGCAATCGTCGTCTGGAGGAACGAGTCCTCGACGAACGAGTTGTCGGTCCCGCCGTACGTCGTGATCCCGACGGTGCTGACGTCAAACGTGACGCCGAGCACGAGGGTGTTGGTCGAGTTCCAGATCAGGAGGTTGGCGTAGGGGAACCCATTCTGGTTCGCCGAGAACCACCCCTGCATCTGCCCGCCGACGATCGACACGTGCGACGTGCCGAACAGCCAGGTCGACAGCTGGTCGGAGCTCGGCAGCCCGTAGTAGGTCACGATGTTGAGGGACCCGCCCCAATAGTTCACCGTGAACTGCGCGGGGCTCGCGATCTCGACGTAGTCGCTCGTGTCGACCAGCGAGATGCCGACGTACGCCGGGAAGGCGTAGTCGTTCAACGAGGCGAACTCGGCCGAGAGGTTCGTGTACTCGTTGTTGAACAGGACGTAGGGCGAACCGGACGTGCCGGTCCCGTTCACCGAGATCGCGGCGAGCTGGCTGTTCGACCAGGCGTAGAGCGGCGTGTAGACGCCCATCGCCATATTCTGGGTCAGCGACACCGTCCAGGTGGTCGTGGTGCCCGCCGCGAGGGCGAGCGCCCCGCTGGTCGCCTCGTCGTAGTCGCTCAGCATCAGCTTGACCGAGTAGTTGCCCTGCGTGAGGTTCCAGGCGTAGTTCCCGCTCACCGGGAGGGCGCCCCACGCCGAGTTCGAGTCGTTGTAGGTCGACTGGTCGGTCACGAACGCCCACGAGTTGGAGGGCGTGATCGTCCCGGACAGCGTGGCCGCGCCCGCCGCGGCGGTCGCGCTTGAGTTCCAGAACGGCTGGATGAACTCGGGGCCCGCGCCGAGGTGGACCGTGCCCGCCGAGTCGTAGTACTCCGCGATGCCGACCGCCGTCTCACCGGTCTCCGAGCCCGAGCTCCACGCGGACGGTTCGTTGACGTAGGCGCCCGCGGTCGCGTTCCAGTGCTGGAGGGTCATCGTGGCGTTGATCGCGTCGAACGTCGCCGTGCTGCCGCCGCCCGGCCCGCCCAGCATGATCTCGGCGTCGTAGGGGATGTAGCCGGTCGGGGTGATGTTCTGGCCGTCGACGTGGAACATCGCCTGCGGGATGGTCGACCCGCCGCCCGTGTTGTTGAACAGGACGCGGTCGTACATGTCCGAGTAGAACTGCACGCCGGCCGAGTTGAGCAGGTCGAACGAGAAGTCGACCTCCGTGTAGGCGGTCCCGCTGTAGAGGAGTGTGCTCGCGTTCAGGTAGAACACGATCGTGAACGGGGTGAACACGCCGTTGAACGTCGGCGTCCCCGCGGCGTAGTAGCCGATCGACGGGTTGTCCGTGCCGTTCGTGTAGCCGGGGATGTAGAGGAACGTGTTCGTCGGCTGGCCGGCGCCCGGCGCCGAGAAGTTCCAGATGTTGTTCTCGACGAACATCTGGGACGAGTACGCGTCGTAAAACAGGACGTTCTGCGTCCAGAAGTTGTAGCTCGAGTTGCCGAAGAGGGTGACGTTCTTCAGCACGACGTTCAGCTGGGACGTGAATCCCTCGGGGGTGCCCGTCGCGAGGTAGTACGGGAGCACCGAGTTGAGGTCAAGGGACGCCTTGTAGCTGGTCGTGTCGATCGTGAACGCCGTCGGGGTGCCGCTCGCGTTCATCACGCCGTAGTCGGCGAGACCCGCCGGCTCGGGCGCCTGCGGGTAGCTCGGCGCGACCACGAGGCCGTTGTGGATCGAGGGCGCGTAGAGGAGGTTGGGCGGGTAGATCTTCTGGAGGTCGACGTGCTGGGACTGGATCGCCGCCTCGAGCTTCGCCGCGGCGGCGGCGCCGGGGGCGTGGAGCGTCGTGGTCGTTCCCGCCGCGGACGTCCCGACCGGGGTCGTGGCCGCGGGGGCCGCGGACGACGCAAGCGTCGGGGCCGGGGCGTGGGCCACGGGGGCGACGAGCGCGCCGCCCAGGGCGGCGCTCAAGAGCGCAATTACGGCAACGACCAGCGCAGGAAATCCTCGGCGTCGGGCGAACATCGCGGGAGCCACCCGGGGGGCCTATTTGAACCTGTGCGGCGCGGCCGCCGACGGCCCGGTCGGTCTCGTAATCGGTATACGGCCCCGCCGTTCGGAACGGCGTACCATGCGCGTCGGCATTCTGGGGAGCGGGGACGTCGGGCGGGCGCTGGGCACCGGATTCGCGACGATCGGCCACTCCGTGATGATCGGGACCCGACATCCCGACCAGCCCCACCTGCGCGAGTGGTCCGAGACCGAACCCGGGGAGCGGCTCCTCGGGACCCCTTCCGAGGCCGCGGAGTACGGGGAACTGATGGTCGTCTCGACGCTCGGGGTGGCGACCACGGAGGCCGTCCTGTCGGCCGGCGTCCACCACTTCGGCACGAAGGTCGTCATCGACACCACGAACCCGCTGCGGTTCGAGGAGGGCGGAGCGCCGTCCCTCGCGATCGGCCTCACGACGAGCGCCGGCGAGGAGTTGCAGAAGCTCCTTCCGAGCGCGCGGGTCGTGAAGGCGTTCAACATCGTCGGGAACGTCCACTTCTTCCGGCCGTCGTTCCCCGGCGGACCGCCCGACATGTACGTCTGCGGCAACGACGGCCCCGCGAAGCAGACCGTCACCGACGTGCTCCACCGGTTCGGGTGGCCGTCGGTCATCGACCTCGGGGGCATCGAGAGTTCGCGCGAGCTCGAATCGCTCTGCATCCTGTGGGTCAAGACGGCGATGGCGCTCGGGAACTGGAACATCGCGTTCAAAGTGCTCCGCAAGTAGGCGCGACACCGCGCCGGCGGGACCGGCCGGACTATTCGGGAGCGGTTCGTGCTCCGGGTCGGCGGTCCGGGCTCGCCCGCACCACCAGCACCGGACAGGGCGCCTTCTGCACCAGTTCCGCCGAGACGCTCCCGAGCAAGAGCCGTCGTCCCCGCGAGAGTCCTCGCGAGCCGACCACCACGAGCTCCTGCGGATTGGCGGCGAGCCACTCGAGGAGGGCCCCCGGGACCTCCCCCTGGAGCAGCACCGAGTCGACCCGGGCGGCTCCCCGGCTGACCGCCCGCGTGCGTACCTCTTCGATGACGGCGTCCAGGGCCGCCCCGGTTTCGCCCACGGGGACGAGGCTCTCCAAGTACGGGTCCGCGCCGGTCCGGCCGGGCGGGCGGACGACGATGACCGTCAGGACGGAGCCGAACTTTGCCGCGATCTCGGAGGCGGCGGTGCAGGCGCGTCGCGCCGCGGGGGACGCGTCGTACCCGACCAGGATCCGCTCGAACATCCGAGAGTGCGGCCGGTCGAGGGGACGCCGGGTCTTAACCGCGCACCCGGGCGCGGTGCCGGCCCGGATCGGTCACAGGAGCCCGGGGGAGTCGCCCTCGCGGACGGCGCGCGAATAGTCGCGCTCCACGAGCTGCTTCACGAGCCGGGCCGGGCTGCCCCAGAGCCCGATCCCCCGGATGCTCCCGGCGCCTTTCCGCACGCCGAGGGCGACGATCACGCCGTGTTCCCGGTACTCGTAGTGCGTAAGCGGTTCGCCCCGGGCGCGCGCGGCGAGGTTGCGGGCGGCCGACCGGGCCTCCGACAGGGCGGCCTGGGCGGTGGACGGCACGAGGAGTCCGGTCTTCGGGTCCTTGAACTCGATGACGTCGCCGACCGCGAACACGCCGGGGTGGTCCGGTAGTTCGAGGGTCGGTCCCGTCGCGAGACGGCCGCCGCGTCCGTGGGGGACCGGGAGGGCCTTCACCACGGGCGGGGCCTCGAGCCCCGCGCACCAGACGCTGGCCGCGCAGGCGAAGGCGGTCCCGTCGACGAGCTCGACCCGGTGCGGCTCGACCCGGGCGACGTTCACGCCGGGCACGACCGCCACGCCCGCCGCGCGCAACGTGACCCGGGCGTGCTCGATCAACCGGGCGGGGAGGCCCGCCAGGAACGGCAGCGACCCGGTGACGAGGACCACGTCCGGGGGCCGGACCTCGCCTCCGACGATCCGGGCCCAGTCGGTGGTCGCGAGCTCCGCGGCGACCTCCGTGCCGGTGGAACCGCCGCCGATCACGACGAGGCGGGGGCGCTGCTCGCCCGGGAGGGCGGTCGAATTCCGTTCGACCTCGACCACCGCCTGGGCCAACCGCTGCGCGCCCGTGAGGCGGTAGACCGAGTGGGCGTGTTCCGCCGCGCCCGGAACCCCGTAGTACGCCGCGACGTTGCCGAGGCAGACCGCGAGCATCCCGAACGGCAGGTCGGCGCCGTTCACTCGGACGACGTGCGCTGCGAGGTCGATCGACTCGACCGTACCCTCGCGGAACGTCACGCCGGAGCGGTCGAACGCCCGGTCGAGCGGCACCAGCCACCGGCCGAGGTCGGTGCCGGCCTCCGCCAGGCGGCCGACCTCGTAGAGCTGGGTGCGGAGGACGTGGACCGGGTGCCGGTCGACCACGACGATCGGGACCGACCCTTTCGTCCGGCGGCGGAACTCCTCGGCGACGGTCAGTCCCGCGTAGCCGGCCCCCAAGACGACCAGCGGGCCCACGGCCGGTACGGTGGGTCCGGGCTCCGTCGCCATCGACCGGGCGGAGCCCGACCCGGCGAAAAGGGATTCGGTGGCAGCCGGTCGGTGCTGTTCGCCCCAGAATTACGGACTCTCCGGAGTCCACCGGACGAACGGCGTCGAGCCGGTCGTACGCGTTCGTACGTACTCCTCCGGCGTTTGCTATCCCGGATATTATTACGGCTCCGAACCATTTTTCACCCAGGTGACGCCACCATGAGCGCAAACGACCACCGATGGGTCCGCGCCGGGCTCGTGACGGCGGCGATCGGCGTGCTGGTGCTGACCGGACTGGTCGGCGCCCTGCCCGCGACCTCCGCCGCCCCGAGCGCGAGCGGCCCGGCCCCGAGCGCGACCAATGCGACCGGCCCGCACCTCCCGACCCCGATCCAGCACGTCTTCCTCATCATGATGGAGAACGAGGAGACGGCAGTCATCTACGGCAACCAGCCGTACGAGACCCAGCTCGCGAACACCTACGCGTGGGGCGGCGATGCGAACGCGAACCCCCAGGGCGTGGGCTACTACGCCGCCTGCCACCCGTCGGCCCCGAACTACCTCGCCCTGACGTCGGGGAAGACGCTCCAGTGCACGAGCGACGGGTTCGCGAACTACTCGGTCAACAACCTCGGCAACCTGCTCCAGACGTCGGGCGAGTCCTGGGTCGCGTACGAGGAGGGGGCGAACGTCCCCTGCCAGCAGTACAACAGCGGGCTCTACGTCGTCCGCCACAATCCGTTCCCGTACTACTCGGACCTCGGCGGGAACGTGACGGGGTCGGTCTGCGAGCAGCACGACGTGCCGATCGCGAACCTCACCACGGACTACCCGTACAACGCGACGCCGCCGGCGTTCACCTACATCGCCCCGAACATCCTGAACGACGGCCACTCCTCGAGCGCGGCGACCGGCGACTACTGGCTCTCGACGTTCGTCCCGAAGCTGATCGCCCAGCCGTGGTTCTCGAGTTCGGTCATCTTCGTCGTCTACGACGAGGCGTACAAGGCGAACGGCAACTACAACACGAGCGGCTACGACGGGATGCACGGCGGGCCGGTCTACATGGCCGCGATCAGCCCGTACACGCTCGGGATGGGTCCGCTCACCCAGAACTCGTCGCACTACAACCTCCTGACGACGATGGAGTGGCTGCTCAACCTGCCGCCGACCGGCTCGGGGAAGGACGGCACGGCCGCGTTCCCGGCGCTGGTCGGGCTGTTCCAGCCGCGCCTGTTCGGACCGGCGAAGACGCTCTCCTACACGCGGCTCGGGAGCGTCGACCTGGCGGGGTATGACCTGCGGGCCGACAACCTCCAGTACGCGAACCTGTCGGGGGCGGACCTCGCCGGCGCGGACCTGCGGGGGGCGAACCTCCAGTACGCCGACCTCGCCGGGGCCGACCTGCGGGGCGCGAACCTCCGCGGCGCCGACCTCCAGTACGCGGACCTCGCGGGCGCCGATTTGCACGGGGCGAACCTCGTCGGCGCCGAGCTCCAGTACGCGAACCTCACGTCGGCCCAGCTGACCGGGATCGGTCCGTTGGCGGGCGAGCGGACGAACTTCGACGACGCGGACCTCGACCAGGCCGTGCTGACGCACGCCGGATGTGGGGTGCCGAACTACCTCGTCGCGATCGGGGCGACCCTGAACGCGATCGGAGTGCCGGCCACGTGTGCCCCTCCCCTGTGACGTGACCCCGATTCGGGCCCCGGATGAACTGGGAGCGGACGCCCGTCCGCTCCCGAGGACGGAGCCCGGGGGAGCGTCCCACCGTTTCGGGTCCCGCGTGGGCTAGGGCGACATGCGCGGACGGCGCAGCGGGTCGAGCGGCAGTCCGTACGCCCGCAGGAGGGCGGTGAATCGCGGGTCGTCGCGGATGTTGTCGAAGAACACTCCGCGGTGGAACAGCCAGAGCACCGGATCGCCGGAGACGAGCTCCTTCTCGAGGAGTTCGAGCGCCCGGTCCTTCTCCCCGAGGACGGAGAGGAGCATCGCCCGGTGCGTGTCGGAGGTGTACGAGCCGTTGTCGTTCGGGGCGTCCGCGAGCGCGCGCGCCGCGGCGGGGCGCCCGAAGATCGCCTGCAACAGCGCGAGGTCGAACGCCTCCACCGGGCTGGCCTCGTCGGCCGGAACGTCGACGTGGGTCCGGGCGAGGTCGGGTCGCCCGGCCTCGAGGTAGAAGAACGCGAGCATCGTGTGGTCGCCGACGCTCAGCGGTCCCTTCGCCGTCGTCTCCTCCACGTCCCGCAGCGCGTCGTCCACTCGGCCGGCCTGGAGCTCGGCCCAGGCGAACATCCCCTGGAAGCTCCCGCCCGGGTCCAATTGGACGGTGCGGCGGAAGACGTCCATCGCCTCGTCGAACCGGCCCTGCGACGTCAGCATCAACCCGTAGAACCGGTGGGCCGTGACGTTGCTCGGGTTGAGCCGGAGCGCGGTGCGGAACTCCGCCTCGGCGCGCGCCCAATCGTGGTCGAACTGCATCGCGATGTTCCCGAGCGTCGAGTGGGCCTCCGACGAGTCGGGGTCGAGCTCGAGCGCCCGGGCCGCCAGCGCCTGCGCCTTGGGGATCGCCACGCGCATCGGGAGGGAGTCGCCGGCGAGCACGACGTAGAGGTCCCCCCACACCGCGAACGCGGTCGCGAACTTCGGGTCGAGCCGGGTCGCCTCCTCGAACGCCTGCTCGGCCCGCGCGAGACCCGTCCCGTCCGGTCGCCGGGCCGCCACGAGCCCGCGCAGGTACTGGTCGTACGCGGCCGCGTTCTCGGTCGGTCGCCGTCCCGGTCCGCTCGCGTCGGTCGCCTTCGCGAACTCGAGCTGGAGCGCCTCCGCGGTCCGCTCGGCGACGTCGGTCTGCACCGCGAAGACGTCGTCGACCTCGCGGTTGTAGCTCTCGGCCCAGATGTGGCGCTGGGTCGACACGTCGATCAGCTGCAGCGTGATCCGCAGTCGGTTCCCCGCCTTGCGCACGCTCCCCTCGATCACGGCGTCGACCCCCAGGTCGACGCCGACCTGCGCGATCGACTTCGGCGCCGTCTTGTACGGAGCCACGGAGGTGCGGGCGATCACGCTCAGCCCGCGGACCTTCGAGAGGACGGCGATCAACTCCTCCGTCAGTCCGTCCGCGAAGTACTCGTCCTTCGGGTCCGGGCTGATGTTTGAGAGCGGCAGGACGGCCAGGTGGTGGCCCGACCCGGTCGGCGGGAGGGCGCCGACCGGCATCGCCGCGTCCCACGGCTGGACGACGCGGTAGACCCCGACCGGCACCCGGACGTTCTTCAGTCGGACGGCGGGCAGCGGGACGAGCGGTTCGACGATCTTGTTCTGGATCTGGTCGAACGCCTGCTGGGAGACGCAGATTCCGCCCGGCTCCGCGAGCGGCTCGATCCGGGAGGCGACGTTCACCGCGTCGCCCAGCACGTCGTCCCGCTCCCGGACGACGTCCCCGACGTGGATCCCGATGCGGATCCGGATCTTCCACTCGTCGTCGGACGAGAGGTTGTAGTCGTGCAGCATCCGCTGGATCTCGACCGCGCACTGCGCGGCCTCGAGCGCGCTGCCGAACTCGACCAGGAAGGCATCGCCGACCGTCTTGACCTCCCGGCCGCGGTACTTGCCGAAGATCGGGCGCAGGAGCCGGTTGTGGCGCTCGAGGACCCCGAGCGCGACGGCCTCGTCGGCCTGCGCGAGGGCCGTGTACCCGACCATGTCCGTGAACATGATCGCCGCGAGATGCCGCGCGCCGGCTGCCACGACCGGAACACCGGTTCGAAGTTAGTAAAGAGTGCTAGAGGGGTCGCGAAACCGGCCCCCCGCTCGCCCCGACTTTCGGGCGCGCGCGGGCTACTCGCTGAAGCCCGGCCCGGTGGCGCGGAGGCGCCGCACGGTCTCCTGGAGCAGGACCCGGATCGTCTCCGGTTCCTTCGAGAGGTAGCCCCAGAACTCCCACCGCGAGACGACCAGGCATCGCCCGTCCGAGGTTGCCACCACGTCCGCCGTCCGCGGCTGCTCGTCCAGGAGGGCCATCTCCCCGAAGAACTGCGACGGCCCGAGGCGCGCGACCGACTTCCCATCGCGGCGGACCTCGACCGTGCCGTCCAGGATGAGGAAGAATCCGACGCCCTTCTCCCCGGTCGCGACCAACCGTTCGCCGGGCCGGAACCCGCGCTCCTTCGCGTCGCCGGCGATCTTCTGGAGCGCCTTTTCGCCCAGCGAAGCAAAGATCGGGACGCTCGACAGCATCTGGATCGTCGCGGAGTCCGCCTTCGGCGCCACGGGAATCGACTCCCCACGGGCGACCCTGACTTAAGGCTCCCGCTGCGGGTTTCGCGACCCCCGCCGAGGGCGACCGTCACATCCGCGAAGCCCGCCCCTATCGGGCGCGCTTCCGGAGCGCGGCTCGGCCCCGGTGCGTCCGAATTCGAACGGTTCCCCGCGCGGCGGAGGCTCCGTCCACCGGACTCACCACGCCCCAAGGACCGAGCAAGGGCGGGCCGGGCGGCGCCCCACGCGGCAGGGCGCGGACTCGGACGAGCGAGTGCCGCCGGGGGGGTGTCCGCGCCACCGCACGAAGCCCGACGAAACGGCCGCGGACCCTCCGTTCCTTTCGTCGGGCCGGTTGCCGTTATGGCGACCGGTCGGCTCGGTCGCGGGTGCGGGTTCCCGACAGGCCGGGCGTAGGCGGATCGCCGTACCGAACCGCGGGGGGCGGAGGGAGATGACGTCGATCCTCGTCTGGGCCGTCCTTTCGTTCTTCGCGGTCGGGATGACGCTCATCAGCGCCATCTCCGTCAAGTGGGCCGCGTTCGCCGACGGCCCGCTCCGCGCGAGCGTCGTCCAGTTCCTGCTCCTGATGATGGCGGGGATGTTCGTCGGCGTGCTCGTCTACTTCTCGGCGCCCGGCGTCTCCGGCGTCACCGCCGGCCTCTGGGTCGCGACCGGCATCATGTCGGCCAGCGTCTTCCTCGTCTTCGTCGGATTCCTCCGCGAGCTGCGCGGCCGTAACGCGTCCGCCGGCGCTCGGCCACCCCAGGTCCACCGAGCGGGGTTCGTGTTCTCCGTGGTGCTGCTCGTGGTCCTGAACGAGTTCCTGATGGGGTGGTCGTTCGGCCTGCTCTCCGGTCAGATCGCGCCGGGTCTCGGGCCCCGAGGATCCGGGCTGGTCAGTACCTGGAGCGCCGCCGTCACGTCGCCCTGGTTCGTCTTCCCGATGGCGCTCGAAATGCTCCTCACCCTCCGGTGGCTCCTCCACGCCCTGCCCCCGTCGATGGCGAAGTTCCTCCTGCTCCAGCCGGCGGTGATGGTCTGCTCGCCGCCCACGCTCGGGGCGCGGGGTTGGGCGGTCGCGACCGCGCTGGGCGGGAGCGCGCTGATGGCCGTCGGCATCGCCTACTACCTTCGAGCGGTGTTCCGGAACGAGCCGTGGAGCCGCAGCGTCACGCGCTACGTGACGGCCCTCCTCCTCACGTTCGGCGTGATGGCCGGGGGCCTCTACCTGTGGGTCGTCGGTGCTGACCCGGAGGCGTTCGCGCTCGCCTTGCTCCTCCAAATGGTCGTCTTTCTCTACGCGGTGACGGACCCCCGCCGGTTCGCCGGGGCCGACCCCGATGCACCGACTCCCCCGCTGCCGGCCGGGGCGACGTCCCCTCCCGGTCCGTCGTAATTCGGCCGCGGTGCGGCCGGCTCGGTTCCTACGGGCGTCGTAGTATGTACGGGGAAGGTATAGGGGTGAGCCCGGTCGGACGCCCGAATCGAGGACGGTGAGTCAAGCGCTGTGGTCGCGCTGACGGTTTGGCTCGTCCCGATCGCCGCCGTCATGGCGGTCGCGACCGCCGTCCTCATCGGAGTGTTCGTCGGGGCCCGGAGTCGCGCCCGCGCGTGGGTCGCCCTCTACCTGCTCGCGATGATGGGCGAGATGTGGGTGGCCGCGATCGTCTACCTCGCCGCACCCTCCGCCTCGAGCCTCGTGGCGGGGCTCGGGGCGACCGGCGTGCTGATGGTCGTCTCGCTCGTGCCGCTCGTCGCCGCGGTGTCGCGGGGCCGGGCGTCCCCCGCGTCGCCGACGCGGGTGGGCGACGGACCCGTCCGTCTCGGCCGGGGCGCGGCCGCGCTCCTGGCGGCGCTCGTCCTCGTCAACGAGTTCCTGATGAGCTGGGGCCTCCAGGTGGCCAGCAGGGGCGTCGCGGCCGGCGCCGGGGCGCTGGCCACGTTCGTCGGGTCGGTCAACTCGCCGTGGTTCATCCTCACGATGTCCGCCGAGATGTTCCTGACGGCGGCGCTGCTTTGGCGGCGGCTCAGCCGCCCGCTCCTCGCGGTGCTGGTGACCCAGGCCGCCATCATGCTGTTCTCGCCGCCCGCGCTCGCGGGCTCGACGTGGACCGCGCTCTCCGTCTACCTCTCGAGCGCCCTGATGATCGGGCTGTTCGTCTACGTCTTCGAATACCTCTACCGCCACCGGCAGTTCGCGGCGGGGTTCGCGACGTACCTGGTCGAGCTGGTCGCCGTCTACGGCCTGATGATGGCCGGGCTGTTCGTCTGGCTGTACTTCGGGGACGGGACAGCGTTCGCCGTCTCGGTCGTCCTCGAGATGGTCGTCGTCTACGTCGCGGTCGCCCGGCCCGCGATCTTCCACGACGGGCCCGCGACGCCCTGGCAGCTGCGCCCCGCGTGGACGTTCGCGCTCCTCTCGGGCGTGTTCGTCGCCGAAGTCTGCATGGGCGCGGTGCTGAGCGTGCAGCTCGACCCCGCCGACTACCTGGGGGCGTTCCCGTTCCTGCCGCTCAGCGGCGCCGCGACGACGATCGTATCGAACGCGCTCTGGAACGGGTTCTGGTTCTTCGCGACCGCCGCGGCGTCCTCCTGGTTCCTCATCATGATGGGCCTCGAGATGGGGGCGCTCGTCGTCTTCAAGTTCCGCGAGACGAAGAACCTCGAGAACCGGATCCGGCTCCTCCTGATGATGGGCTGCTATGCGGCCTTCGCGGTCTTCTACCCGAGCCTCTACTTCGCGCTCGTCTTCCCGAACGCCCCCGACCCGAGCACCGTCGCCGTGCTCGGATGGCCGATGGGGCTCGGGTCGTACCCGGTCGCGGTCGGCGTGTTCGGCGTCGTGCTGGTGACGTACCTCATCACCGGCGTCCTGACCGTGCTGTTCGGCCGCCGGGTGATCTGCTCGGTGTTCTGCACGGCCCCCCTGATGTACCAGGGGACGACGCTCGACGCGATGAAGTCGTTCAACCGCTCGAGCCCGGTCGCGCGCAAGTACCTCTCGAGCCGGTTCTCCGCCGCGTACTCGGTCACGCTCGGGCTCGTAATGGTCGCGCTGGTGGGGACGTCCGTCCTCTCCTACCTCGACTCGACCGGCGCGCTCAACGTCTACATCCAGGGGACCGACCCGGCGGTGTTCTTCTTCATCGCGTCGTTCTCGGTCGCCTGGTACGTCCTGTTCGTCGCGATCCCGTACGCCGGCAACTACAACTGCGTCACGATGGGCTGGTGCTACACCGGTACGATCGCCCAGGCGTTCCAGAAGGTCGGATTCTTCAAACTGAAGGTCCGGGACCGTCAGGTCTGCCGGGACTGCACGACCCTCGACTGCGCCAAGGGCTGTCCGGTCGGCCTCGTGGACATGCCCGGCCACTTCCGCACCAAGGGCGAGTTCCGGAGCACGAAGTGCTGCGGCGTCGGCGACTGCATCGAGGCGTGCCCCTACGACAACATGTACATCTCGGACGTGCGCCACTGGGTGCTGCGTCGCCTGGGCCGGCCCGAGACCCGACCTCGACGGGGCGCGCACCCGGGCACCGCCCGGCGGGGCCCCGTCGCCTCTCCGTCGGT
>JASHPZ010000092.1 GCA_030037815.1 Thermoplasmata archaeon | reverse complement strand
CGCGGCCCGAAGGAGCTCGACCCCCGGCCGGCCCTCTTCCCGGAAGTCGATCACGGCGCGCACGCCGTCGCGGTCCATCCGCCCGAGGGCGCGTCGAATCGCCGCGACCTTCACCGCGGGGGGCGTGTCGCGGAGGAGCCGGAACTTGTAGCCGTGCGGCGGCTGGACGAGCTGCGACACCGGTCCCGGCGGCGGCTCGCGGACCGACACCGCGTCGCCGAGGTGGGTGTGGGCGTTCGCCGGGGACGGCACGACGATCCCGGCCACGCGCCGCTCGCGTCCGTGGGACGAGTCGGTGCCACGCTGGCCGACCTCGACGACGCGGCCGTTCCGGATCCGCACGTAGGCGGGCCGGGGCCCGTCGGCGTCCAGGATGGCCCCCTCCACGAGCATCGGTCGAACGCGCCGAGTCCCGGCGGCGCTTAACGCCACCCCGCCGCGCGACCGAAGGACTAATCGGGCCGGCGCTTCCCCCCGCGGCGATGGTCGCGCGCCGGCCCTCGGACCCGCCCCGGGACCTCCTGGTCGTGGGCCACATCAACCTCGACCGATTCCTCGGGCTTCGGGCCTTTCCGTCCGCCGACCGGACGGTCCCCGTACGGTCGAACCGACTCGAGCTGGGAGGCACCGCCGCGAACATCGCCTGGGTCGCGGCGCGGTACGGTGTCGAAACCGGACTTGCGGCGCACGTCGGGGCCGACTTTCCTCCGGCGTTCCTCGAACGGCTCGCCCGCGCCGGCATCGACGTCCGCGCGGTCGCGACCGCGCCGGCGCGGGGCTCGCCGACCTGCTACATCCTCGAGGATGCGGCGGGGGGCCAACGGACGCTCATCGACCAGGGCGCGATGGCGGACGACGCCGCGCCCTACGCCCTAGGGGACGCGCTGGGCGAGTACTCTTGGGTGCACCTCACGACCGGGCCGGTCGCCGCCGGCCTCGACCTCGCGCGCCGGGCGCGGGCGAAAGGCCTCAGGGTCGCGATCGACCCTGCCCAGGAGATCCACTATCGGTGGTCGGCGCGGGACCTCCGGAGCTTGCTGGGAACCGCGGAGATCCTGTTCGGGAACGCGAGCGAGGTCGCCCGAGCGCGGACGATGCTCGGTCTCCGCCGAGACGCCGACCTCTTGGCGCTCGTCCCGCTCGTCGTCCGGACCGAGGGGCGGCGCGGGGCGGTCGCGCTCGCGCGCTCCGGTTCGGTCCGCGTCCCGGCGGTCGCTCCGCGCCGCCGCCGCACGCTCGTCGGAGCGGGCGACGCGTTCCGCGGGGGGTTCTACGCCGCGTGGTTCGCCGGCCAACCGCTCGAGCGGACGCTCGCCGCCGGAGCGCGGGCCGCCGCGCGTTGGATCGAGGGCGAGCGGTAGGGAGGATTCGCCGATGGAGATGCACGCGTTCGGCCGCCTCACCCCCGTGCCGACGGCGCGCCGCCGGTTGATGGCGGCGGTCCGGCCGATACGACGGGTCGAATGGGTGCCCGTGACGGAGGCGGGCGGCCGCGTGCTCGCGCGCACGGTCCGCGCTCCCCGGGCCGTCCCGTCGTTCGCCCGCACGACCTGGGACGGGTACTCGCTGCGCAGCGCGGACGTTCGCCGGGCGAGCCGGGCCGCGCCGGTCAAATTGCGCCTGGTCGGCGAGGTGTACGCCGAAGAGGCGTTCCGCGGTCGCGTCGGACCGGGCGAGGCGGTCGCGATCGCCACCGGCGGAGCGATCCCGCGCGGCGCGGACGCGGTGATCATCTTCGAGGAGGTGTCGCTCCGCGACGGCGCGGTCGTCGTCGCGCGGTCGGTCCCCCGCGGCGACCGCGTGTCGCCCCCCGGGCACGACTTCCCGCGCGGCGCGCTCCTCGCGGCCTCGGGGACAGTCCTCGGCCCCGTGGAGCTCGGCGCCGTCGCGTCCTGCGGGGTCGCGCGGCTCCTCGTCTACGCGCGTCCGGTGGTCACGATCTTGCCCAACGGGAACGAGCTCATCGTCCCCGGCCGGCGGGGGACGACCGGGAAGATCTACGAGAGCAACAACGCCGCGCTCGCGGCGGTGGTGACGGCCGCCGGCTGCGTCGCCCGCCCGATGCCTCCGGTCCCCGACGACCCGGCCGCGATCGCCCGCGCGCTCGAGGCGGCCCTGCGGGACTCGGACCTCGTATTGGCGACGGGCGGCAGTTCGGTCGGCGAGCGGGACCATCTGCCGCGGATCCTGCCCCGACTGGGCGGCCTGCTCTTCCACGGCATCGCCGTCCGGGCCGGCAAGCCGACCCTCGCCGCGCGGTGCGGGGACGTCGTGATCCTCGGAATGCCGGGTCACCCGACGTCGTGCCTCGTGAACATGTACTGGCTGGTACTTCCCGCCCTCCGCCGGCTCGCCCGGCTGCCCGGCCCGGGGACGACGCCGGGGTGGGCCGTGCTCGGCGCGACGGCGGTCGCACCCAGCCCCGAGCTCTCGACCGTCGTCCCGCTCGCATTCCGAGGCGGGCGGGCCTACTCGACGTACCGCGGCTCGTCGGTGATCACGAGCCTCGCGGGCGCGACGGCGTACGCGATGCTGCCGCCCGGCCGCGGCCGCTTCCCCCGCGGGACCCGGCTCCGCGTCCACCACCTGGACCCGCCGCTCGGTCCGGCGGTCGTGCCCGACGCGTCCGCCAACGGTTAAGGCGGCCCGGACCGTCCCGCGGCCGTGGGTCGAGCGAAGCTGAACGTCGCCATCTTCTCCATCGAGGGGACGAACTGCGACGAGGAGCTTCGGGTCGCGGTCGCGGCGCTCGGGGCGAAGCCCGAGGTCGTCCTCCTGAAGGAGTTCGAGGAGCGGGCCGGCGCGACCGCGCCGCGTCGTCACCTCTCGGAGTTCGACGTCGTGCTGTTCCCGGGCGGTTTCTCGGGGGGCGACTACGTGCGCGCCGGCGCGATCCTGGCGGCCCGGGTGCGCGCCGCGGTCGGCCCGGAACTCCAGGAGTTCGTGCGCTCGGGCCACATCGTGGGCGGGATCTGCAACGGCTTCCAGGTGCTGACCGAGCTCGGCCTCCTGCCCGGACGGCCGGGAGGGCGACTCGGACCGCCCGAGGCGGCGTTGATGACGAACGACTCGGGGCACTTCGAGTGCCGCCCGACGTTCGTCGCCTGGGAGGGCGGGAAGTTCCCCCCCCTGCGCGAGACGATCCGCGGCACGCGCTTCATGTTCCCGTCGGCGCACGGGGAGGGGAAGCTCGTCCTCGCGGGCGGCGTCGCCCGCCGCCAGGCGCTCGAAGCGTCGGGGCAACTGCTCTTCCGCTGGGTCGCGCCGGACGGCTCGGCCGCGAGCTACCCGTGGAACCCGAACGGTTCCGAGGGGAACGTCGCCGGGCTCACGAACCCCGAGGGGAACGTCTTCGGGTTGATGCCTCACCCCGAACGCGCGTTCTTCCGCGCCCAGAGCCCCGACTGGTCCCGGACCGGTTCTTCGAAGGGCCCGGGGGACGGCCACCGATTCCTCGCCTCGGTCCTGACGTACGCCCAGGGCCTCGCGTAGTCGCCCGGCGGAGCCCGAACTCCCAAACCCAGAGGCGCTCGCCCCCGACCCGGCGCTCGGCGCGCCGGCGGACCGTCCCGCTGCGCGCGGCCCAACGCGCCCGGATCCGCTCGACGCCCGCCGGGCGCTGCAACGAGGAGAACAGCACGAAGGCGCGCCCGCCGGGCGCGAGGTGGGCGGGGAGCCCGTCGACGAGGCGGCGGGCGACGCGGAGCCCGTCGGGACCGCCGTCCAGCGCGAGGTTGTGCCACCGGTCGGGGTCCCGCTCGCCGGGTCGGGTGGGCAGGTACGGCGGGTTCGCCAGGATCCGGTCGAACCGGCCGAGCCCGCGGAAGAGGTCCGCTCGGACGACCGCGACGGGGACGCCGTCCGCGCGCGCGGTGCGGCGGAGGCGCCGGAGCGCGTGGGGGTTCCGGTCCGTCGCGACCACG
>JASHPZ010000091.1 GCA_030037815.1 Thermoplasmata archaeon | reverse complement strand
TCCACGGCGGCGCGGTCGCGCTCGGGCATCCGATCGGGGCCAGCGGCGCGCGCATCGTCGTGACCCTGGTCCAGGAGCTCGTCCGGTCGCGCGGGCAGCTCGGTCTCGCCACGCTGTGCATGGGCGGCGGGAACGGCCTGAGCCTCGCCGTCGACCGCGTGGGACTTTAGAGCAGGGTGAGCCCCGTACGGGCCTCGATCGACCGGAAGGCGGCTACGGCGGCCCGACGCTCCGGCGCCCCCATCGGGGTCCCGCGGCGTCCGTCGGCCTCGTCGGCCCACTCGTGGAGGCGGACAAGCGCCCGGTCCGACGCGAGCCCGTCGGCGAGGTCCCGCCGGATGTGCTCCGCGAGCCGGCGCGATCGCGCTCCTTCGCCGGCGCGCCCGCCCCGCCCGACCCGCTCCCGCACGCTCGCTCGCACCTGACGATACTCGTCCAACGCCCGCTCGCACGCGCCCGGCTCCCACGGTAGCCGCCGGTCGAGCGGCTCGCCGAGCAGGTACCACCGGAGCGCGGACGGTTCGGTCGTCTCGAGGACGGAGGCGAGCGGAACGAGGTTGCCGGTCGACTTCGACATCTTGCTGCCGCCGGCGAGCACGAACGCGATGTGGAGGAACGTTCGGGAGAACCGGGCGCCGTCGAGCGCGAGCGCGATCTCGTTCTCGGCATAGTGGTGGGGGAAGATCAGGTCCAGGCCGCCCCCGTGGAGGTCGACGGGCAGCCCGAGGTAGCGGGTCGCCATCGAGTAGCATTCGAGGTGCCAGCCCGGGATGCCGCGCCCCCACGGGCTCGGCCACGACGCCTTCGGAGGGTCCTGCCGCCGCCACACCATGAACGAGCCCGTGCGGTCCGGTCGGGAGGGGAACGGATGCCCGGGCTCGGTGACCGCGTGCGCGGCGAGCTGGCGGTCGGTCGGGAAGTTGGCGCCGGGTCGACGCGCGGGCGGCGAGTAGATCCAGTCATCGCCCTCCCGCGAGACCCGGCCCGTCCGTTGGAGTTGCCGCGCCACCCGGATCATGGCGGGAACGAAGTCGCTCGCGCGCGGGATGACGTGGGGCCGCCGCATGCCCAGTCGGGCCATGTCGCGGAGGAACCCGCGCTCCTCGCGCCGCGCGAGGGTGCGCCATCCGACGCCGAGCTGGGCGGCCCGAGCGTCGATCTTGTCCTCGAAGTCCGTCATGTTCATCACGTGACGGACGGTCCGGCCCTCGGCCTCGAGGAACCGTCGCGCGAGATCGAAGTAGAGGTAGGTGCGCGCGTGCCCGACGTGCGCCCGGTCGTAGACCGTCGGGCCGCACACGTAGAGCGCGACGGGCCGGCCCCGGCGGTGCGGGACGACCCGGTGACGGCCCGTGAGCGTGTCCGGGACGCTCAGCTCCATCGGCTCCCGTCGGCGCCGGACGGCGCATAACGGTTTGGGCGGCCCCCCGGTCGGGGGGCGAGCCCGGCACGAGCGTCGGCCCGGCGACGGCCCGACGCTATCTTGATGAGCGGGGGTCCCGTGACGGCCAGCGGACGGCGACCCTGGTGGAGACGCTCTTCCTGCTCGTCGAGATCGAAATCGGCCGGCTCGACGAGGTGCTGCGCCGCATCCGCTCCGTCGTGGGCGTCGCGGAGGTCCAGGCGGTCACCGGTCCCTTCGACCTGATCGTCAAGGTTCAGGCCGCCCACATCAACGAGGCGCTCGACACCGTCGTCCACCGGATCCGGACCATCCCCGGCATCAAGTCGACCGAGACCCTCGTGACAGTGGGCGGAACGTAGCGTCCGGGTCGTCGGCCTATATACGGCGCACGGGCTTCGCGGCGCCATGGTGGGGATCGGAGACGCCGCCCCGGACTTCCAAGCGCCGACGCAGGACGGAACGAGCTTCCGGCTCTCCTCGCTGAAGGGCGCGCCGGTCGTACTGTACTTCTACCCGAAGGCGGACACGCCCGGCTGCACGATCGAGGCGAAGGGCTTCCGGGACGTCTACGGCGAGTTCCAGTCGAAGAAGGTCCACGTGATCGGGGTCAGCACCGACGACTGCCCCGACCAGAAGGCGTTCCAGTCGAAGTACGGTCTGCCGTTCCCCCTGATCGCCGATCACGACCAGAAGGTCGCGGCGGCCTACGGTGTGCTCGGCCCCCACGGGACGGCCCGACGGGTGACGTTCCTCATCGACCGGGGCGGTCAGGTCGTCGACGTCGTGGACGGGGTGTCGCCCGACCAGCACGTCGCGCGCGCCCGGAAGACGTTCCTCACGACGTAGATCCGGGTTCGCTCGGCGCGGGGACGGCCGCGGCCGGTTCCGTTCCCACCGGCGCCCGAGGCTTGCGGCCGGAGAGGCTCCACACCCGCTCTCCGAGGATCTGCAGCGACGCGGGGACGAGGTAGGTCCGTACGACCATCGCGTCGAGGACGACCGCGACCGCGACCGAGAAGCCGATCGCGCGGATCAGCGTGAACTCGCCGACCAGGAGCGCGCCGAACGCGCTCGCGAGGATCACCGCCGCGGCGGTGATGATCCCGCCCGTCTTCGCGACCGCCTCCCGCGCGGCGTCCCCCGACGTCCGGCCCTTGACCCGCTCCTCGCGGACGCGGGTGAGCAGGAAGATGTTGTAGTCGATCCCGAGCCCGAGGATCAGGATGAATAGGATCGTGCGGACGAAGAAGAACAGCGGGAACCCGAGGAGCTGCTGGAAGACGAGGTAACTGAGCGCCCATGCCCAGCTGATCGAGAGCCCGATCGTGAGGATCGCCATCGCGGCGATGATCCACGAGCGCAGGACGACCAGGAGGACGACCAGGAGCCCGATCGTCACGGCGAGGATCATGAAGTTGGTCGCCGACTCGGTCTGGCTGGCGAGGTCGTGGATGGTCGGCGCGCCGCCGCCGTAGACGACGGACGTGACCTCGGGATGGTCCGAGGTGAAACCCGCGAACGACGATTCGACCGCCTGGACGGCCTGGACGGCGGCGAGCGACAGGCCGGTCGCGGTCGGCTGGAGGTCGAGGACGACCGTGCGGCCGTCGGTGCCGACGAACCCCCCGAGCACGCCCGCGAGGTTCGTCCGCTGGGCGGACGGCAGCGTCCCGTAGGCGAGCCAGTCCGAGAGCGACGCGCCGTACGGCCCGACCGGGGACATCACCGCCGCGATCCCGGCCGTCGTCTGGGCGAGCGTCGTCAGGCTCGCGACGTCCGTGAACTCGGTCGCGTTCGTCTGGTTCGCGACCACGAGCGGGCTCGCGAACGTGACGAGCGCGTACGACGGCGTCGAGAACCCCGGGCCGAACGCCGCGTTCAGCTGGTTCAGCCCGTCCGTCGCGGGGTGGCCCGAGGGGAGCTGGCCGTAGTAGTCGTAGGCGAGCGGGACGGTCAGCGCGATCGCGATCAGCGGGACCGAGACCAGCACGATCGCGCCGACCACCGCGGCCGGTCGGCGCTGCGTCCGCGCGCCGACCCGGTGGAAGTAGGTCCGCCCCTCGGCCTCGCGGGCGGCGACCCGTTCCGCCTGACGGCGGAACCGCGGTCCGGTATACGGCCAGAAGACGCGCGGCCCGAGGAGTTTCAGGAACGCGGGGAGGAGCGTCAGCGAGAGGAGGAGGGTGATGAAGACGCCCAGCGAGAGCACCATCCCCCACTCGGAGAGCAGCGCGATCCCGCTGAACGCGAGCGCGAGGGTCGCGATGATCGCGGTCGAGCCGCTGGTCGCGACCGACTGGCCGGCCCAGGAGACGGCGGCGACGATCGCGTCGTCCGAGCTGCGGCCGGCGACCAGCTCCTCGCGGTACCGAGCCGCGAGGAAGATGGAGTAGTCCGTCCCGACGCCGAGGACGAACACCTCGACCAGCGTGAGGGACGTCGTGTCGACCTTCGTGATGAGCGTCCCGATCAGCACGGTCCCGCCCAGCCCGAGGATGAGCGCGATCGCGAGCCCCGCGAACGTGACGAGCGGCGTGACGGGCGACCGGAAGTAGAGCATCGCGATGACGAGCAGGAGTCCGACCGTCAAGGGGAGCACCAGCGCGAGCGACGCGTTCACCGCGGTGGTCGAGAGCTGGTCGAGCGGCGCCGGCCCGGTCTGGAGGTACGCGATCGAGCCCGTCGGGTCGGTGGCGGTGAGCGTGGCCGAGGCGACGGCGTCGATCTTCGGGAGGTCCGAATACACGGGGTCGCCGCCGGAGGCGTTGGTCGCGTCGTCGGCGACCGTGAACGACACCTGGATCAGCTGCGCGCCGCCCGTCGGGCTGACGAACGCGGCGGAGATCGCATACGGGACCGGCAACGGCTCGGTCCAGTAGGTCGCGTTCGCAACCGTCGCGTTCGCCCACGCGGCGGCCTGCGGGGCGGGGACTTCGGCCGCGCCGAACTCGGCCCAGACGCGGTCGAGCCAACCGGCGGGGAGCCCCGCGCTCGGGCTCAGGACGGTCGCCGCGCCCGCCCGCACGGAGGGCCACGCGGTGTAGTTCGTGAGGTCGAGGTTCCCGAGGAGCACGGCGCCCCCGGCGGCGCCGACCGGGAGCGCGGAGGCGATCGTCGGGAGGATCGGCTCCACGTTCGCCCGGACGGCGTCGACGGCGCACGCGACCACCGCGGCCGGCGCCGCCGCGCAGTCGGCGGAGCCGTTGAACCCGGCGTTCGAGGTGCCCGCGCCGGCGTAGAACGCGTCCAGGACGTCGAGCCCCGCGGAGGAGTTCGACCAGTTCGCCGCGACCGACCGGTACGCGGGGTAGTTCGCGTCGGAGGCGGGGGCGGACGAGTTCGCGGTCCGCTGGAGCCACGCGGCGACGTACTCCGCGGGCGGTCCCCAGAGCACCGCCGCGGAGGCGTTCACCGCGGTGAGGAGACTCGGGGACGACGCCTGAGCGGCGGCGATCGCGCCGGCGGCGAGCCGGGCCTGCCCCGCGAGGTAGGCGGAGTACTGGGTGTAGACGCTCTCCACGGCCCCGACCGCGGCGAGCGACCGGTCGGCGACGAGCGCCGCGGTGACGCCCTGGATCACCCGTTGCGCGAGCGCGTCCGTGAGGTTCGACCCGTAGAACACGAGCGTGCTCGAGCTCCCGCCGGTCGCGTTCGGGAACAGTTCGTCGAACTTCGCCTGGGCGACCTGGCTCGGCGCGCTGGAGGCGATCGTCGTGGTCGAGTTGGTGGTCACCTTCCCGAGCAGCGGCAGGAACGGGACCGTGACGACGAACAGCACCACCCAGAAGACGATCGGATACCACGGGTGGCGGACGACCCCGCGGCCGAGGCGGCCGAAGGCGCGGACGACCAGGTCGTGCGAGCCGCCCGCGCGCGCCACGTCGGCGCCGGACCGGCGGCGGAGATAACCCTAGCCGCTCGGGGGCGCCGCGGTAGGGTCCGGCGCCGCGCGTCCCTTCTGCCAGAGGGCCGGGAACCGCGCCGGGTCGACGAAGACGCGCGTCCCTTCGACGACCCAGCCGTGCCGCACGCCCGCGATCTCGGTCGACGCCGTGCGCGCGACGCCGGTCGCGATCAATTCGCCCGCGCGGTTGACGAGCGCGACGCGGGCGCCGGCGCCGAACGCCCGTGGCAACGCGAGGACGCCCCCGCTCGCGAGCCCGGCGCCGTGGGCGACCGCGCTCGCGGCGCCGTCCTTGAGGACGACGGTCGGGAACTCGCGCCACACCTCGTCGATCGGGTGGAGGAGCGCGAGGAGCGGGGCCGGGTCGCCGGCGCGGTGCCGCGCGACCGCGTCCGCGAGCTGGGTCAGCGTGACCGACCGCGTCTCGTCGAACGGCCCGGTCGCGACCCGCCGCAGCTCCTCGAGGTGGCCGCCGACCCCCAGCGCCTCCCCGAGGTCGACCGCGAGGGTCCGCACGTACGTGCCCGAGTCGGCGGTGAGGTCGAGGACCGCCCGCACCCCGTCCCGCTCGACGACGCGCAGGCGGTGGATCGTGCGGACCCGCCGCTCCCGCTTCACCGCGGAGCGCACGGGCGGCGTCTGGAAGATCGGGCCGGTGAACTCGAGGACGGCGCGGTCGAGCTCCGCCTTCGGCACGGCCGCGTGGAAGACGACCACGCCGACGTACCGCTTCGGGAACTCGAGGACGAGCGGGAGGAGCTTGAGCGCCGGCCCGACGCCGACCCAGAGCAGCCCCGAGACGTTCGGGTCGAGGGTGCCGGCGTGGCCCGCGGTCGACACGCCCAGGAGGTCGCGCGCCCACGCGGTCACCTGGTGGGACGACGGCCCGCGCGGCTTGTCGACCAGGAGGAACGCGCCGGCCGCGAGGCGCTCCGCGACCGGGTCCCGGGGCGCGTCGGTCACGCCCCGCCCTCGGGTTCGTGCGCCCGGACGAACGCGACCAGCTGGGCGGCGACGCTCGGCGCGTCCAGGTGGGTCGAGTCGACCGCGAGGTCGGGCACTTCGCGGTCGAGGTCGATCCCGTACCGCGCCCGATAGCGCGCCCGCTCGCTCGCCTCCCGCTCCCGGAGGCGCCCGAGCGCCTCCGCGACCGTCTGGCCGTCCCGACCGGCGACCCGCCGGGCGCGCTCGGATTCCTCCGCGGTCACGACCAAGTAGTGGACCGGCGTCCCCGCCCGGCGGCAGAGCGCTCCCTGGATCCGCCCGTCCACGAACCGGCCGGGCGTCGCGAGCGCCTGCATCGCGCGGTCGAGCGCCAGGTCGACCTCGGGGTGGCTCTCGGCGTACCGGCCGAACGCCTCGACGTCCATCCCCTGCCGGCGGGCCTCGGCGCGGAACTCTTCCCCGGCGGAGGTGAACGCGAGGCCGAGGGACGTGGCGGCGAGCCGTCCGGCCGTCGACTTTCCGCTCCCGGGCGGACCGGCAATCGCGACGACGCGCCGGATCACGCCGCCCCTCCGGCCGCCCCCTGGGGCCCGGCGGGGCCGGAAGGGGAGTGCCGGCGGACGTACCGCTCGAGCCAGACGTTCTTCAGGACGCGCCGGAACGCCATCGAGAACGGAATCGTGTAGAGGCTGAAGATCAGGAACCACCAGTCGATCGGCGTCCCCGCGATCACCGGCGACATCAGGTGGATCGCGGCGCCGTTCAGCTCGATCTTCTGCTGGATCACGTTCGCGTTCGAGATGACGAGCCCGACCCACGTGTAGATCAGGATGAGGAGGAAGTAGGTGATCGCCATCCCCTTGAACTGCGCGATCGACACCTCGGCGGAGAGCCGCGCGAGCCGCTCCTGGTGCGGCTTGAGCGCCGCGATGCGGTCCTTTTTCCCCGACCGGATCGCCTCCATCTGGACCTTCCGGAACGCCGCCGACCACTTCTGGACGCGCGCCGCCTTCACCCAGTCGGTCGTGTAGTTGTAGGCCAGCGCCGTGACCAGCATCTCGATGGCGCCGGCGATCGCCATCGTGAGGAGGAGGTAGTTGGACGAGAACCCGATGAGGTAGTAGAGCGGCCCCGATTGCGTCGGGGAGATCCCGAGGCCCGTGCCGATCGCGTTCCGCGTGGACGGGCTGATCAGCATGTAGAGGCCGAGGAACCCGAGGAAGAAGTAGAGCATCGTCGAGAACTTGAACGCCGGCGCCGGTGGCCGGCTGGGGGTCGACGGCGCCGCCGCGGCGGGGCTCTCGGAGGCGGACGTGGACGCGAGCGGCGCGTCCGAGCTCCCGGCGGCGAGCGGCGGGTCGTCCGGCGTCACGACTCGCCGCCGAGGAACCGGCGGAGGAGCGGGTTCATCTCCATCAGTTGCTCGCGGCCCATCGCCTCGTAGAGGTTGATGATGATGCCGACCATCAGCAGCACGCCCGTGCCGCTCGCGTTCCCGAGCGTCCCGATCAGGTCGGCGCCGGCGGCGAGCGCGCCGACGGCGGCGCCCGAGATGACCGTGATGACGGGGATGTACCGCTCGAGCACACGGCGGAGGACGCGGGGTTCTCTACGGAACCCGGGGATCTGCATCCCCGACGCCTCGATCTGCTTCGCGACCGCCTCCGGGCCCATGTTGGTCGTCTGGATCCAGAACTTCGCGAACAGGATCGAGCCGCCGACCATCGCCCCGAAGTAGACGGCGACGTGGACGAGCCCCTGCCACCAGGCGTGGCCGTAGAGGAAGCTCCCGTACGTCTGGTAGTTGATGAGCGGCAGCAACCACGATTCGAGCCCGTTGACCGTCGAGAGGTAGTACGCGCCGCCGGTGAGCGGCTGCGTCTGGCTGATGCCGGTCGCGGAGGCCTGCGCCGCGCTCGGGTACGACCCGACCCACCACTGATGGCCGAGCAGCGGGAAGTGGGCGAGCGTCGGGTTGGTCCAGAGGAGGATCGTGACCATCGAGACGTTCGCGAGCAGGGCGCTCATCAGGATGACCGGAATGTTGGACGCATAGATCAGCCGCAACGGGTACCGGCCGCGCGCGCCCCGCGCCTCGGCGTGCGACAGCGGCAGTTCGATGCGGGTCGACTCGGTCCAGGCGACCAGGAAGAAGATCGCGGCGGTGCCGATCAGCGCGACGATCGGGTTCGGCTGACGTAACAGCACTTGTTCCCAGCCGCCGCCGGCCATCTGGCTCGCGGAGTAGTGGGTCAGGAACCAGAGGGTCTTCGGGATCGTGCCGCTCGGCGGATTGGACGCCGAGATCGGCTCGCCCGGGGTGCCCGGGACCCAGTTGAGCGTCCCTTGGATGATCTGCTGGCTGACGCCCGCGGCGATGAACAGGGAGATCCCGCTGCCGATCCCCCACTTCGAGACGACCTCGTCCATCAGGAAGACGAGGTAGCTGCCGAAGACGAGCTGGGCGACGATGATCGTGTTCGCGAGGAGCATCCCATTGCCGGGGGACGCCTGGCCGAGGGCGGTGACGAGCGACGACGACGGCGTGAGGTAGCCGTAGACCTGCGGGATCGCCTCGATGAAGATCATCGCGACGACGAGGACCTTCTGCGTCCCCTGGTAGACGCTCTTGTCCTCGTCGTCGGTCAGGTCCAGGTTGATGATCTTCGCGCCGGTGAACAGTTGCATGATGATCGACCCGGTGACGATCGGGCCGATCCCGAGGTGCATGAGCGTCCCTTGCGCCCCGGCGAGGATCGCGCGGTAGCTGGCGAACAGGTCGATGACGGTCGCCTGGTCGACGCCGAACAGGTAGATGTTCGTGAGCAGGAAGTAGAGGAGGAGGATGCCGATCGTCCAGAACATCTTGGTGCGGAAGTGGACGTGGCCCTTCGGCTGCGTCACCGCCGGCATCCGCGTCGTGACCGGTTTGAGGCCGTAGAGCCGCGAGCGCGGCCCGTTGTAGGAGAGGCCCAGGTAGAGGAGCGCCAGGATCGCCGCGACGGCGGCGAGGACGAGGCCGAGCGCGATCGGGGTCGGACGGTCCCAGAACCAGACGATCGCGACGATGATCACGCCGACGACCGTGAGCGGGATCGCCCACCGCGGGTCGCGGGGGATCTCCTCGTCCGCCATGAGGTGGTCGCCGAGCCGGTGCCCGACTAATATAGTCTACGCCGACCCGGCGGCGTCCGGGGGCGCCGCGGCGAGGACGGTCACCTTCTCGCGGGCGTGGGCGCTCGCGTGGGCGACGTGGACCTTCCAGGGGCGCGACGGGACGCCGCCGCCGAGGAGGCGGTCGACGCCGGCCTTCGCGAGGTCGGCGACGTACGTGTCGCCCTCCTTCCGGAGCGCGCCGGCGCGCTCGAGCGCCGGGACGAACGCGTCCAACTCGCCGACGTTCAGGCTGGTCGGGCGGTCGACGATTCCGGGCGGCCGCTTGAAGCCGTGGCGGCCGAAGTGGTCCGGCGCGTAGATCAGCATCGACTTGAACTTGTACTTGTGGAGCCCGGCGTTCCCGCGACCGCCCTGCTTCCCCGCGCCGCGGCCGGCCTTGATGCCGCGGCCGTGCGTGCGGAGACCCCGGAACTTCTTCGTGCGGCTCGGCATCGATCCCCCTACACCATCCGGCGAACGAGGTCGTTGATCGCCGCGCCGCGATAACCGAGCGCCCCGCCGCGGACGAACGGCTTCTTGGTCGACTTCCAGCCGCCCTTCGGCGCGCGGAGCCGGAACAGCGGCTTCACGTCCGGCACCGTCCAGAGGCCGTCGGCGGCGACCTTCCGCGTCAACTCGCCCAGGTCGGGGGCCGTTCCGCCCGCGGGCGGGGCGCCGATCCGCGCGCCGGCGGTCGTCTCGCCGCGCGTCTGGAGGAGCAGCTCGACGGTCGCGGGGTCCGACTCGCCCCAGGTGACGTACCCCTGGACGCGGGTGAGCATGCCCCGGACGTCGGGCGTCTCGGGGACGACCGTCACGTGGTTCGGGCGGGTCAGGTGGAGGAACCGCAGCGTCTCCGCGACCTCGTGCTTCGCGTGGATGGTGCCCCGCACGCGTACGACGGTCCACGTCATGGCCTACGCGCGACCTCCCCCGGTCGGCGGCCGCCGGCCGGGCCCGCCGCCCGGTCCGCCCCGGCCCGCCTTGATCCCCCGGCCGTGGGTCCTCAGTCCGCGGAACTTGCGCGTGCGGCTCGGCATCGTTGGTCTCCTCCTCC
>JASHPZ010000090.1 GCA_030037815.1 Thermoplasmata archaeon | reverse complement strand
GCGGCGTCGCGAACGCGGCCCGCCTCGGGCGCGAGCCCGAGCGCGAACGCGCCGGCGTGCACCCCGAGCGCGGGCCTCGGATACAGGTCGGCGACCTCCGGCACGACCACGTAGACCCGGTGGCCGGCGCGCCGCAGCTCTCCGAGCGCGGCGGCGATGCGCGTCGCGTCCCCTTCGAGCGTTGAGAAGATCAGGAGGTGCGTCGGGCGCGCGAGCCGCGGTGCAAGCTCCCCCAGGGCCCGCTCGAGCGAGGCGGGGTGCGCGCCCGCGACCGCTTCGGTCAGCGTGCGGAGGACTTCGAACTCATGGTCGCTGCCGCGGCCGGCCGGGACGTACCGCACGACGCGGTCCGCGAACAGCGCGACGCCGCCGCGGCCCTCGGCGTCGAACCCCGCGCGAAGCGCCGCGCTCGCGGCCTCGACCGAACGCTCGAGCGCGTCGTCGGGCGGGATCCCGAGCGCCATCGACCGTCCGACGTCGAGCACCGCGAGGAGGTCCTGCTGGCTCTCGCGGTCCGTCTCGCGGACGTAGAGCGTGCCGTGCGTCGAGCGGGACCACGCGATCCGACGCGGGTCGTCGGACGGCTCGTACTCCCGCAGGGCGTGCAGGTCGGAGCCGGGGCCGCGCGCGGCGATCGGGGTCGCGCCGACCACGGGGCTCGCGAGGCGACGGGGCGCGCCGACCGGGCCGGTCGCGGGGAGGGCGATCGCCTCGACCCGCCACGGCGTCGGGAGGTCGACCGACCGGCGCGCGAACCCGAGCGGGTCGTGCGCGACCACGCGCGTGGGGCCCAGGTCGAACCGTCCCCGCAGGCGGGGCGAGACGACGTAGGCGATCTGGATCGGGGTGCCCGCGGCCCACCACGTCACGACCCGCGGGGTCCCCTCGAGCACCTCGAGCGGCTCGGGGCGGACGTCCGCGACCTCCGCGTAGAAGGCGCCCGGAAGGCGCGAGGCGACCCGGACCGCCACGCACGCGGCCCCCCGCACGCGCACGAACGCGCTCGACTCGATGCGCTCGGCCCGGAACGCGCCCGGCGCGAACCCCCGCGTCGCCCGGAGGAACTGCCCGAGCTCGCCGAGGACGAGCCCGAACAGGAAGACCGCGACCAGGAAGGCGAGCGGGTTCGCCGTGTAGAAGGCGAGCAGGAGGAGCGACCCGCTCGCGAGGAGCGCGCCGGCCCCGCGCGGGGTGAGGGCGAGGTCGCCGGGGGCCATCGTCGAGCGCGCGGACCTCCCTACCGGGGCACGGGGACCGCGTCGACGTCCTGGCGGAGGAGCTCCCGCAGCCGCCGGAGCGGACCGAGGAGGTCGGTGAGCCCGGCCGTCTCGACCAGCGCCTCCGGTCGGAGGAGGACGCGGTGGTTCAGCACGGGGAACGCGAGCTCGCGGATGTCGTCGGGGACGACGTAGGTCCGGCCGTCCAGGAGCGCGTGCGCCCGCACCGCGGCGAGGAACTGGACGCTCGCCCGCGGGGAGGCGCCGATGAGGAGGCGCGGGTCCGCTCGGGTCTGCCGGACGACCCCGGCCAGATAGGCGAACAGATCGTCGCCCAGGTGGACCGACCGGGCCGCGACCCGGAGCGCCTCGACCTCGCCGGGTTCGACGACCGGAACGACCCGGCTCCCGTTCGCGGCCGCGGCGCGCGTCTTCAGGATCGCGACCTCCTCCGCGAGCGACGGGTAGCTCACGATCCAGCGGAACAGGAACCGGTCGAGCTCCGCCTCCGGCAGCGGGTACGTCCCCTCCTGCTCGATCGGATTCTGGGTCGCGATGACGACGAACGGGCGGGGGAGCGGGTGGCTCGTCCCCTCGACCGTGACCTGCCGCTCCTGCATCGCCTCGAGGAGCGCCGACTGGACCTTCGGAGGAGCCCGGTTGATCTCGTCCGCGAGGATCACGTTCGCGAAGATCGGACCCGGCCGGAACTCGAACGTCTGGTCGGCGGTCCGCAGCACGGTCGCGCCGAGGATGTCGGACGGCAGCATGTCCGGGGTGAACTGGATCCGGCGGAATTCGAGCCGGAGGCTCTGGGAGAACGCCCGGACGAGCGACGTCTTCGCGAGCCCGGGCACGCCTTCGAGCAGGACGTGCCCTTCCGCCACCAGCGCGACCGCGAGCGCGCGAACGACCTCGCGGTACCCGACGATCTCCTGGCCGATCGCGGCGCTCAGACGGTCGAGCAGCCCTCGCCCGTCCGCGGGGGGCGCTCCGACCCCCACCGACGTCGGCGCACCCGGGAGGGGCCCGCCGGCCGTCACGGGCCCTCCAGCACCGGGAAGGCGACCTCGAGCGCTGCGACGGCGCGCGTGAAGTCGCGCGCGGCGCGCCGGCGCAGCCGCCGCTCCCACCACGACCACCGCACGACCATCGGCGTCCCCAGCTCCGCGAGGTACGCCGAGCGGTACGCCCGGACGAGCCCCTCCACCACGTCGGGGACGGTCAGCGGGGCGGGAAGCGGGATGTCGCGGCCGCGTTCGTGCACTTCGCGGCGCCGGTCGATCCGGATCCCGTGGCGGGACCGGAGCGCGCGGGCGAGACGTTGGCCCAGCAGGTCGATGGCGGGAAGGAACTCGCCGCGGGTCAGCCCCTCGTACGCCCGGGTCTCGAGCCGGATCACGCCCCACCGTTGGGTGGCGGACGCGCGCGTCGCCGGGGCCACGTGTCGGAAGGTCCAGAAGAGGAGCCCGATGAGGAGTCCGGTCGCGACGAAGAGCGGAAGGTCGTACGTCGGCTCGGTGAAGAAGTTCGCGAGGAGGGGGGCCAGTCCGGTCACGGGGCGCCTCCCGGCGCGGCCGCTCGACCCGCCGACGGCTCAGACCTGGGGCGCGGCTCCGGGGCCGCGGCGTCATGCGCCCGCCGGACCGAGGCCTCGGCGTAGATCCGTCGGACGACCTCGAGGAGTTCCTCGGCCCGGATCGGGTCGGGGGTTCCGTACCGGACCGGTTCGTAGAGGGCGTGCAGCCGCTCCATCAGCCGCGGGAGCGGTCCCATGTCCGGACGCAAGTACCGCACGACGAACTCGCGGTGCGTCCACTCGGCGGGGAGCGTCAGGCCGTACGCGCGCCGGACGTCCGCCTCCGCGGTGACGTAGGCATAGGTGACGGCCTCGGCGGCCCGGCCCGAGTTCAACAGCGCCCGGACGCGGAGTTCGACCGCCGACGGGCCGGAGGCGTCCGCGACGACCCCATACGTTGGGACCGACGGAGCTACCCCCGCCACGGCGTGCGCCCTCGGGACCCGCGAGCGGACGGTCGTACTAGTCCCTATCGCGCGGGCGCCGGATGCGGTTGTCGGGATTCGAACCCGAGTAGGTAGCTTGGGAAGCTACCGTCCTAACCACTAGACCACAACCGCGCGGTCGGCCCACGAGGGGAGTCGGCTCTTAGTGTTTGTGCGTCGCGCCGAGGTCGCACGCCGCGGGGTCGGGCTAGAGCAACAGACCGACCGATTCGGACGGGATCGTCGGCGCGCTCGCGAGCAGGTCGTCGTTCGAGACCAGGCGCTCCGCGACGCGGCTGTGGAATCCGGCCTGCTGGAGGATCTGCCGGGCCCGGGCGAGGTCGTTGGTGGAGAGCGCGACCAGCGGCTGGTTTCCGTCGCGGGCGACCAGGATCGCGACCGACTGGACGTTGATCTTCTGGCGGGCGAGCGACTCGAGCACCTTCAGGAAGCTGCCCGCCCGGTCTTCGAGCCGGACGGCGAGCATCTCGCGCACCTCGGTGTCGTAGCCGGCCGCGGACAGCAATCCGGTCGCGCGGTCCGGGTCGTTGACGATCAGGCGAACGCGCCCCTTGCCGCTGGCCGAGTCGACGCTGATCGCCGCGAGGTTGATCCGCTCCTTCGCGAGCGTGCGGGCGACCCCGGCCAGCGCCCCGGGTCGGTTCGGAAGACTGAGCGAGATCTCGCGGAGCGCCATTCCGCGGCCCCAGCCACGGCCGGGGTAAAGGTTCGACGCTCCCACCGGCGGGACGCCGCCCGGGCGGGCACTCCGGGACGACGCGCGGCGCCGTCCGGCCGTCGCGCCGGGCGCTCCGCTCGGGTCCGGGGCGTCGCGGCCCGTCATCAATTTCAACGAACGCGCCTCCGGGGGGGCTCGGTGCATTCGCGTGGACGCGTCCGTTCCGGCCCCCGGCCCGCCGCCGCCGGACGCACCGGCGCCGGCGCCCCCGCGGGCGCCGAACCCGTACCTCGCGTGGCCCCGACGTCTCTGGAAATCGATCCGGGAAGCGAGCCAGGGGGGGATCGCGACCGCCTCGCGGGACCTCGCCCACTGGGCGGCGATCGCGGTCCCGATCGGCGTGGTCGCGGGCCTCGGCGCGGTGGCGTTCTTCTTCCTCTGGAACCTGTCGACGCAGTTCTTCCTGGTCGACCTCGTCGGCATCGGGTATCCGTACCCGGGGGCCACCAGCGGTCAGTTCGTGGTGTGGTCGAGCGCGTTCCCGCGGATCCTCCTCCTCCCCTTGGTGCTCGGGGTCGGCGGGCTGGGCGCCGGGCTGATCGTGCAGTTCCTCGCGCGGGAGGTCGCGGGGCACGGCACGGACGAGACGATCGACTCCTTCCACAACCGGCAGGGCGAGATCCGGGCGCGCGTGCCGTACCTGAAGATGCTCGCCTCGGCGCTGACGCTCGGGTCGGGCGGGAGCGGGGGGCGCGAGGGGCCGACGTCCCAGATCGGGGCCGGCTTCGGTTCGTGGTGGGCGGATCGGCTCGAGCTGAGCGACCGCGACCGGCGCATCGCCCTCGCGACCGGACTGGGCGCCGGGGTCGGGGCGATCTTTCGGGCGCCGCTCGGCGGGGCGATCTTCTCGGCCGAGATCATGTACACGGGCGACCTCGAGCCCGCGGTCCTCGTCCCGGCGATCATCGCGTCGGTCGTGAGCTACTCGGTCTACGGGAGCGTCTACGGGTTCGGCACCCTCTTCGGCACGCCGTCGAACCTCGGGTGGCAGCCGCTCCAGTTGCCGCTCTACGTCCTGCTCGCGCTCGTCTGCGCCGGCGTGGGGGTCGTCTTCGTCCGCCTGTTCTGGAGCACGAACGCGTGGTTCCAGAAGCTCCGCTGGCCGCTCGCGCTCCGCGTCTCGTTCGGCGCGACCGTGTCGGGCCTCCTCGTGCTGCTCGTCTACTTCGCGCTCCCGTGGCAGGGTCACTTCGCCGCGCTGTCGGCGCTGAACGTCGGCTACGGGTTCGTGCAGGCGGCGATGCTCGGGCAGGTCGGCCTCACCACGCTGGTCCCGCTCGCCCTCCTCTCGTTCGCGGTCGCGATCGTGCTGCGAATGGTCACGACGTCGTTCACGGTCGGCAGCGGGGGGGCCGCCGGCCTGTTCGGAACCTCCGTGGTCGTCGGCGCGCTGATCGGGGCGAGCATCGGCGGCCTGTTCCACGCCGTCCTGCCGTCCCTCGTCGATATCGGCGCGATCTCCGCGTTCTCCATCGTCGGGATGATGTCGTTCTTCGGCGGGATCTCGAAGGCGCCGCTCGCGGTGCTCGTGATGGCCGTGGAGATGACGGGGAGCTACGAGATCCTCGCGCCGGCGATGGTCGCGATCTTCGTCGCGTACGTCGCCACCGGCCGCCACCACATCTACCGGACCCAGGTCCCCACCCGGCTCGACAGCCCGGCGCACCGGGACGAGTACCTCGAGTACCTCCACCGCAAAGGCGCCGACGTCTAGCGCGGGGCGCCGGCCGGTCCCGACCCCGCGGCCACGGGGCGTCGCCGGGCCGACCGTCCGGGGACCGGCGGTCCGCCGGGCGTTCGGGCGCGCCTGCGCGACGTACGTATTTATACCGGAATCGGGCCTAAATTCGAGTTGCTTCGGTCGCGTCGCGCCGGGGCGGTCTGTCGATGGGGGATGCTCCGGACGTGAGGTGGGGCCGTCGGGCCCGGCGCGCCCGACGCTTCCGCCGGAGCCGCCGCGGGATCGTCTCCGTGATCGGCACCCTGCTCGCGCTGCTCGTCTTCTTCGCCCTCTTCGGCGTCTTCCTGACGCAGTACGTCCCGCTCTGGATGACCGACAACGAGTCGGCGTTCTCCGCCCAGGTCGCGGCGTCGTTCGCGCTCCTGAAGTCGAACATCGACCAGCAGTACGCGCTCGGCGGCCCGACGGTCCTGGGGACGCCGTTCACGCTCGCCTCCCAGGGCGTCCCGCTGATCGCGCAGCCGACCGAGGGCACGCTCGCGTTCCTCCCGACCACGTGTCCCGGCGGGTTCTACACGAAAGGGGCGTCGGGCGCGACGTCCGCGAACTACGGTCAGCCCGTCAACTCGAGCTTCTGCGAGTTCGCGAACGTGACGCTGACGACGGGTCCGGGGAGCTCGGGCTACTACACCCAGCGGGTCGCGACCGGGATCCTCCAGATGCTCTTGCCCAACCGGTACTACACGGAGCAGACCTACTTCATGGAGGACGACGCGGTCATCCAGGTGCAGCCGAACGGCTACCAGACGATGGACTTCGCGCCGCCGCTCAACGTGACGAAGGCGTCCGGCAACACGAGCGTCTCCACCACGCTCCTCCAGATGTACGGCAACGCCTCCACCGTCCTCGGGCAGGGGACGCAGGAGGTCTACTCGCACTACCGGTTCACCCAGGTGGTGACGTCGGTCGGCACGTTCGTCTCGGCGAACTCGTCCTACCTCCCGTTCAAGTTCCTGTTCCAGATCGGAACGCAGTACCCGTGCGCGTGGTACGCCTACCTCGCGAACATCGTGAAGTACAGCGGCATCCCGGCGACCAGCATCGCCCTCTCCCCGTCGACCGCGCCGACCACGAGCGCCTGCGCCGCGTTGAACGGCCTCACGAGCGACATCACCCTCACCGTGTCGAACGTCAACTACGCGAGCACCTACTTCGCCGGCGTGCAGCTCTCGCTCGGCGAGGGGGCGGTCTGACGATGGCGTCGTCCGGAACGGTCCGCGTCAAGATCCCGCGCACCCCGGCGGCCGGGAGTTCGCCGCTCGCCGAGGCGCCGCGGCCCCTCGAGACCGCGACCGACGTCCCCGGCACGTTCATCACGGCGATGCCGCCGCTCCCGGAGCCGACCATGCGCGAGCTCCAGGTGAGCGCGGTCAACCCGCCGTACTCCTACTCCCGCGTCACCTACAACGACCGGAACAAGGAGTTCCTCTACGAGGTGATCGAGCCGCAGTTGTCGGCGCACGAGCGCCAGCTGGTCGAGCACCTCAAGTCGACGCTCACGAAGATCCTCGGCGGCGAGGTCGTCAATCTCTCGGCGGTCGAGAAGCGGGCGTACCTGCGCGGCGAGGCGGAGGAGTACTTCCGCAGCCGCGGCGTCACGCTGAGCCCGATCTCGACCGAGCGGATCATCTACTACGTCCTCCGCGACTTCGTCGGCTACGGGCCGGTCGACTCCCTGATCTTGGACCCCGAGGTCGAGGACATCTCGTGCGACGGGGTGGACGTTCCCCTGTTCATCTTCCACGGGAAGTTCGAGTCGGTGAAGACGAACGTGACGTTCGCCGACGAGGACTCGCTCAACTCGTTCATCGTCATGCTCGGGCAGCGCTGCTCCAAGGCGGTCAGCGTCTCCGCCCCGATCCTGGACGGCACGACCCCCGAAGGGCACCGCGTCCAGGCGACGTACGCGCGCGAGATCACGACCCGCGGCGCGAGCTTCACGATCCGGCGGTTCAAGGAGCGGCCGTTCACCCCCGTCGACCTCGTGATGATGGGGAGCGCCAACGAGGAGATGGTCGCCTACTTCTGGCTCGCCGCGGAGCAGGGCGAGTCGGTGATCATCTGCGGCGGCCCGGCCGCCGGCAAGACGAGCACGCTCAACGCCGTCGCGCTGTTCATCCCGCCGACCTCGAAGATCGTCTCGATCGAGGACACCCGCGAGGTGAACCTCCCGCACGAGAACTGGATCCCCGGCGCGACCCGCTCGGGGACGGGCGACCGCGGCTCGGACGGGAAGGCGGCCGGCGAGGTCGACATGTTCGACCTCGTGCGCGCCGCGCTGCGGCAGCGGCCGAACTACATCATCGTCGGCGAGGTCCGCGGCAAGGAGACGTACACGATGTTCCAGGCGATGGCGACGGGCCACACCACCTACTCGACCATGCACGCGGACAGCGTGAAGTCGATGGTGAACCGGCTCGAGAACCCGCCGATCAACACGCCGCGCATCCTCCTCTCCGCGCTCAACAACGTCGTCATCCAGATCCAGGCGCGCACCGAGAAGGGCGTCGTCCGCCGCCTGAAGCAGGTCCTCGAGATCGTCGGGTTCGAGCCCGAGACGAACGAACTGATCACGAACACCGTCTACGAGTGGGACCCCGCGACCGACGGCTTCGTGTTCAAGGGCCACTCGTTCCTGTTCGACAAGATCATGGAACTCAAGAATTTCACGACGGAGGAGATGGATGCGGAGTTCCAGCGCCGCACCCAGGTGATCCGGTACCTGGTCGAGCGGAAGATCACCGACTACCGCCAACTGTGGCGGATCGTCGCGCAGTACTACAAGGATCCGGGCGAGGTCATGCAGCGGATCCAGACGACCGCGCCCCCGAAGGCGGGGTGAGGGAACCGTGCCGGCGACCCCGACCGCGAACGCCCCCGTCCGCCGCGCGAGCGCGCCCGCCGCGCCCGAACTGGGGGACCGCCCGGTCCGCTTGAAGCGCGGCGAGCACCCGACCCACTCGACGCTCAACGGCTTCCAGCGGTGGGCGTGGAAGACGTTCCGCCGCCGCGTGCTCGCGAAGCCGACCGACCCGACGCTCGAGGAGAACCTCGTGAAGGCGCACATGCGGGTGCGCGCCGACGAGTACATGGCGCAGGTCTACGGGACGACCGTCATCGTCGGGGCCGTCCTGACCGTGGTCGGCGTCTTCCTCGGCTACCTCTTCCTCGCGGGCGGCGTCTTCCTCCTCGGCCTCCTCGTCCTCGTGCTCCTCCCCGTGATCGGCTGGGTCGGGACGTTCTTCATCCTCCAGAGCATGCCCGGCTCGAAGGCGAAGGAGCGGGGCCGGAAGATCGACCGGAAGATCTCGCCGGCGATGAGCTTCGTCTCCGCGATGAGCTCGGCCGACGTGAACGTCGACCAGATCTTCAAGGAGCTCGGGCGGCAGAAGATCTACGGCGAGGTCGCCGAGGAGGCGGCCTGGATCACCCGCGACACGGAGCTCCTCGGGGTCGACATCCTGACGGCGATCCGCAACGGCGCCCAGCGGAGCCCGTCGAAGCGGTTCCAGGACTTCCTCCAGGGCGTCGTCACGACCGCGACCTCGGGCGGGCAACTGAAGCCGTACTTCCTCCTGAAGGCCGAGCAGTACGAGCGCGAGAACAAGCTCGAGATGCTCCAGCGCGTCGAGACGATGGGTCTCCTCGCCGAGACGTTCGTCACGGTCGTCGTGGCGTTCCCCTTGTTCCTCGTGATCATCATCGCGATCTTCGCGATCATCGGCGGCGGCGGCCAGTTCATGATCGACGTCCTGTGGGGGATCGTCGGCGCGATGATCCCGCTCGCCCAGTTCGGGTTCATCTTTTTCATGTATTCGCTCGCGCAGGAGATGGTGTAACGCATGGCGACCGCGCACGCGCCCGCGTCCGTCCGCAAGGTGAAGAGCCTCTCGACGGCGCCCGGCACGAAGGAGTCGAAGGGGCTCGGCCGCGAGATCTGGGCGCTGATCGGCGGCGGGATCGTCGCCGCCGTCCTGTGGGGCATCGCCGGGCTCGAGTTCGCCGGCACGCTCAACCTGGAGCTGCGCCCGGGCGAGGGGACCGGCACGAACCCGGCGATCGACTTCTTCGTCCTCGGGCTCCTCTGCTTCATCGCGCCGTACGGGTTCACGATGACGGCGAAGCTCCGCCGCATCGCGAAGATCGAGGAGCGGCTCCCCGACTTCCTCCGCGACGTCGCGGAGGCGGGCCGGTTCGGGATGACGCTCCCGGACGCGATCGTGGTCGCGAGCACGGGCCGCTACGGCCTCCTGACGGACGAGATCAAGAAGATGGCCAGCCAGATCGAGTGGGGCGTGCCGGTCGCGACCGCGCTCCGCCTGTTCGAGGAGCGGGTCCCGACGCCGCTCGTCCAGCGGGTCGTCTCGATCGTCACGCGGGCGAACGAGGCCGGCGGGAACGTCGCGGACGTCCTGACGATGGTCGCGCACGACACGCGCGAGACGCAGCTCGCCGCGCAGGCGCGCCAGATCTCGATGCTCACCTACGTGACGGTCATCTACATCGCGTTCTTCGTGTTCCTCGTCACGATCTACATCATGGCGGCGGTGTTCCTGCCGCAGATGATCACCGCCGGCCAGGGGGTCGCCTCGTCGTCCCTCTCGAGCTCGGGCGGCGTGTCGCTGCAGTTCCAGTTCGTGCCGGTGCTCTTCATCGCGTTCATGGTCGCCGTCATCGTCCACGCGGTCGGGGACGGCGTGATGGCGGGCGTCCTCTACAACGGCCGGATCGCGGAGGGACTCCAGCACGCGACCATCATGCTCGCGGTCGGCTGGCTGATGATGCGGTTCGTCGTCCCGATCCTGGTCGTGCCGGGAGGGAGCTAGGGGGATGGCGGGCGAAGCGGTCGACCGCCCCGCGGACGCGACCGAGACCTCGGGCCGCGCGAAGAAGCGCGGCTACTCCCCGTTCCTCTCGCTGGGCGCGTCGCTGCGCAAGGGCGCCGCCGACCCGCGGCCGGTGAAGCTCGCGCGCCTCGGGGTGTCGGGCCAGGGCGCGGAAGGGGAGGTCACGCCGGTCCCGCCGCTCGCCGACCCGGCGCTGAAGGAGCTCGACACCGCGCCGATCCGACCCGGCCTCTCCTACGTCCGCGTCACCTACCACAACACGCGCAACGAGTACCTCTACGAGGTGATCGAGCCGCCGCTCGCCCCGCTCGAGAAGGAGCTCACGGACCGCCTCCGGGTCGTCCTGGTGGACGGCTTCGAGTCGCTGGTCGAGAACGACCCCGAGTCGAAGCGCCGCGAACTGCGCCGCATGGTGGACGACCAACTGCGGGAGTGGGAGCTCTCGCCGAGCCCGACCACGAAGGGCCGGATCCTCTACCACCTCGAACGGGACTTCATCGGCTACGGGATCGTCGAGGTCCCGATGACCGACACCGAGGTCGAGGACATCTCGTGCGACGGGGTCGGCATCCCGATCTACATCTACCACCGCAAGTACGGCTCGATCCGCTCGAACCTCAAGTTCGCGGAGGCGAAGGAGCTCGACGACTTCGTCATCTGGCTCGCGCAGCGCTCAGGGAAGCACATCTCGGTCGCGAGCCCGATCCTGGACGCGACCGTCCCGGACGGGTCGCGGCTCCAGGCGACCCTCGGGACGCACGTCACGAAGCGCGGGTCGTCGTTCACGGTCCGGCGGTTCCGCGACAACCCGTTCACGCCGGTCGACCTGCTCAAGTTCAAGACGATGAGCCCGGAGATGATGGCGTACCTCTGGATCGCCATCGAGCACGGCCAGTCGATGATGGTCTGCGGGGGCACGGCGAGCGGGAAGACGACCACCCTCAACGCGACCCTCCTGTTCATCCCGCCGCAGATGAAGATCGTCTCGATCGAGGATACCCGGGAGCTGAACCTCCCGCACGAGAACTGGGTCCCGTCGCTCACGCGCGCCGGCTTCGGCGCGAAGAACCTGACCAGCGGCAAGGCGCCGGGGGAGATCGACATGTTCGACCTCCTGGCCGCGGCGCTCCGCCAGCGCCCGCAGTACCTGATGGTCGGAGAGGTGCGGGGCGCCGAGGCGTTCATCGTCTTCCAGGCGATGGCGACGGGGAAGACCTGCTACACGACGTTCCACGCGGAGTCGGTCAGCGCGATGGTCCACCGGATGGAGAACCCG
>JASHPZ010000089.1 GCA_030037815.1 Thermoplasmata archaeon | reverse complement strand
GGCCGCGCCGGCGGCGCCCGGCGCGGCGGCGCCGCCGGTCCGCGCGAGGAGGTCGCGGAACGTCTCGAAGTGGCGCAGGAACGGGTCGGCGCGGCGGCGGTCCTCGAGCTCGCCGATCGCGATCTCGTAGAGCGCCTTCGCCTTCGCGTCGCCGGAGACCGAACGGATGAGGTAGACGCAAAGGACCTGGTAGTGCGGCAGGACGAACGCGTCCGTCCGCGGCGTGCTCATGTCGCCCTTCCGCGGCCGGTAGATCCGCTCGATCGGGACCTCCATCGCGACCGTGCGGCGATGGGAGAAGCCGAAGTACCGTCCGGGTCCCAGAATCCGCGTGACCTCGCGGATGTTGCCGTTCAGGTTGTTCGTGAGCCGGTCGCACTCGTGCCAGCACCAGAGCCCGAACCCGTGGTCGCCCTCCTGGTACGCTTCCCACGCCTTCTCGTACAGCGTCCGCTCGCGCTCCTCTTCCGGCAGCTCGGGGGGGAGGGTCGCCTTCCAGTCGGAGACGAGCACGTCGACCCGCATCGTCGGCGAGAACTCCCGCAACGGCGGGACCTCGGGGCGCTCGGGCACGTCCGGTCGACACCCGGGGAGGGTTAGACGGTTGTCCCCGGAGCGGGCGACGCCCGCACGTACACCGGCCGGCCGCCCACCCACGTCTCCTCGACCGGAGGCGCCCGGGAGCGGACCGCGGTCTCGAGCGAAGGGGCGTCGAGGACGACGAGGTCGGCCGGGCCCCCCGCGACGAGACGCCCGCGGGTCGGTTCACCGAGCGCCGCCGCCGCCGACGTGGTGTAGAGACGGACGGCCTCCGCCACCGGTAGGGCCTCGGCCGGGTCCCGGTTGGCCGAACGTCCGATCTCGTCCGCCCGCTCGACCGCGGCCCGAATTCCCCGCCACGGGTCGACGGGGTCGAACGGCGCGTCGCTCGATCCCGCGAGCGGGAGCCCGCGGTCGAGGAGCGAGCGGAAGGCGTACGCCCAGCGGGCGCGCGCGGCCCCCAGGCGACGGTCGAGCCAGTGGTCGCTCAGGATGAATCCGGGTTGGACCGCGAGCGTCGGACGCACTCCTTCGAGGAGGGGCCAGAGATGGGGCGGAGTCAGGGAAGCGTGCTCGACGCGGTCGGGCGGCCGGTCGGAGGCGCCCGCCCACGGCGCGAGGAACGCGAGGGCTCGGGCAAGGCCCCGATCGCCGATCGCATGGACCGCGAGGGCGAGCCCGCGCCCGGCGGCGGCCGAGAGCCGGTCCGCCACGTCCGCGTCCGAGCCGACCGCGCGGCCCGACTCCTCGGGCGCGTCGGCGTACGGAGCGTCCAGCCAGGCCGTCCGGGGTCCGAACGCCCCGTCCGCGAACGCCTTCACCCCGATGACCCGGAACCGCCGGTCCGGCCGCTCGGCCGGCGGAGGTACCGCGTCGAAGTCCAGGTCGAGATTCAGGTAGGCGCGCACGCCGATCGGGAGCTGGCCCTCCCGGTCGAGGGTCGCGAGCGTGCGGGCCTCACCCTCGTGGGTGTTCATCGTCCCGACGAGGGTCAGGCCGAGCGCGGCGCAGTCGCGGAGCGTGTCGGCGACCGCGTCGGGGGATACCTCGAGCGCGGCCTCGACGGCGGGGCGCAGCCAGCGGAGCCCCTCCTCGTAGACGAGCCCGTTCGGGGCGCCGTCGCTCGCGTGGCCCAGGAGCGTCGCCTCGGGCGGGCCCCCGATCCGCTCGGCGTCCGCGAGCGCCGCCGAGTTCGCGACCGCCGCGTGGCCGCTCACGTGGAACAGGACGACCGGTCGGTCGGGGACGACGCGGTCGAGCCCCCGGCGATCGACTGTCTCCCGCCCGGTGAACCGCTCGGCGTCCCATCCGCGGCCGACGAGCGGTCCGGTTGGGTGCTCGTCCGCCCACGCGGAGAGCCGGCGTTCGAGTTCCTCCGCGCTCCGCAGTTCGCCGAGCGGCAGCCCGTTCCGATTCCGGGTCAACTCGGCGACGTGGAGGTGCGCGTCCACGAGACCCGGGAGGAGAAGCCGTCCCGCGAGCGCGCGGTGTTCGACCCCGGTGGGCGATGCGCGGCGGACCTCGGCCTCCGACCCGACCGCGGCGACCCGGCCGTCCTCGACCAGGAGCGCCTCCGCGGTGCGGGCGCCCGTCTGGACCCGACCCCCGGTCCACCGCGTGGCGTCGGTCATCGTCGGACCTCGCGCCGGCGGACCCCGCGCGGGGGGAAGGGGTTGGCGACCGCCGCCGGCACCGGGCCTAGACGTCGAGGTACCGGTAGAACTCGTACGGGTGGGGGCGCAGGTTGAGCTCGAGCTGCTCTTCCCGCTTCAATTCGACGTAGGTGTCGAGGAGCGAACCCGCGAACGCCGGCTTCAGGAAGTCGCGGTCCGACTCGAGGCAGTCGAGCGCCTCCCCGAGCGACCCCGGCAGTTCGCGGATCTGGAGCTCCTTCCGCTTCGCCTTCGTCAGCTTGTAGATGTTCTCGTCCACGGGGGGCGGAGGCTCGATCTTCCGGCGGATCCCGTCGAGGCCCGCCAGCGCGAGCGCCGCCTCGGTCAGGTAGATGTTCGCGGACGAGTCCGGCGTCCGGTACTCGATCCGCTTCGCGCCGGGCCGGCCCTTGTGGTAGAACGGGATCCGGACGTTCGCCGACCGGTTCGCCTTGCTCCAGGCGATGAACACCGGGGCCTCGTAGCCGGGCACGAGCCGGCGGTACGAGTTCGTGATCGGGTTCGTGATCGCGCAGAGCGCGCGCGCGTGCTCGAGGAGTCCGCCAACGTAGTACCGGCACGTCTGGCTGACCTCGGCGTACGGGTCGCGCGCGTCGAAGAACGCGTTCGTCCCGCCGCGCCAGAGCGACTGGTTCGTGTGCATCCCGATGCCGTTGTCGCCGTAGACGGGTTTCGGCATCAGGCAGCCGATCTTGCCGTGCCGGGCCGCGACGTTGCGGATGACGTAGCGGATGTCCTGGACGTGGTCCGCCATCGGGACGAGCTCGTCGAACCGGATGTTGATCTCCGACTGGCTCGCGGTCGCCACCTCGTGGTGGTGGGCGTCCATCGTGAGGTGGAACGAATCGGCGAGGATGTTGCACATCTCGGCGCGGAGCGGGAGGAGCGAGTCGTGGGGGGGCGTCCGGTGGTACCCTTCCTTGAACCGGACGGTCGGGGAGATCAGCCCGCCGGACCACGGCGCCTCGGCGTGGTTGATCAGGTAGCCTGAGCCGGCCCACGCGTCCCGGACGCCCTGGTACGACGGGACGAGCTCGACCGAGTCGAAGACGAAGAACTCGACCTCGGGGCCCCAGTACGACGTGTCGTAGCCGGCGTCCGCGAGGATCGACTCCGTCTTGCGCGCGACGCCGCGCGGGTCGTGGGCGTACGGCTCGCGCGACCCGCCGATGCGGACGTCGCAGATGAACCGGACCGTCGGCCCGACTTCGGGGTTCCACGGGATGGTCGCGACCGTGGTCGGGTCCGGCACCAGGAGCATGTCGGACTCGTAGATCTCGCGGAACCCGCGGACCGACGAGCCGTCGAGCTTCGGGACGCCGCTGTCGAACATCTCGGGCTCGAGCGCCTCGCGCGGGATGTCGACCTGGTTGTACCCCCCGAAGACGTCCGTGTAGAACAGTTGCACCCAGCGGACCTTCTCGGTCTTCAGCCGGTCGATGACCGCCGCCCCGCCCGTCGCTCCCTTCGTGCGCTTCGCCGCCACCCCGCCACCCCTCGGCCGCTCGGACCGACTGCGGGTAGAAAAACGCGCGGCCGCCCGAATTGGACGTTCGTCCAATTCTCGGGCGCGAGCCTTTAACTCCATCCGACCGATGGATACTCCATGCGGCGAACGTCCATGCTGGACGAGCTCGACCGGTCGATCCTCGAGGAGCTCAACGTGGACGCGCGGCGGAGCCACCGCGAGATCGCGCACCGCCTCAAGGTGTCGCCGACCACGGTGAGCGCGCGGGTCGAGCGGCTCGAGGCCCAGGGCGTCATCCGCGGCTACATCCCGCTCCTCGATGACGAGCAGCTCGGGTTCGACCTGTGGGCCCTGGTCGGCGTCCGCATCTCGAAGGGACGGCTGCGCGAGGTCGAGGAGCGGCTCGCCCGCGACCCGCGGGCGTACGCGATCTACGACGTCACGGGCGAGCACGACGCCCTCTTGATCGGGCGGTTCCGCGACCGGCGGGACCTCGACCGGTTCGTGAAGCACGCGCTCCAGGACCCGCACGTCGAGCGGTCGAACACGCAGGTCGTCCTGAACCGCGTCAAGGAGGACCGTCGGGTCCCCGTGAGCCGGCGCCCGCCCGACCACGAGCCGGCCGGGAGCGCCGGCGCCTCCGCGCCGTCCCTAAACCGCTAAGAAGACGCCGCCCCCTCGCGACCGGCGAGGCGCGGACGATGGATTGGGGAATGCGCAACCGGATGCACCGGATGTTCTCGCCCGCGAGCGGGAACACCGTGATGCTCGCGGTCGACCACGGCTACTTCATGGGCCCGACCCACCACCTCGAGAACGCGCGGGCCACGATCACGCCCCTCCTCCCCCACGCGGACGCGCTCGCGCTCACCCGCGGCATCCTGCGCCGGTGCGTCGACCCGACCGCGACCACCCCGATCGTGCTGCGCGTGTCGGGGGGCGCGACGATCCTCCAGGACGACCTCTCGGACGAGGCGATCACGACCCGCTTCGCGGACGCGGCCCGCCTGAACGTCAGCGCTGTCGCGCTGAGCGTGTTCGTCGGCGCGCCGCACGAGCACGAATCGTTGGTCCACCTCGCGGAGCTCGTGGACGACGGCGAGGAGTACGGCATCCCCGTGATGGCGATCACCGCCGTCGGGAAGGAGCTCGAGAAGCGGGACGCGCGGTATCTCGCGCTCGCGAGCCGGGTCGCCGCGGAGCTCGGCGCGCACATCGTGAAGACGTACTACTGCGAGCAGTTCGCGAAGGTCGTCGAGGCGTGCCCCGTCCCGATCGTGGTGGCGGGGGGCCCGAAGCTCGACTCCGAGAAGGCCGCGCTCGAGCTCGCGCGCCACGCGATCGACGAGGGCGCCCACGGCGTCGACATGGGCCGCAACATCTGGCAGTCGGCGCACCCGGTCGCGATGCTGAAGGCGCTGCGGGCGATCGTCCACGAGAAGGCGACGGTCGGCGAGGCGATGGACGTCCTGAACGAGGAGCGGACCGACGCCGGGACCCGCGCGGCCGCGCCGGCGTAGGGCCGCCTCCGCGGAACCATCTTAAGGCGGACCTCGCTCGGCCCCGCCGCGCGGGGATTGCCAAGCTTGGCCAAAGGCGCCAGATTCAGGGTCTGGTCCCGTAGGGGTTCGTGGGTTCAAATCCCTCTCCCCGCACCGAACCTCCGGTCGGGCTCCCGACCGCACGAAGGCCGTGGACCCGCCGGTGTGAGTTACCGGAACCTCGTACGAACGAAGGGGTGCGAGTCCTCCGCGCGGAGGCCCCCGCCGAGCCGGGAGGGGTTCCCCCGGAGGGCTCCCGCAGCCCCCGCCGTGTCTCGCTACTCCAGCGCGGCGACCGCCTCGACCTCGAGCAGGAACTCCGGCCGGGCCAGCGCCGCGACCCCGACCGCGGTGCTCGTCGGCGGGCGCTCGCGGTCGACGTACCGGTCCCGGACCTCGCGGACTTCGGGCAGCTGCGCCATGTCGCGCACGAAAATGGTCATCTTGACGACGTTCCGGAACGAACCGCCGACGTGCGTGAGCGCCGCGGCGAGGTTCCGGAACACCTGCTCGGCCTGCGCGCGATAGTCCCCCGGGCCGACCAGCGCGCCCGACGGGTCGAGGGCGACCTGGCCGGCGACGAACACCAGGCGACCGCCCCGCACGTCCGCGACGTGGGAGTAGCCGGTCGGCGGCGCGATCGTGGCGGGGTTCGCAAACTGGACCTGCGGGGGCGCCATGGTCGGCCCAAGACGGACGTGCGAATCAGGCTTCGGCCGAGGGGGAGGCGACGGACGGGCCGGTGCGACGCCCGGAGTTCACGTCGCCAGCGCGTGCGGCGTGGGCGCGTCGGACCCGGCCGGGTCGACGGTCAGGTAGAGGCGCTTGTTCTTCGCGCCCTTGTTCTCGACTTTCTCGAGCCGCACGCGACCGACCTCGGCCGTGTTCGCGACGTGCGTGCCGCCGTCGGCCTGGACGTCGAACCCCTCGATATCGATCAGGCGGACCGTCGGGACGTCCGGCATCAACTCCTGCGCCACGCGGACGAGCGTGGGGTCTTGGAGCGCGGCGTCGCGCGAGATCGACCGCACGGTCACCGGCCGCCGTTCCGCGACGACGGCGTTCACCCCCGCGATCAGCTCCTCGGCGACCGCGCGGTCGAAGTCGGGGAGGGTGAAATCCATGCGCGCCCGCTCGGCGGTGATCTGGTTCCCGGTGATCCCGCTCCCGAACCTCCGGTAGGCGACCCCCGACAGGATGTGGAGGGCGGTGTGGTACCGCATGTGCGCGTACCGGAGCGGCCACTCGACCTCCGCGTCGACCGTCTCGCCCGTGGGGACGACCTCGGACGGCTCGAGCCGGTGGAGGACCCCGTCGTCCGATTTCCGCACCTCGACCACCCGGCGCTCGGTCCCGTCCGGCCACCGGATCCGACCGCGGTCCGACGGCTGACCGCCGCCCGACGGGTAGAACGCGGTGCGGTCGAGCCGTAACCCCTCGGGGGTCGCGGAAACGATGCGCGCCGGGAACCGGTTCAGGTACGCGTCGGCGAGGTAGAGCGACGTCGAGGCGTCCATGGGCGGCCCCGCACGGCCTCGGCCGCTAAAACGACCCGCGACCCGTTGACGAGGCTATGTAGCGCGGCGGCCCGTACCGCGGGATGGCGTACAAGGACCGCTGCGAGCGGTGCGGCGCCGCCCTGCCCGGCGACGCGTCCGCGTTCGTCTGCTCGTACGACTGCACGTTCTGCGCGGCGTGCGCCCGGGCCCTCACGACCGGCTGCCCGAACTGCGGCGGCGAGCTCGTGGCGCGGCCGCGCCGCGCGGCGCCCGCGCGAGTGGGGCCGGTCCCCGACGACGACGCATCGACCACGCACGACCCCCTCACGATCCGGCGGGCGAGGCCGTCGGATGCCGAGGCCGCGGCCGAGTTGTTCGACGAGTACCGGCAGTTTTACCGCGAGCCGCCCGACCGCGATGCCGCCCGACGATTCTTGGCGGAGCGGGCGGCGCGTCGCGAGTCGGTGGTTTATCTCGCGTTCCGGGAGGGACGGGCGGTCGGGTTCCTCCAGCTCTACCCGACGTTCTCCTCGACCACGCTCCGGCCGCTGTGGATCCTGAACGACCTGTTCGTCGCCCGGACCGCACGCCGGCACGGGGTCGGAGGGCGCCTCTTGGAGCGCGCGAAAGCGCTCGCGCGGGAGACCGGGGCCGTCGGCGTCACGCTCGAGACGGCGACCGACAACCCCGCGCAGCGTTTGTACGAGGCGCACGGGTGGAAGCGGGACGTCGCCTTCCTCCACTACGAGTGGAATCCGGAGCCGGGCCCGGCCCCGGACCCGAGCGCGGAACCCAGATAGCCCGCGGCCCGTTCTCCCGGCGGAGGGGGAGTCGTGACGTTCCGCGTTCCGGTCGGCCAGAAGAGCGAGCGGTCGTTCGTCGTGCCCCTCGGCGACCGCGGTGCGCTGGTCGAGTTCGACAGCGAGGTGCTGGTCGGGAATCCGCTCGGGGACCCGACGCGACGGCGGATCGCCACCCTCCGGCCCCCCTCGGGGGAGAGCGAGGGTAAGCCGCTCCTGATCCACCTCCCCGGCTACATGGGCTCCGGGCCCGTCGAGATGAACCTCAAGGGGCCGTTCGACGAGACGTTGTTCCACCTGTTCGACCGCCTCCAGCGCAGCCGCGCCGTCGGCGAGGCGACGATGGTCTCGCCGGACTGCACGACGGCCCTCGGCGGGAATCAGTACGTGAACTCCTCCGCGATGGGCCGGTACGACGACTACGTCGTGCGGGAGGTCCTACCGTGGGCGCGCGAGCGGTTCCGCCCCTCGGCCGTCGGGATCCTCGGGCAGTCGAGCGGCGGCTTCGGCGCGATCCACCTGGCGCTCGAGCACCCGGGCGTCTTCGACGCGGTCGCCTCGAGCGCGGGCGACCTCGGGTTCGAGCTGTGCTACCTGAGCGACTTCCCGAAGGCCGCGCGCGAGTACCGGCGGCGCGGGGGGCCCGAGGCGTTCCTCGCGCAACTGTTCCAGGACCCGTCGATCCTGGGCGGCCCGACGAGCCCGGGCGGCGCGGCATTGATCGTCGCCGGGATGAGCGCGAGCTACTCCCCGGTCGACTCCGACCCGGGGGCGTTCGAGCTGCCGTTCGACTGGACCACCGCGGAGTTCCGGCCCGACGTCTGGCGGCGCTGGAAGGCGTTCGACCCCGTGGAGCGCGTCGCGACGGCCGACGGGGCGGCCGCGCTGCGGACGCTGAAGCACCTCCACGTCACCGGCTCGACCGGCGACGAGTGGTACATGGAACTCTGCGCGCGGTGGTTCGCGGCCGCCGCGCGGCGCGCGAACGTTCCGGTCGTGCACGACGAATTCGAGGGCGGCCACTTCGTCCGGTCGCCGCGGTTCACGTCGATGTTCACGAAGATGGTCCGGGCGCTTGGCTCGGTGCCGACGTAGTCCCGTCGGGCGCCGACGCCCTCTTATCGCGGTGGGGCGGTCCGACCGGACGATGCCCCCCCGACGTGGTGCCCGTCGCCGGACGAAGGCCGCGCGGAGTCCACCGACCCTCCCCCGGGTCACCGTCGAGCGCGCGCACGCCCCGCCCGGTCCGATCGTGCTCCGCGAGGACCCGCACGCCCACATCGTCTGCCGCAGCTGCGGCCGGATCCAGGCGGTGGAGCTGACGGAGCTCGACCTCCACTTCCTGACCCGTCTCGCCGAGGACCACCCCGAGGGGTGGTCGGTGGATGGTATCTCCTATTCGCTCACCGGGGCGTGCCGCCGCTGTCGCGAGGGCCGGCCCGCGTAGCGCGGCCGTCGCTCCGCGCGTCGAACGCATGACCGGCTTCTTCCTCGCCCCGCGGCTCGCGTGGGGTCCGGGGGCGATCGAACAGCTGAGCGGCCTGGGCGCGCGGCGCGCGCTCGTGGTCGTGGACCCGGCGGTCGCCGCGGCGCCCGCTCCGCGGCGCGTCGCCGAGGAGCTTCTGAAATCCGAGACGGTCGTCGCGACGATGTCGGCCCCCGACGCGCCGACGACGCCCGCCGGGGTTCGGGCGGTCGCCGACCGGATCCGGTCCCACGCGGCCGACTGGGTCGTGGCGGTCGGAGGGGGCCGAGTCCTCGACGGCGCAAAGGCGGCTCGGCTCCACGTGCTCCAACCCGCGCTCGAGCTCGATGGGCCGACGCCGCTGGTCGAGCTGCCCGATCCGGGGCCGCTCCGACTCGCGGCGATCCCGACGACGAGCGGCAGCGGGGCCGAGTCGAGCGGCGTGGTCGACCTCTGGTCCGCGGCGGGCGTTCCGTTCGAGGTCGCGCACCGCGCGCTCGCGCCGGAGTGGGCGATGGTCGACCCGGGATTCGCCTCCGAGCTCCCGCCCGACCGGGTGCTGGACGGCGCGCTCGAGGCGGCGACCCTCGCGCTCGAGGCGTACGTCTCCGCCTGGGCGAACCCGTTCTCGGACGCGCTCGCCCTCGACGCGTTCGCGACCGTGCTCGACCGGCTCCCGCACGCGCTCCGGTGGAGCGACGACCCGGACGCGCGCGCGGCGCTCCATTACGCGGCGACGCTCGCGGGACTGGCCGCCGCGAACGCGCAGCGGGGGGTCGGCCACGCGCTCGCCCGGGCGCTCGAGCGCCCGACCG